>JAZBPO010000132.1:0-27593 GCA_036351675.1 Pseudomonadales bacterium
CGAATTCGTGAGGCGCCCAGAACAGCTCCGTACGGCGCCCGGTCTGATGGTTGCGCATCTCCATCCGGCCGGCACGCCAGTAGCCGCGCTCGCTCATGCGCCAGTCGCTCGCGAGCAGGGTCTTGAGGTGCGATGCCTTCCGATCGAAGTACTCGACGCGCACCAGGCGCAGGGCCGTCGTGTCGTACCACGCCGTCTGTCGCGTGTAGCCGGACCAGCGCTCGACCGGGCGTCGTTCGACGCGGTAGCAGCGGCCGAGCGCACAGTCCTCGATGCCCTCGTAGAGCCAGCGATAGGCACCTGGCTGCTCGGAGGAGAGATCCTCGAAGGCGAACTCGCTGCCGACGAAGGGGCCGGAGCGATTGCGCGCGGCGATCTTCTTCACGCGCCGCAGCGCTGGCAGATAGAGCCACTGGTCGTCGTCGATGCCGTCGTGGTTCCAGGTCAGGAGCGCGGTTCCGCGCTGATCGGGCGGTGAGTCGAAGAGGATCAGGCTCCGATCGCCCTCGCCGTCGCGGCCCTCGAGGATGCGCATGCGCAGGCGTCGCTCGGTGCTCCGCCCGGCCGCGTCGTGGAGCACCATGCGCACGGCACTGCGCGAATCCCCGAAGCCGGCGTCCGCCGCGTCGGCCGCCCGGGCGATGGCGAGGCCGCGCGCCGCGGCGTCGGTGGCCGGATCGGCGAGGACCTCCTCGAGCGAGGCGTGCGCCGTCGATGTCGACCACGACAGCGCCGCCGCGAGCATGGTCACGATCCTGTACAAGGCGCTGCCTCCCGCGCTGTCTGCTGCACCCTGACGAGCACGTCGGGGCCGCGAGCCTATACGTGGCTCCACAGTCGCGCCAGCACTGGCAGGACGCCAGCACGCTCGCTGGCGCAACCGACGGATCGCCGGTGCGCCGGGCGCACCCTTGCATGGCCATACAGGCTGGATATACTTCCAGCCCTCCGCACCGGAACGAGACGTCCCATGGAGCAGCTCACGCGACGCCAGGCCGAGGTCCTCGACCTCATCCGCCGCTGGATCGACGACACCGGCTACCCACCGACGCGCGCCGACATCGCCGCGGAACTCGGCTTCCGCTCGCCGAACGCGGCCGAGGAGCACCTGCGGGCGCTGGCCCGCAAGGGCGCCATCGAGATGATTCCCGGCACCTCGCGCGGCATCCGCCTGCCCTCGCCTCCCGGTCTGCCGCTCGTGGGTCAGGTCGCCGCGGGCAATCCGATCCTCGCCGAGGAGAACGTCGAGGACCACGTGGAGGTCCCCGCCGGCATGTTCCGGCCGCGCGCCGACTTCATGCTCCGCGTCCGCGGCCAGTCCATGCGCGATGCCGGCATCCTCGACGGCGACCTGCTCGCGGTGCACAAGACGGAAACGGCCCGCAACGGCCAGATCGTCGTCGCACGCATCGAGGACGAGGTCACGGTGAAGCGCTTCCAGCAGGACGGCCGCGCGAAACACCGCGTCACGCTCATCGCCGAGAACCCCGACTTCGACCCCATCGAAGTCGACCTCCGCGAACAGCCCTTCGCCATCGAGGGACTCGGCGTGGGCGTCATCCGCTCGGAACTCTGACTTCGAGCTCGCAGGGTCGGGATTCTGTTCCGGCCCCCCGAGGTCTCAGGGTCGGAATCATTTTCCGGCGAGCCGGAAAACGACTCCGACCCGACCGGTGATGGACCGGCGGCCTCGCGTCCCGGAGAGCTAGCTGCCGCGATTCAGCCCGCCGCCCGCTTCTTCTTCGCAGGCGCCTTCTTCTTCCGCGCGGGCTTCTTCGCGGGCTCCGGCTCGGCCTCCGTCCAGGCACCGTCCACGTAGACGGCGCGCCAGCCGGTCGCCTTGCCGTCCACCTCGCTCATCACGTACTGCTCCCTGGACTTCCGCGACCAGCGGATCACCGCCGGATTGCCTTCCGGGTCCTCCGTGGGCGCCGAGAAGATGAAGCCGTACTTCGGATCGATCTCGTTCTGATGGGCCAGCAGTTCCTTCACGAGCGGCGCCCGCGTCTCACGATGGCGCGGGAACTGACTCGCCGCGAGAAACAGCCCCGCAGCCCCATCGCGCAGCACGTAGGTGTCGTCGACCTTCTCGCACTGCAGTTCCGGCATGGGGACCGGGTCCATCTTCGGCGGCGCGGGCTCGCCCGAGCGGAGCAGCTTGCGCGTGTTCTTGCAGTCCTCGTTCGTGCAGCCGAAGTACTTCCCGAAGCGGCCCGACTTGAGCTGCATCTCCGAACCGCACTTGTCGCATTCGAGCGTCGGGCCCTCGTAGCCCTTGATGCGGAACTCGCCCTCCTCCACGTCCACGCCCGGACAGTCCGGTGAGTTGCCGCACACGTGCAGCTTGCGCTTCTCGTCGAGCAGCCAGCTGTCCATGGGGCCGCCACAGATACCGCAGCGACGCTTGCCCATGAGCGCTTTCGACTCACCCTCGTCGTCCGCGTCCAGATCGACGGCCTCGTCGCCGGGGATGAGGTTCAACGTCTTCGTGCAGCGCTCCTTCGGCGGCAGCGAATACCCGGAACAGCCGAGGAACACCCCCGTGGAGGCCGTGCGCAGCTGCATGTGCCGACCACAGGCCGGACACTCGATCGGCGTGTCGACCGGCGCGTTGGGGCGCATGCCACCCTCGGCACTCTCCGCGGCCTCGAGCTTCGCCTTGAAGTCCTCGTAGAACTCGTCGAGCACCAGCTTCCAGGCCTTCTCGCCGTCGGCGACCTCGTCGAGGGTCTCCTCCATGCGCGCCGTGAAGTCGTAGTCGAGCAGGTTCGTGAAGCTCTCCGTGAGCCGGTCCGTCACGATCTCGCCGATCTTCTCGGCGTAGAAGCGGCGGTTCTCGAGGCGCACGTAACCACGATCCTGGATCGTCTGGATGATCGCCGCATAGGTCGACGGACGACCGATGCCGAGCTTCTCCATCTCCTTCACGAGGCTCGCCTCGCCGTAGCGCGGCGGCGGCTTCGTGAAGTGCTGGAAGGGGTCGAGCTTCACGAGGCGCAGGGGCTCGCCGATCTGCAGATCGGGCACCACCGTGTCGCCGTCGCCCCGGGAGCTCGGCGGCTGCACGCGCGTGTAGCCGTCGAAGCGCAGGATGCGGCCGCGCAGCTTCAGCTCGAAGTCGCCGGCCTTCACGGTGAGCGTCGTGCTCGTGAACTGTGCATTCGGCATCTGGCATGCCACGAACTGACGCCAGATCATCTCGTAGAGACGCTGCGCGTCGTGCTCGAGGTCGGGGATCGACTCCGGCCGGCGGTTCACGTCCGAGGGCCGGATCGCCTCGTGCGCTTCCTGTGCCGCCTCCTTGCTCGCGTAGACGCGCGGGTCGTCGGGAAGATAGGCCTCACCGAAATCCTTCCGGATCAGGTTCCGGCAGGCCTCGACGGCTTCGACGGAGAGATTCGTCGAATCGGTTCGCATGTAGGTGATGTGCCCGGCTTCGTAGAGGCGCTGAGCGAGCGTCATGGTCTTCTTGACGCTGAAGCCGAGGCGCGTCGAAGCGGACTGCTGCAGCGTCGAGGTGATGAAGGGCGCGCCCGGCTTGGTCGAGGTCGGCCGGTCCTCGCGATTGGCGACCTCGTAGGACGCCTGCTCCAGCAGCGCGAGCGCCGCCTTGGTCTCTTCCTCGCTGCCCGGGCGGAAGTTCTTGCCGTCGCGCTTCGAGACCTGGAAGCGGGCGCGGACCAGTTCGCCCACCTGCTCGTCGCGCGCGAGGTTGGCGAAGACCTCCCAGTACTCCTCGGGCACGAAGGCGCGGATCTCGCGCTCCCGTTCGACGATGAGCCGCACGGCGACGGACTGCACGCGGCCGGCGGAGAGCCCGCGGGCGACCTTCGACCAGAGCAGCGGCGAGACCATGTAGCCGACCACGCGGTCGAGGAAGCGCCGCGCCTGCTGGGCGTTGACGCGATCGACGTCCACCTCGCCCGGCTCCACGAAGGCCGCGTCGATGGCGCGCTTGGTGATCTCGTTGAACACGACGCGCTTGTAGCGTGAAGGATCGCCGCCGATGGCCTGCTGCAGGTGCCAGGCGATGGCCTCCCCTTCCCGGTCACGGTCCGTGGCGAGGTAGACGGTGTCGGCGCGCTCCGCCGCCTGGCGCAGCTCCTTCACCACCTTCTCCTTGCCGGGAAGGATCTCGTAGTGAGCATCCCAGCCGTGGTCCGGGTCGATGCCCATGCGCGCCACGAGCTGAGCGCGCGCCTTCTCCTTCTTGTAGGCCGCGCGCTTCTCCGGCGACATCTTCCGCGTCTTGGCCGCTTCCGCGGCGCGCGCCTTCGGGTCTGCCGGCGCGCCGCTGCCCGACGTGGGCAGGTCGCGGATGTGCCCTACGCTCGACTTCACGATGTAGTCGCTGCCGAGGTAGCGGTTGATCGTCTTCGCCTTCGCGGGCGACTCGACGATGACGAGTGACTTGGCCATGCGGTCTCTCTAGCGGGACGGCCGCCCGGCGCTGGCGCGGACGGCGAGGATTCGGGGCCCGGTCCGACGCGTCCTGGCGATGAACGCCGGACGTGAAGCACGTCTTCGGGGCACTCAGGGACGGGTGCGTGATCGCCTGCCGGCACCCTGCTTCCTTTTTCACGAATAGCAGCATTCGAGGAAGCGGGTCAAAGCTCGCGTCAACCCAAGTCGGTCACGGGTGGACGAATGGCCGCCCGCGCACGGCGAGCGGTGCCGTGCACGTCAGTCGGAGCCGGCCAGGTCCTCGCCCGCCGCGGCTCCGGCGCCTGCCCGCTCGCGCTGCGCGCTCTCCGCGGCGCGCGCGAGCTGGAAGGCGACGACGTCGGCGAGCAGCGCGGCCACCTCGTCGACGGCGTCGGCTTCGCCCCGCTCGCGCCAGCAGAGGGTCACCTCACGCGCCGACGCCTCGAGGGCCGCCGTACCTTCGGGCGCGCGCGCGAGCAGCGCCGCGAGCTCCGCGAGCACCGGCTCGCGCAGCGGCAGCTCCGCAAGGTCGAAGCGCCAGCCGGCGGGCAGGCCCTCGTCGTACTGCTCCTGCGCGTGGTGGCGCATGCGGCAGACGCGCCAGGCCGGCGCATGACGCTTCTCGACGCCGGCGGGCAGACGCAGCGGCGCCGTGTAGGCGGCGAGATCGAGCTTCGCGTCGCGCACCCGACCACCGCCGGAGACGCGGCTGGCGGGATCGGGATCCGGGTCCTTCAACTGCCGCAGCGAAACCTGCAGATCGAGCGTTCGGGCGCGGGCGCGCAGACGTCCGAGCTGCCGATCCCGGGGCGAGGGCATCGCCTGGGCGACGAGCCAGGCGAAGATCGCGAGGGGAACGAGGATGACGAGCCAGATCGTGAGCGACATGGAACCTCCGGACGCGATTGTACGCGCGAGTCGGCCGCTCGCGGCAGGCGTTGCTGCGCGGGCAGCGGCGATCCGCGAAACGCCCGCCTCCCGCTGTTGTGACGCGCCGCAGCCTCGTGCCATGCTCGTCGCCGCCGCGGGGGAGGCCGCAGCGCACTGCGTGAGGGACAGGCGATGGCGGGATACGCACATCTGCTGCTGGCGGTGGATCTCACCGAGGAGTCCATGCCCGTGGCCGAGCAGGCACGGGCGCTGGCGTCGGCGTTCGGCTCGAAGCTGAGCATCATCCACGTCATCGAGCCGCTCTCGCTCGCCTACGGTGGCGACATCCCGATGGATCTGTCCTCGGTGCAAGACCAGATCCACGAGCAGGCGAAGGCGCACCTCGCCGAGTTCGCGCAACGACTCGACATCGCACCGGACGACCAGTACCTGATCTTCGGGCGCCCGGAGTCGGAGATCCATCGCGTCGCCAAGTGCAAGGACGTCGACCTCGTGGTCGTCGGGTCACACGGGCGACACGGCATCGCCCTCCTGCTCGGCTCGACGGCGAACGCCGTGCTCCACGGCGCCACCTGCGACGTGCTCGCGGTCCGCGTCGGCCAGGAGGAGGACTGACCAGAGCGGCGGCCGTTCCGCCGGACCTTCCACGGGCAGGCAGTACCCGGACCCTGCGATCCATGCGAGAAGTCGATCACGCTTCCATGCATCCGGCGCGACGCGCGCGGCGGCGCGTCGGCCTGCTGCTCGCGCTGCTGCTGACCGCACCCTTCGCCCACGGCCTGACGCTCGAGGAGCAGCGCGCCGAGTACGACGCCGCGCTCGCCGATCTCTACGCCGTGCGCCTGAAGAGTTTCGATGCGCGCCTCGAGCGCCTCGCCGACTATCCCCTGCTGCCCTATCTTCACTACCAGCGGCTCATGCGCTACGTCTCGAGCGCATCTCCCGAGCAGGTGAGCGCCTTCCGCACGCGCTTCGCGGAGACGCCCCTCGCCGACATCGCCCTGCGCCAGTGGCTCGACAACCTCGCCGAGCGCGGCCAGTGGGCGCTCTATCGCGATCACTACGATGCGGAGATCGCGGGCGGTACGGCCGCCGAGTGTCGCTACCACCGCGCGCGCCTCGAGACCGGCGAGGTGGAGGAAGCCTTCGCCGCCGCGCGCCGGCTATGGCTCGTCGACCACTCCCAGCCCGACGTCTGCGATCCGCTTTTCAGCGCCTGGCAGCGCGCCGGCGGCATCGACGACGCCCTCGCCTGGGAGCGCCTGCACCTCGCCGTCTCCGCGGGCCGTACCGGCCTCGGCAGCTACCTGACGCGCTTTCTCGACGAGGGCGCGAGCCGCGCGCTCGGCGAACAGTACCTCGCCCTGCACCGGTCTCCGCACCGCCTCGCGCGCATGGATCGCGTGGGCGACGGCAGCCGTCCCGAGCGCGAGGCCCAGATCGTCGCGCACACGCTCGAGCGCCTCGCCCGCCGGGACGCGAGACTCGCGGATGCACAATGGCAGCGCTGGCGCACACGCCTCGCCTTCGCCGCGCATCAGGCCGCAGCGGTGCGCGAACAGATCCTCCGCTACACGGCCCGTCAGGACGGCGGCGCGGAACTGATGCAGGCGAGCTGGCCGCCGCCGGAGCTGGCGGACCGCGTCGCCGAGGATCTCGTCGCGGAACTCGCGCGGCGCGCCATCTCCGAAGCCCGCTGGGAAGACGCCGCCTCCTGGATCGACCGCCTGCCCGAACACGCACGCCGGAAGCCCGCCTGGCAGTACTGGACTGCGCGCGCCGCAGCGGTGACCGGAGACAGCGAGGCCCCCGACAGCTCGATCGGCACCGCGCGTGGCAGCATGCTTCCTCCGGAACCGGACGCGGTGCTCACCGCTGCGCCCGCACCGGCGCCGTCCGCGACGGCGCGCCTAGACGCCCTCTCGCGGCAGCGCAACTACTACGGATTCCTCGCCGCCGATCGACTCGGTCGCCCCTATGCCCTGGAAGCCGCCGAAGCGGACGTCACGGACGCGGAGATCTCCGCCCTCAAGCGACGACCGGCCCTTCAGCGCGCCATCGAACTGCGTGCCATCGGTGAACTGCCGGAGGCGCGGCGCGAGATCGCCTGGCTCATGCGCAGGCTGTCCGACCGCGATCTGCTGGTGCTCGCCGAGTACGCGCGCCGCATCGGCTGGCACCGCCAGTCCATCCAGGCGACGATCGCGGCGGAGCACTGGGACCAGATCGACCTGCGCTTCCCGCTGGCCTACGCGGACACCATGATCGCGAGCGCCCAGGCGCGGGATCTGCCGCCGCACTGGCTGTTCGCCGTCGCCCGGCAGGAGAGCGCCTTCATGCACGACGCCCGCTCCGGCGCCGGCGCGCTCGGCATCATGCAGCTGCTGCCGAGCACGGCGCGCAGTACGGCACGCAGCGCCGGCATCCCGCTCGGTGGGACCTGGCAGCTCATCGACGAGCGCAAGAACATCGAGATCGGCTCCACCTATCTCTCGCAGATGTACGAGCGCTACGACCGCAACCGCATCCTCGCTTCCGCGGCCTACAACGCGGGGCCTGGACGCGTGGACCGCTGGGTGAAGGAACGCGACCCGCATCCCGCCGACGTGTTCGTGGAGACCATCCCCTTCCGGGAAACGCGCGGCTACGTGCAGAACATCCTCGCCTTCTCGCTCATCTACGCCATGCGCCTCGGCGAGGAGCAGCCCTTTCTCTACGACCACGAGAAGTGAGCCCACCGTGCGCCGCCTGACCGCTCTGCTCCCGCTCTGCCTCCTCGCCGCCTGCGCGCCCAGCGCCCACGTGCTCGTCGCCGCCGACGGTACGCGCAGCTTCGCACCCTGCGAGCGTGCGCCGCGCTGCGCCGTGAGCCTCGCGGAACCCGGTCCAGGCGGCGACACGGTGGCGCCGCTCGTCGCGGGCACGGACGCCGAGTCGGCGCACGCGAAGCTGCTCAAGGTCCTGCGCGCGCAGCCGCGCTGCGAGATCCTCGAGGACGACGGCCGCTACGTGCACGCCGAGTACCGCACGGCACTCATGCGCTACCGCGACGACGTGGAGTTCCTCGTCCGCGACGACGGCACCGTCGACGTGCGCTCCGCATCCCGGATCGGCTGGTACGACTGGGAGACCAATCGCGAGCGCATCGAGGCGCTGCGCGCGGCCCTGGCCGCGGGCGATCCTTGAGCGAACGCCCCGCGCAACCGATCACGCTGCCCGAGGGCGCGCCCTTCGGAGCGCTCGTCGACATCGGCGTGAACCTCACCGATCGCGCCTTCGCCGCCGACCGCCGGGAGGTCCTCGCCCGGGCGCACGCCTCCGGCGTCGTCCACCAGCTCGTCACGGGAACGGACGTGGCGCACTCGCGTCTCGCCGCGGAACTCGCCGGCGCCCATCCGCGGCGCCTCGCCGCGACGGCCGGCGTACATCCGCACCACGCGAAGGACGTCCGCGGCGACTGGCTCGCCGAACTGCGCGAGCTGCTCGCGCGACCGGAGGTGCGCGCGGTGGGCGAGACGGGCCTCGACTTCAATCGCGACTTCTCGCCGCGCCCCGTGCAGGAGCGCGTGTTCGAGGCACAGCTCGAACTCGCCGTCGACACGGGGCAGCCCCTGTTCCTGCACGAACGCGACAGCGCAGGCCGCTTCTTCGAGCTGCTCGCGCCCTTCGTCGGACGCATCGGCGGTGTGCTGCACTGCTTCACGGGCAGCGAGCAGGACCTCGAACGCGCGCTCGACGCAGGTCTGCACATCGGCATCACCGGTTGGATCTGCGACGAGCGCCGCGGCGGCGAACTGCAGCGCCTCGCGCCGAGGATTCCGGACGAACGCCTGCTCATCGAGACCGACGCGCCCTATCTGCTGCCGCGGACGATCCGGCCCCGGCGCAGGTCGCGACGCAACGAGCCCGCGCTCCTGCCCTGGGTGGTGGCGACGCTGGCCTCGTGCCGTGGCCAGAGCCCGGCTCACCTCGCGCGCATCACCACCGCCAACGCCCGGGCCCTCTTCGCGCTCGGGGACTGATCATCCCGACCGAGGCCGGCCGAGCAGCTCCGCGACGCCGGCCGCATCGAAGGGCCAGGCCAGTTCCGCATCGAGGTCGTCGCGGCGCAGTACGGGGACGCGCGTACCGTAGCGCTCGAAGAGCCGGTCGTCGTCGGCGACGTCCTGTTCCACCAGGGCCCAGCCGAAGGCTTCCGCGACGGGAAGGACGAGCGCGCGCGCCTGCTCGCAGAGCGTGCAGGCACGGGTGCCGAAGAGGACGAGCGGCGCGGACATGGCGGTACGATCGCGGCCGGTGGGCGGAGCGCCGTATCATGCCGCGATGAACGCGCCCCTGCCTCCCGCCACCACCGCGACGCATCTCTTCCCGGGCCCCGATGCGCGCGACGCGCTGCCCGCTGGCCTCCGCCCCGAGGGCGCTCGCGAGCATGCCGAGCTCGCCTTCGAGGCGACACCGGACGGGTGGCGCTGTTCCGTCGCTCTGCCCGAGCTCGCCGCGGACGCCCTCCTCGTACCCTCGCTCGTCCTCGCCGACCAGCTGCCCGGGGCCTATGCGATGAGCCTGCGCTGGGGCGGCGCCGACGAGGGCATCGATCTCGCGCCGATCGCCGTTCGTCCCGGGGCGACCCTGACCGTCGCGAAGGCCCGCATGGAACGCGTGGAGATCGCGGGCGCGGCGGCGACCGGCGGCCTCGACTGCGTCGAGACCCGCGACGCCCTCCCCGCACCGGTGCTCGTGCTGCACGGGAGCGGCCCCGCGCCGACCGACGCCCTGCTCCTCGTCAGCGTGCGCCAGCGCCGGATCGCCGTGCAGGACGACGGCGCCACGGCGCCGGATCTGGACGTGCCGGCCTTCTCGCAGATGACACGTCCGAAGGAGATCGCGCGCCACGTCTGCTCCCCGGTCTCCGTCGCCATGGTGCTCGCCGCCGCCGGCCGGCGCCTCGACCCGGAGGCCTTCGCCCGCGCCTGCGAACACCCCGACCACTCGCACCTCTTCGGCATGTGGCCCCTGAACCTCGCCCGAGCGCGCAACGAGGGCTTCGGCGGTCTCGTGCGCCTCTTCGATCGCGTCGAGGAGATCGCGCGTCTGCTCGCGGCGGGCGTCCCCGTCGTCGCCTCCATCCGCTTCGACGACGGCGCCCTGCCGGGCGCACCGCTGGCGCGGACCGGCGGCCACCTCGTGGTGCTCCGGGGCCTCGCTGCGGACTCGGTGCTCGTCAACGATCCGGCGGCGCCGAGTGACGATGCGGTGACGCGCCGGTACGATCGAGCGCCTTTTCTCGAGGCCTGGCTCGCCGATCGCGGTGTCGGCTATCTGCTCTGGCCTCGCAGCGGGAACGGCGGCGGAAGCGAGTGAGCGAGACGAAGCGCAGCCCGACCGGGGAGGGCTCCCGGCGCGTCACGCCACCGGGTGGCATCGGCGATGCGCCCGTCTACCTGCGCACGCCCGCCCTCGACGACGCTGCGGAGTTCCTGGATCTGATGCTGCGCTCGCGGAGCCTGCACCACCCCTGGATCCAGCCGCCGGTGACGGAGGCCGGCTTTCGTGCCTACCTCTCGCGCATGGCGCGGGCGGACCACGAGGGCTTCCTCGTCTGCCGGCGCGACGACCATGCCATCGCCGGCGTCATCAACGTCAACAACATCGTCCACGGCGCCTTTCTCTCCGCCAGCCTCGGCTACTACTCCGTCGAGGCGCGGGCCGCACGGGGCTTCATGACCGAGGGCCTGCAGCAGGTCATCCGCGTCGCCTTCGAGCTCCTCGGCCTGCATCGCCTCGAGGCGAACATCCAGCCCGGCAACGCGCGCTCCATCGGGCTCGTCAGGCGCCTCGGTTTCCGGCGCGAGGGCTTCTCCCCGGCCTATCTCTACATCGACGGCGCCTGGCGCGATCACGAGCGCTGGGCCCTCGTCGACGGCCGTGAGACGCTGCTGCCGCCGGGTATCCCGGACGAGGTCGCGCGCCGCGTCCCCTGACCCTCACACCCTGACGACTGGAGTCGGCCAACCATGAGCCTCGCGCCCGACGCCCCCTTCGGCACCTGGACCTCTCCGATCGGACCGGAGCAGATGCTCGCGGGCACGACCGGCCTCGCGAATCCGCGCCTGTTCGGAGGCGATCTCTTCTGGATGGAGTCGCGCCCCGCGGAGGGCGGCCGCACGACGATCATGCGGCGCCGGCCGGACGGAAGCGTCTCGGAGTGTGTGCCAGCGCCCTTCAACGCCCGCAGCCGGGTCCACGAGTACGGTGGCGTCTGCTACGCCGTCGTCGGCGAGCTGCTCTACTTCTCGAACTTCGCCGATCAGCGCATCCATCGCGTCCCGCTCGACGGCAGCGCCGCGCCGGCTCCGCTGACGGCCGACGACGGCCGCCGCTTCGCCGACTTCGCCATCGACGCCGCGCGCCGGCGACTCATCGTGGTCGGCGAGGAGGACCGGGAGGGCATGGAGCCCCGCAACTTCCTCGCGGCGGCCTCGCTGGACGACGGCACCGTGACCGAGCTCGCCTCGGGCCGCGACTTCTTCTCCAGTCCGCGCCTGTCGCCGGACGGCGAGCGCCTGGTCTGGCTCGAATGGGATCACCCGCGCATGCCCTGGGACGGCACCGAACTGTGTCTGGCCACCCTCGAGGGCGAGGGCGCCATCGACACGGTGGAGACCGTCGCCGGCGGCCCTGACGAGGCCGTGTTCCAGCCCGGCTGGCTGCGCGACGGGCACCTCGTGTTCGTGACCGATCGCAGCGGCTGGTGGAACCTGCACCTGCTCGAGGACGGCGAGGTGCGCTGCCTGCACGCGCGCGAGGCGGACTTCGGCCTCCCCATGTGGGTCTTCGGCATGCGCACCTGGGCGCCCCTCGACGACGGTCGCATCGCCTGCCTGCGGCACGATCCGGACCGGGAACGTCTCGGCCTCCTCGACCCGAAGACGGGGGCCATCGAGGATCTCGACCTGCCCTGGACGTCCTTCGATGGCCTCGCCGCGCTGCCCGGCGGCGTCGCCTTCGTCGGCGCGGCGCCGGATCGCTTTCCGCAGCTCGTGCACCTCGCCCTCGACGCCGCGCCGAAGGTGCTGCGCGAATCGTCGACGCTGCGCCTCGAGCCCGAGGACATCGCCGTACCCGAGGCCATCACCTTCCCGACCGGGGCCGACGCCCTCGCCCACGCGTTCCTCTATCGGCCCGCCCACGCGAGCTGCCGGGGCGCCCCGGGTGAGCGGCCGCCGCTGCTGGTGATCGGCCACGGCGGTCCCACGGCCGCGACCGCACCGGTGCTGAATCTGAAGATCCAGTTCTGGACCTCGCGCGGCTTCGCCGTGCTCGACGTGAACTACCGGGGCAGCACCGGCTACGGACGCGCCTTCCGTGACGCGCTCAAGGGCGGCTGGGGCGTGGTCGACGTCGAGGACTGCGTCGCCGCCGCGCGCTACGTCGCCGAGCGCGGCGACGTCGATGCACGCCGCATGGCGATCCGTGGCGGCAGCGCCGGCGGCCTGACCGTGCTCAACGCGCTCATCCACCACGACGTGTTCCATGCCGGTACGAGCCTCTACGGGGTCGCGGATCTCGCCGCACTCGCCCGTGACACGCACAAGTTCGAGGCGCGCTATCTCGACTCCCTCGTCGGCCCCTGGCCCGCGGCGGAAGCGGTCTACGCCGAACGCTCGCCCGTGAACCGCGCCGACGGCCTGTCCTGCCCCGTGCTGTTCCTGCAGGGTACGGAGGACCGGATCGTGCCGCCCTCGCAGCCCGAGGCGATGATCGAAGTGCTCGACCGCAAGGGGATCCCCTGGGCCTACCTCACCTTCGAGGGGGAACAGCACGGTTTCCGCCAGGCGCCGAACATCCGGCGAGCCCTCGAGGCCGAGCTGTACTTCTACGGCCGCGTCTTCGGCTTCGCGCCCGCCGATACGGTCGACGCGATCGAGATCCATCACCTCGACCCGGTCGCGCCGCCCCCGAAACCGATCGTCGATGCGCGCCGCCTCGGTGGCAGGCCGACCACCACCACCCTCGCCCGCCGCATCGCACCGCCGCGACGCCGCCGCGATCCGGAAGACGAGGAAGCACCTCGACGCCGCAGCAGCGGCGGTTATCCCGGCCGCAATCGGCGCCGTCGATCGTGGGCTCCCGGCACCGCCCGCGGGCGTACGCGCCGCGTAGTACGTCAGCCGAGAGACTTGACGCGACGGATTCCCCGCCCCCGCGGTCGGATCGGCAAGCGCCACGACTGACGGCCCTCGCAGCCCACGCACCCACGCGCCACGCGGACCGATCGCCGGCGCGCCCTCGGGCACTGGGCACTGGGCACTGGGCATTGAGCACTGGGCACTGGGCACTGGGCACTGGGCACTGGGCATTGAGCACCACACGCTTGTACGCAACGCGTACTACGCAAGTCGATGCGATCGCGCCCAGCACCCCAGCGAGCGCACACCGCGGTGAGCGAGCCGACTCGACGCCGCCCTTGCGTCGCTGGATCGTGCGAACACGACGGCGAGCACGAATTAATGGGCGTCAAGTCATACGTTCGACGTAGTACGGACAACGCCCTACGCGTGATACTTCTTTGCAGCGCCGATCACGGACGGCCCGAACGCGAGTGACCGCCCGATGCGCGCCTCGCCCCGCGAGCAGGGCCAGCCGGGCACGACGCCTTCCGCGAGCGCCCTCGAACGCTCATCATGATGACGACGCTCCGCAAAGGGCGCGAACGGGGCGCGGAGATGAGCCGTGGAGCGGGCCAGGCACCCTCCACGATCGCGAATCCGGCGTAGCAGGCCGGCGCATCGCACGAGCAGACTAAGACGCCCGTCGACCTCGGCCTGAGACTGGGTGAGGGGCCGAGCGGGCGCCTGGAGACTCCGACGGCTTCGATGCCATGGTGAGCCAGCGCGCCGGTCCGGGTTCGGTCCGGGTGGCGAACAGCCGTGGCGCCGCCTGGCTCCGCGCCACCGGCACGGCAACCGGCTGAGGAAAAGAGGGGGAGATCGACGATGAACGACACGGTCCGCGCCATCATCGCCGTCGTCACCTGCGTGTTCCTCTGGGGATTGTGCTGGAACCTCGGCAACGCCGGTGCCGCAGCAGTCTTCCCGGACGAACTCGCGGGCGTCGAGCGCATCGAGGCGCCCGGCCTGCTGCTCATGCTCGTCGGTTACAGCATCCTGCTCTCCATCGGCGCCGGCTGGCTCGCCGCCTTCCTGGGCCGCGCCGCGGCCGCGACCGCCGTCCTCGTCCTGGGCACCGTCAATCTCGCCATCGGAATCGCCGTGCAGACCGCCTACTGGGACATGATGCCCCTCTGGTACCACCTGCTCTTCCTCGCCTGCGTTCTGCCGGCCACCCTCGTCGGCGGCCGTCTGCACGGCTTTCCCCCGAACCTGAACAGCTGACCCAGGGTCAGCTGTTCAGCTTTCCGGAGGAGCATGGGCGGCTAGAATCAGCGCTGCCGTCGAATCGGAGTCCTGTCATGCCCGCACTCGCCGAGGCCCGCGTCGCCGTCCTCATGGGCGGTCCGTCCGCGGAGGCCGACGTCAGCCGCGTGTCCGCAGCCGGCGTCGTCGAGGCGCTGCGCGGACAGTGCGCGGCCGTGCGCAGCTTCGAACTCGACGCCGGCTGCCCCGCAGCCCTCGAGGCCTGGCGGCCGGATGTGGTCTTCCCCGCGCTGCACGGACCGCCCGGAGAGGACGGGACCGTGCAGGGGCTGCTGACGCTGCTCGGCCTGCCCTACGTCGGCAGCGGCGTGCACGCATCGGCCGTCGCGATGGACAAGGCCCTGGCGAAGCAGGTGTTCCGTGCCGCCGGACTGCCGCTGGCGGCGGAGGTGCTCGTGCATCGCGACGAGCCGCGCGGCGCCGCGATCGAGCGCATCCGCGAAACGCTCGGCACGCACGTCGTCGTGAAACCGACACGGCAGGGGTCCGCCCTCGGCGTCACGCTCGTCGACGACGAAGCAGGCCTGGAGACGGCCCTCGACGCGGCCCTGAGGCTAGATGGAACCGTGCTGATCGAGGAGCGCATCGTTGGCCGCGAGATCACGGTCGGCGTCCTGGAAGAGGCCAGCGCCGACGGCCGCGTCGAGCACCGCCCCCACCCGGTGATCGAGATCGCCACACCCGAGGGCACCTGGTACGACTTCGAGCATCGCTACACCGCGGGTGAGAGCGAGCACATCGTGCCGGCGCGTCTGCCCGAGCCCGTGCTCGAGGAACTCCAGCGCATCGCGCTCACCGCTCACGCCCGCCTCGGTTGCCGCGATCTCTCGCGTGCCGACTTCGTCGTCGCCGACGACCGCATCGTCCTGCTCGAAGTCAACACGCTCCCCGGCATGACCCCGACCAGCCTCTACCCCGACGGGGCCGCGGCCCTCGGCATCGACTTCCCGTCCCTGATCGCCCGCCTCGTCACCAACGCCCTGGCGCGCGGCCCCGACCTCCGCCTCCTTTGAAACGGGGTCGGAGTGCATTTTCCCTGACCACTCTGGCACCTCGGACGAACTCAACATATTGATTTTATGAGCGATGTATCGCGCAGTGTTTCCGCGCGGACACGCGGAAACGATGGCTTCAGGGCATGAGCAAGTCGTAACTCGTTGAATCGCAGTGAGTCACTACCGGTCCGGTGCCGGAGTGGTCAGAAAAAATCCACTCCGACCCCGATTGGAGGGCCCTCGGATCTCGAGCTTGAGCAGATCGTGAGAAAGCGCTGCTATTTGTCTGAATAAAAAGAATAAATCTCTGCGATCCTCGAAGCTGCTTCAGGTCGTGGTGGCGCGCCGGACGACCCAGCAGCGATGGGCCGGGCGACCCCTCGCACAGTCCTCGTCGAGGGTGTGCCGCGTGATCTCCTCGAGCTCGAAGCCCGCCGGCGGCGCCCAGTCGAGGCGGAAGCGGCGGGCATGCACGACGAACAGCAGCTCGCCGCCGGGCGCGAGGCGCTCGGTCGCCGCGTCCAGCAGCGCGCCCTGATCACGCTGCAGATCCAGGTCCTGCTCCGTGCGCGCGGAGTTCGAGAAGGTCGGCGGATCGAGGAGCACGCGGTCGAAGCGACCCGAGGCCCGGCCGTCGCCGCGCAGCCAGGGCAGAACGTCCGCCTGCACCTGGCGATGCCGCGCACCGTCCAGGCCGTTGCGACGGCACTGCTCGGCGCCCCAGCGCAGATAGGTCGGCGAGAGATCGACGCTGAGACTCTCCTGCGCGCCGCCGAGGGCGGCCTGCACCGTCGCGGTACAGGTGTACGCATAGAGATTGAGGAAGCGACCGCCTGCGAGGCGCGCGAAGTCGTCGTGCAGACGCCGGCGGACCCCGCGTGAATCCAGATAGAGCCCCGTATCCAGATAATCGCTCAGGTTCACGAGCAGGCGCGCGGCCCCTTCGCGCACCTCGCGCCGGTCCGCCTCCCGCGCCTGCACGTCGTACTGCGAATCGGGCCGCTGTCGGCGTCGCTCGCGGAAGTGGATCCGCTCCGGCGGGACGCCGGTCGCCTCCGGCAGTCGCGCCAGCGCCGCGTCGCGGCGCCGGGCGGCGAGTACCGGGTCGACCGTCGCCGGCGGCCTGAACTCCTGTACCACCAGGTCGTCGCCGTAGCGGTCCACCACGAGCCCGTACTCGGGCAGGTCGCGATCGTAGAGACGGAGCGCGTCGGTACCGACCCGCTGCGCGAAGCGCGCCAGGCGCTTGCGGTTCTTGCGGATCCGGTTCGCGAACATCGCCGCGTGCTCGAGGGCCGGCCCGTCGGGCGCATCCGTGCTGCCCTCCCCTCGCGCCTCGACACGGCCGACGAGCATCGCGGCCTCGAGGGCGCCGTTCCGGCAGGGGTGGCGTTCCAGCCGCGGCAGATCGAGCCGCAGCAGGAGCGTCTCGAGCGACCGCGGCCCGGCCTCGCGGCCGGGCGCGACGAGCAGTGCCACCGGGGCATCCGGCGCCAGGCGCCTGAGCGTCACGCCGAGCTGGCCGATCTGACCGCTGTCCTCGAGGCGCACGCCGTAGGGCGGATTGCTGGCCACCAGTCCGATCGGCCCCGGCAGCGCCGGCAGCCGCGCGACCTGGCTCACCGCGAGATCGATCTCGGCCTCGAAGCGCTCGCCGGCGCCCGCCGCCTCGAGGTGCGCGCGTGCCCGCGCGAGCTGCTCGGGGTCCAGGTCCCGGCCGAAGAGCCGCGGCGCGCAGACCGGCCCGTCCCATTCCGCCTCGAGTTCGGCGCGCAGACCCTCCGGCGCACCGGTCCAGGCTTCGAAGCCGAAGTGCGGTCGGCCGAGACCGGGCGGCAGCCCGGCGGCGAGGAGTGCGCCCTCGACCAGCAGCGTCCCGGAGCCGCACATGGGGTCCACGAGCCAGTCCGTCGTGCCGACGCGCCAGCCACCGCGCAGGAGCAGCGCCGCGGCGAGATTCTCCTTCAGGGGTGCCTCGCCGCCGTCCCGACGCCAGCCACGCCGATGCAACGCCGTGCCCGCGAGATCGAGATGCAGGGTCACCCGGCCGCGATGGAGCACCGCCTGGAGCTGGAACTCCGGGTCGCGCGCATCGACGTCGGGACGCGCCGCGCGAGCCGTGCGCAGCCCGTCGACGACCGCGTCCTTGACGCGCTGAGCGGAGAACCGCGTATGGCGGAGCGTCCGGCTGGTGCCGTCGAAACCGACCGCGAGGCGCGGCAGCCCGCGCACGTAGCGATCCCAGTCGACCTGCGCGGCGCCGGCGTAGAGCGCGTCCGCGTCGGGCGCCTCGAAGGACGCGAAGGGCCAGAGCACTCGCGTCGCGATGCGCGAATGCAGGCAGATGCGCACGGCCATGGCGAGCTCGACGCGCACCGCGACGCCACCGGTGCGGAGCTGGACGTCCTCGATGCCGAGTGCGGCGAGTTCACCCGCCAGCAGGTCCTCGAGGTGCCGCGGGCAACGTACGAAGACGTCCGCAGGTCCGCGCCCCTGCGGCGCATGGATGCGAATGCTCATCGTTCCGCCCTCACCGACCGACGGACGGCGGCGGCGCTGCAGGCCACGGGGCGCCTCGCATATGCCCGAAAGGACCGTGAGATGACGCCTTTATGACGTTTCGGCTGTCGACACTCCGCGGCCGGGCTCGCTAGAAGAGGAAGGTCCTTCGCGAGCCCCGTGCCGAACGGGTTCGCCAGCGGGTTCGACCCGCCGCAAGCGTCGGACGCGTCGGGCACGGGCGATGCCGGCATCCCGCCAACCACTGCGCCGGCGGCGCGGACACGGGAGGTGAGCGCGTGCACCGCGCCGTCAGAAGGAGTGCCGCAGACCATGAGCGTGACCAAGCGATCGAAGCGTGACCGCAGCACCAGAGCCTGGCACAGAGGCTACCAGGCCGGCCTGATCGGCCGATCCCAGGAAACCTGTCCGCATCAGGGCACGGCTGCCCGCAGCAGCTGGATCGAGGGCTGGAACGAGGGCCATCAGGACCAGACGGACGGCGCCGTCGCCATCGGAGGCCTCCACAAGCGTCCGCTCTGACCTTCGTCGCACGCAGGGCATCGAACGCCTCCCTCGCGGAGGCGTTCTCGTTTCCGGACCCGGGCTCATGCGCCGCGTGCGCGCAGGCCGAGTGAACGCAGGCGCGCATCGCGGATCGAGCGCGCCGCATCGGACACCAGCGCCGGGCCTTCGTAGACGAAACCCGTGTAGACCTGCACGAGATCCGCCCCCGCCTCGATCATCGCCTGCGCCCGGGGCGCCGAATCGATGCCGCCGACGCCGACGAGGACCGCCGAGGCCCCCACGGACGCACGCACACGCGCCACCACCGCCAGGGCGCGTTCGTGGAGCGGCGCCCCCGACAGACCACCGGCCTCCTCGGCGTGCGGCTGACCGGCGACGGCCCCGCGCTCGATGGTCGTGTTCGTGGCGACGATCCCGTCCACCCCCGCCTCGACGAGACGCGTGGCGATGGCGTCGACGTCAGCGTCGTGCAGATCCGGTGCGATCTTCACGAACACTGGTACGCGGCGCCCCTGCTCGTCCGCGAGCCGTGCCCGACTCGCCGCGAGTCCGGCGAGCAGCGCATCGAGCGCCGCACCGAGCTGCAGGTCGCGCAGGCCCGGCGTGTTCGGCGACGACAGATTGACGGTCACGTAGTCCGCGAGACGGTGGACCGCCTCCAGGCCGATACGGTAGTCGTCCACGGCCCGCTCCGCGGGCGTGTCCTTGTTCTTGCCGATGTTGATGCCGAGCACACCGCGCCAGCGCCGGCGCTCGACGCGGTCCACGAGGCGCGCGAGGCCCTCGTTGTTGAAGCCCATGCGGTTGACGAGGGCCCGCGACGCCGGCAGCCGGAACATGCGCGGCTTCGGATTGCCGGGCTGCGGTCGCGGCGTGACCGTCCCGACCTCGATGAAGCCGAAGCCGAGACCACCGAGCGCGTCGATACAGGCGGCGTTCTTGTCGAGACCCGCGGCGAGGCCCACCCGGTTGCCGAATTCCAGGCCGACGAGCCTCACCGGATCGACGACCGGTGCCGGCAACAGCGGGTCCAGCTGCAGGCGCCCGACCCAGTGCAGCGCTGCGAGGGCGGCGTCGTGCGACGCCTCGGGCGGCAGGCGCATGAGCAGAGGAGCGATGAGCGAGTACACGGCGTCTCCGGCAGGGCCGCGACGGCGGCGCGCGGATTCTACCGGAAGGCGAAGGCGCTCATCTCGGTGAACCGCGCCGGCGACGGTGCTAAACAGGGCTCCACGCGGAAGGGAATCCGCCATGACTGGCCGGACCGGCTCGAAGAGGGCGTGGAGAACAGGGAGTGGCCCTTTCCGACACCTCGCGGCAGCCCGCCCTGCGCTTCCCGGACGTGGGCGGCATCTTCCGCATCAGCCTGTTCACGGAACGCCGGGTCGGCCACCTGCGCCCACTCCCGGTGGCCCGCACGGTGATCCGGGCCCTGCGCGCCTCGGACGACGAGGCGCTCAGCGACACGCTCGCCTTCGCGGTGCTTCCGGACCAGGTCCAGTGGCTGTTCGTGCTCGGCGACTTCACCACCCTCGCCGCCGTGGTGAAGAAGGTGAAGGCACGGAGCGAAGGCGAGATCGCCACGCGCCTCATGCTGCCCGGCCCCCTCTGGCAGCCCGCCTTCGCCGAGGAACGCATCGCGGACGATGCGGCCGCGGAGCGCGTCGCCGAGGCCATGCTCGAAGCACCGCTCGATGCCGGATGCGCCGAGACACCGGGTGCCTGGCCGCACTGGGATACCTGCCTGCCGTCAGTGTTCGCGCGCGTCGCCGCGCGGGCCTGAGCGCGGAAGCAGCGCGGGCAGGATCGGCCGCAGCTCCGCCGGCAGTTCGGCCCCGGCCAGCAGGGCGAGTCCTTCGGCGAGGACCGCATCGTCGGCCGCGGCGCGGCGTCCCTGCAGCGTCCGCACGCCCTTGCCGTGGCCCGGCGTTCCGGCCTCCTGCCCGTGGCGATTGGTGTCGCCGGCGATCCAGGCGCTGCCGTCGGACCACTCGATGAAGCGCTCGCCGAAGAGGAACTGGAGCATGCGTGGCTCGCCGTCCGGATCGCGCCAGAGGAACAGCGTACAGTCCGGACGCTCGCGGGATCCGTAGCTTTCCCGGGACAGCGCCTCCCCCGCGGCGCCGTCGAGCGTTTCCGGGCGGCACGTGCGGATACGATAGAAGGAAAGGGTCAGCACGGCGCACCGGTACGCGAGGCCCGGTCAGGGCCGCGCCGGGTTCCTTCTCGCGCCTGCATTGGTTCCACACCGTTCTCCATCGAGCGGTCTCGCTCCGCACGGCCCGGACACATCAGCTGGACGCACCGTGAGCCACCCAAATAGGATACGCCGCTCGCTGCCCCCCACCCCTGTTCCGAGGAGACCCCGATGAGTCATCGCGATGCGGTGCTGGCGCTGCAGTCATGGCTGAACGCCCGCATCGTCGGACAGCAGCGCCTCGTCGACCGGTTGCTGATCGCGCTGCTCTCGGACGGTCATCTTCTCGTGGAGGGCGCACCCGGCCTCGCGAAGACGCGCGCCATCAAGGACCTCTCCAAGGGCATCGAGGGCGACTTCCATCGCATCCAGTTCACGCCGGATCTGCTGCCCTCGGACGTGACCGGCACGGAGGTCTTCCACCCGGAGAACAGTCAGTTCACCTTCCAGCCCGGGCCGATCTTCCACAACCTGCTGCTCGCCGACGAGATCAACCGTGCTCCGGCGAAGGTGCAGTCGGCCCTGCTCGAGGCCATGGCGGAACATCAGGTGTCCGTCGGCCGCGAGACCTTCCGCCTCCCCGATCTCTTCCTCGTCATGGCGACGCAGAACCCCATCGAGCAGGAAGGCACCTTCCCGCTGCCTGAGGCCCAGCTCGACCGCTTCCTGCTCCACGTCCGCGTGGACTATCCCGACGCCGAGGCCGAGCGCGCCATCCTGCGGCTCGTGCGGGGCGAGGACCGCGGCGAGGTGAGCGAGGAGCCGCCCGTCGAGCTGTCGAAGGAGGCCCTCTTCGGTGCCCGCAGGGAGGTGCTCGACCTGCACATGGCGGACGCCATCGAGACCTACATCGTCCAGCTCGTGATGGCGACGCGGCAGCCCGCGCACTGGGGCGACGATCTCGCCCGCTGGATCGAGTTCGGCGCATCTCCGCGCGCCACCATCGCCCTCGACCGCTGCGCACGGGCCCACGCCTGGCTGCGCGGCGAGGATTTCGTCACGCCCGACGACGTCAAGGCCGTGTTCCACGACGCCCTGCGCCATCGCGTGCTCGTCACCTTCGAGGCGGAGGCCGCCGGCATCGACGCCGACCGCGTCCTCGACGAGCTCCTGGCCCGGGTCCCCGTCGCCTGATCCATGGCCCTCGTCGCGCGCGCCCGCACGCACGATCTCCACGCCGCGCCCGGTGGCCTGCGCGGCGCGATCCCGCGCATCGAGGAGCTCATCGCTCTCCGCGGCGCGGCCCGCCATCTCACCTGGCAGATGCGGACCCGCGTGCGCGCCGCGCGACCGGGCGTGCGCGCCTCGCGCTTCCGGGGCCGCGGCATCGATTTCGCCGAGACCCGCGTCTACGAGCCGGGCGACGACGTCCGCCACATCGACTGGCGCGTCACCGCGCGCACCGGTGAGGCCCACACGAAGATCTTCCAGGAAGAGCGCGAGCGCCCGGTCCTCGTGGTCGCGGACCTCGGCCCATCGAGCTTCTTCGGAACGCGGCGCCGCATGAAGTCCCTGGCGATCACCGAACTCGCCGGCCTGCTGGTCTGGGCCGCCTTCGACGGCGGTGACCGCATCGGCGCGATCGTCCGCGGCCCGGAGGGTCATCAGGCCTTTCGCCCGCGTCACTCGCGCGCGACGGTGCTGCGCATCCAGCAGCGCCTCGTCGCCGATGCGAGCGCCCTCGCCGAGCGCTTCCGCGCCGGTACCGCACCGCCCGCCGACCGCGCAGCCTTCACGCTCGGCGACGCGCTGCTTCAGGCGCGACGCGTCGCGCGACCGGGCACGACCGTCATCGTCCTCAGCGACTTCCTGGATGCGGCAGCCCTCGACGAGGACGGTGAGGTGCGCCGCAACCTGCGCCTGCTCGCGCGCCACTGCGAGGTCGACGCGGTGCTCGTCTCCGACCCCTTCGAACGCGAACTGCCGGCCGCAGACCGCTATCCCCTCAGCGACGGCGTCAGCCGTACGGAGCTCGACACGGGCCCTGCCAGCACGCGCGTAGCCTGGCGCGACGCCTTCACGCGGCGCCTCGGCCTGCTCGAGCAGTCCATCTACGGGGGGCGGGGCCGGATCCTGTCCGTCGGGACGGAGGACGATCTCGACACCCGTCTCGGGGAATGGCTGCGATGAGCGCACCGTCCTTCGAACGTCTCGCCGCCGCCGAGCCACCGTCCGGGACGGGACCCTTGCCGCCGGGGGCGCTCGACCTGCTCAACTCCCTGAAGGACATCCACGAACCGGCGGCGCCGGGGCTCTGGCCGCCGGCGCCGGGCTGGTGGATGCTCGCCGCCCTCCTCGCCGGGGCGCTCGTCGCCCTGCTGTTCGAGGCGCTGCGGCGGCGCCGCGCCGCCCGTCCGGTGCGCGCGGCCCTGACGGAACTCGACGCCTGGCGGGCCTCGGCGCGGGACGGCGCGCCGCGCGAGGCCGCGGACGAGCTGGCCGCGCTGCTGCGCCGTGTCGCGCTCGTACGCTATCCGCGCACACGCGTGGCCGGGCTCTCCGGCGAGGACTGGCTCGCCTTCCTCGACGTCACCAGCGGCTCGAAGGCCTTCAGCGCGGGGCCGGCGCGCATACTCGGCAACGACCGCTACGCGCCCCGCGTCGAACTCGATGCGGATACGCTCGACTCCCTCGCCCGCGCCTGGCTCCGGGCACATCGGCTCGGTCCCACCGTGAGCGCCGAGGCGCTTCCCGCCCCGGCCGAGTCCGCGAGCACCGACGAGATGCGGATCAGCTGATGCCCGAGTTCGCCTGGCCCTACGTCTTCCTGCTGCTGCCCCTGCCCTGGCTGATCCGTCGCCTGCCGGCGCGGCCGCGGCAGGAAGCCGCACTGCGCGTACCGGACCTGTCGGCCTTCGCGTCGCTCGCGACGGGTGGCGCGGCCCAGCCCCGCCCCCCCGGCCTGCGACTGCTGCTGCTCTGGCTCGTGTGGATCGCCCTGCTCGCGTCCGCCGCGCGTCCGGAAGTCGTCGGTGACCCGGTGAGCGTCCCGGTCACGGGCCGCGACCTCATGCTCGCCGTCGACATCTCCGGTTCCATGAATCGCGAGGACATGGAGGTGGACGGGCGCACGGCGACGCGGCTGACCGTCGTCAAGCGGGTGCTGTCGGAGTTCGTCGAGCGCCGCCGCGGCGACCGCATCGGCCTCATCCTGTTCGGTTCCAACGCCTACATGCAGGCGCCGCTCACCTTCGACCGGGGCACGGTCGGGCGGCTCCTGCAGGAGACTCCGATCGGTATCGCCGGCGGCAAGACCGCCATCGGCGACGCCATCGGGCTCGCCGTCAAGCGCCTGCGCGAACGGCCGGCCGAGAACCGCGTACTCATCCTGCTCACGGACGGCGCCAACAACGTCGGCTCCATCGAGCCCGTGAAGGCCGCCGAACTCGCGGCCCAGGCCGGGGTGCGCATCTACACGGTCGGCGTCGGCGCCGAGCGCATGCAGGTCCCGGGCTGGTTCGGCGGTGCCTTCGGTGCGCAGGTCATGAACCCGTCCTCGGATCTGGACGAGGACACGCTGACGACCGTCGCCGGCCGCACCGGCGGACGCTACTTCCGGGCCCGGAACCGCGGCGAACTCGAGACCATCTACGCGACCCTCGACGAACTCGAGCCGGTGCCGGCGCCGGACGAGACCTTCAGACCCGTGCGCCAGCTGTTCCACATCCCGCTCAGCGTCGCGATCGTGCTGTCGCTCCTGCTCGCGCTGCTCTCGGCCGAACTGCCACGGGCACTGCGCGCGGGCCGCAGCCGGGCCGCGGCCGAAGCGGAGGCCGCCGCATGACGGGCTTCGACGACTTCCACTTCCTGCGTCCCGAATGGCTCTGGGGCCTGATCCCCGTCGCCTTCGCCGCGCTGCTGCTGCTCCGTCGGCGCCTCGACGTGGGTCGCTGGAAGCGCGCGGTCGACCCGGACCTCGCCGCCTGGCTGGTCGAGTCCGGCTGGCGGGGCGGTGCGCGCCTGGGCGTCGTCGCCATGCTGCTCGCCTGGTCCGCGGCGATCCTCGCCATGGCCGGACCGACCTGGGAACGGCGACCGCAGCCCGTCTCCCGCACCGACGACGCGCTCGTCGTGGTCCTCGACCTGTCCCTGTCCATGTACGCGCAGGACATCACGCCCTCGCGTCTGGTCCGGGCGCGCCTGAAGATCGCCGACGTGCTCGAGGCCCGGAAGGACGGCCAGACCGCGCTCGTCGTCTACGCCGGCGATGCGCACGTGGTGGTCCCGCTGACCGACGACATCCGCACCATCAACAACCTGCTGCCGTCCCTCGAGCCAGGCGTCATGCCCGTGCTCGGCAGCCGCGTGCAGGACGCCCTCGCCTCCGCCGGCGATCTCCTCGACGAGGCCGGTGCGCGCAGCGGCCGCATCCTGCTCATCACCGACGAGATCGTGGACACGGGCAGCACCATCGACGCCGCCGCCGGCCGCTATCCCGTGCTCGTGCTCGGTGTCGGCACCGAAGCGGGCGCGCCGATTCCGCTCGCGGCCATCGACCGCACCGGTTTCCTCGAGTCAGGCGGCCGCACGGTCGTCGCGACGCTGGACGAAGGCCCGCTGCGCGCCGTGGCCAATGCCACCGGCGGCCGCTACACACGCTTCGAGACCTCGGACGCCGATCTGCGCACGCTGCTCGGCGGCGTCCTCGACGCCTCGGGCGAGGAGAACGATCGCGACCGGGAGTTCGACCTCTGGATCGACATGGGTCCCTGGCTCGTGCTGCTGGTGCTGCCCGTGGTGCTGCTCTCCTTCCGTCGCGGCGTCGTCGCGGTGCTCGCCGTCGCCGCGCTCGGCCCGATCGAGCGCGCGGAGGCCGCAGACGGCGGCTGGTTCGCGACGCCGGACCAGCAGGGCTATCGGGCCCTGCGCGAGGGCCGCGCCGACGAGGCCGTCGAACTCTTCGAGGACAGGACCTGGCAGGCCGTGGCGCTGTACCGCGCCGAGGAATACGAAGCCGCCGCGAGCGCCTTCTCCGCCGCGGACGCCGAGAGCCTCTACAACACCGGCACGGCCCTGGCCCGCGCCATGAAGCTCCCGGAGGCGCAGGTCGCGCTGACGGAGGCCCTCGCCCTCGACCCCGAGCACGCGGACGCACGGCACAACCTCGAGCTGGTGGAGAAGCTCCTCGAGGACCAGCGTCAGAACGCCGAGAACGAGCAGGGCTCGCCGCAGGAGGACCCGAACAGCGAAGGCAACGAGTCCGAGGCCTCGCAGCGCGATCAGGAGTCCCAGAGCCAGGCCGGCGAGCAGGAGGACGAGAGCGCCGAGTCCGGCCAGGGCGAACAGGAGGAGGAGCAGGAAGCCGCCGAGTCCGATGGCGAGGAGCCCCAGGACGGCGAGCAGGAGGGTGAGCAGTCGGAGAGCGACGAACTCATGGCCCAGCGCTCGCGGGAACAGGAACAGGCCCTCGAGCAGTGGCTGCGGCGCGTACCGGACGAGCCCGGCGCCCTCCTGCGCCGGAAGTTCCGCTACGAGACGGACCGGCGCTACCGCCAGGGCCTGCGCCGGGCGCCCCAGGACCAGCAGCCGTGGTGAGGCGCATGCTTGCAGCCCTGCTCCTGCTCGCGCTCGCGGCGGCTGCGACCGCGGAGTTCCGCGCCAGCGTCGACCGCCGCGTGGTCGACGAGAACGACGTGGTCGTCCTCGAGCTGGCGCGCGATGCCCAGGTGTTCGTGGGCAATCCGGACCTGACCGCCCTCGAGGACGACTTCCGCGTGCTCGGTACGCAGCGCTCGAGCCAGTTCACCATCGTGGGTGGCCGCACGCGCTCGCTCACGACCTGGACCGTGACCCTGCAGCCGAAGCGCCGCGGGACCCTGCGCATCCCGCCGATCGAGTACGACGGCGAGCGCACGCAGCCGATCACCATCACCGTGACCCAGCCCTCGCCGGAAGAGGTCCAGGCCCTCGAACGCACCGTGTTCTTCGAGACCGAGGTCGGGAAGCGGTCCCTCTGGGTGCAGGAGCAGGTGCTCTACACGGTGCGCCTCTACTACGCCGCCGACGCCGTCCTCTTCGGCGATCTGCCGCCGCCGCCGAACGTCAGTGACGCCGTGGTGCAGGCGCTCGGCGATTCGCGGCCCGACGTCGAGGTGCGCGACGGCGTGCGCTACAACGTCATCGAACAGCGCTACGCCGTGATCCCGCAACGCAGCGGCACGCTCGTGATCCCGCCGGAGACCTTCACGGGTGCCGTGCGCATCGCGGAACGCGGCCAGACGCGGCGCAAGAACATCCGCATCAGCTCCGACGGGCACCGCGTGGAGGTGAAGCCCCAGCCCGCCGACTGGCCTGCAGAGGCGCCCTGGCTCCCGGCGCGCGAACTCATGCTGACCCAGCGCTGGGACCCTTCGCCGCGGCTCACCGCCGGCGAACCCGCGACGCGGACCCTGGAGCTCGTCGCCCGCGGCATCGCCGCGAGCGCGCTGCCGAAGTTCCCCGAAACGGAGATCGCCGGCACGAGCAGCTATGCGAACCAGCCCGTCCTCGACGAGGGCATGGCGGTCGGCGACTTCATCGCCTCGCGCATCGAATCCACCGTGATCATCCCGGAGCGCGAAGGCCCGCTGGAGCTGCCCGAGGTGCGCGTCCCCTGGTTCGACGTGGAACGAGGTGAGATAC
>JAZBPO010000133.1:0-2325 GCA_036351675.1 Pseudomonadales bacterium
CGGCGACGGCATCCTGCTCTACCTCGATCAGGAAGGCCGCGACATCGGGCTCGCCAACAAGCTGCGCGCCTACGCCCTGCAGGACGCGGGCCTCGACACGGTGGAGGCCAATCACTGGCTCGGCTTCGAGGACGATCAGCGCGACTTCCGCATCGGCGCACAGCTCCTGCACGCGCTCGGCGTCGCCCGCATCCGGCTCATGACCAACAACCCGGCCAAGGTCGAGATGCTCGCCGCGGAAGGCATCGAGGTGCTGGAACGCGTCCCGCTCACGGTCGGCGAGACGGCGCACAACGCGCACTACCGCGCGACCAAGGCCGCGAAGTCCGGGCACCTGCTGTGAGCACGGCGCCCGCGCTCTGGTGCGTCGGCCCGGGAGCGGCCGAACTCCGCCCCGGTGCGCTCGGCGAGGGCGTGCTCGTCGAAGCGCTCTACTCGGCCATCAGCCGGGGCACCGAGCGGCTCGTGTTCGAGGGCCGCGTCCCCGACAGCGAACGGCAGCGCATGCGCGGGCCGGCGCAGGAGGGCGAGTTTCCCTTTCCGGTGAAGTACGGCTACTGCGCCGTCGGCCGCGTGACCGAGGGCGCGCTCGCGGGCCGGACCGTGCTCGCCCTGCATCCGCATCAGGCGCGCTTCCGTCTGCCCGAGGCAGCGCTCGCGCCCCTGCCGCCGGAGCTGCCCCCGGCCCGCGCGGTGCTCGGGCCGAACATGGAGACGGCCCTGAACGTGCTCTGGGACGGCGCCGCCGCGCCCGGCGATCGCATCGCGGTCGTCGGCGCCGGCGTCGTGGGCGCGCTCGTGGCCCGCCTGGCGACGCGCCTGCCCGGTACGGAGGTGACCCTCGTCGACGTCAACGCGGATCGGGCGGCCCTCGCCGCTGCCCTCGACTGTGCCTTCGCCGCCCCCGAAGAAGCGCCCCGGGACTGCGATCTCGTGATCCACCTCTCCGCCAGCGCGGCGGGCCTCGCGACGGCCCTCGCCTGTGCGGGCACGGAGGCCACGGTGATCGAGGCGAGCTGGTACGGCGCCGGCGAGACGCCCGTTCCCCTCGGCGGCGCCTTCCACAGCAGGCGTCTGCGCCTCGTCGGCTCCCAGGTGGGTCAGCTGCCATCGTCGCGGCGGCCGCGCTGGGATCACGGCCGGCGCCTCGCGAAGGCCCTGCAGCTCCTCGCGGACCCGGTCCTCGACCGGCTCTTCAGCGGCGAGACGGCCTTCGAGGACCTGCCCGGACACTACGGCGCGGTCCTCGCCGACCCCGCCACGCTCTGCCACCGCATCCGCTACGAACGAGAACAGGAGACCCCATGTTCGCCGTAGAAGTCCGCGATCACATCATGATCGGCCACTCGCTCCCCTCGCCCGTCTTCGGCCCCGCCCAGGGCATGCACGGCGCCACCTACACGGTCGACGCCGCCTTCTACACGGAAGACATCGACGCGCACGGCCTCGTGGTGGACATCGGCCTCGCCACCGAGGCGCTGGCCGACACCCTCGCGCCGCTGCGCTACGCGAACCTCGACGAAGTGCCCGAATTCGCAGGCAAGTTCACGACCACCGAATTCATGTGCCACCACATCTTCGAGGGCATCGCCGAGCGCGTTCGCGCGGGCGGACTGAACGATGGCGGACGCGTGAAGCGCCTGCGGATCACGCTCGGCGAGAGCCACGTCGCCCGCGCCTGGTACGAGGGCGAGATCTGAATGGGCTTCTCCGCCGCCTGGCTGGCCCTGCGCGAGGGCGCCGATCGCGCCGCGCGCGATGCGGCGCTCGCGCGCCGGGCCGCCGCCGCAGCGGGGCCGGCCCCCCTGATCGTGGACCTCGGCAGCGGCACCGGGGCGACGCGGCGCGCGCTCGCCCCGCTGCTGCCGGCGTCGGCGCGCTGGCGCTTCGTCGACAACGACGCGGCGCTGCTCGCGCAGGCCGGCGCGGAGGCCGGCGAGCGGGCGGAACTCGTCGAGGCGGACCTCGCCGATCTGGACGCCCTGCCGCTCGAGGACGCCACGCTCGTGACCGCTTCCGCACTCCTCGACCTCGTGCCCGAACACTGGGTGACGGCCCTGGCCCGACGCCTGCATGGGCCCTTCTATGCAGCCCTGAGCTACGATGGCGTGATGCACTGGACTCCGGAAGACCCAGAGGACGCCGCGGTGTCGGCGGCCTTCGACCGGCACCAGCACGGGGACAAGGGCCTCGGCCCGGCGCTGGGTCCCGAGGCCGCCGAGCGCACCCGGGCGGCCTTCGAGGCCGCCGGCTTCACCGTCGAACTCGCGCAGAGCCCCTGGCGCCTCGGCCCCGCCGACGCCGCCCTGCAGCGCGCCCTCACCG
>JAZBPO010000134.1:0-23759 GCA_036351675.1 Pseudomonadales bacterium
CCGACGTGGGTCTGATCCGCCGCCTCGTGAGCGGCGGCACGCTGTTCGTCATCATCCTCGTCTACGGGACCACGGTCGGCTTCGCCGCCATGTTCTGGCTCGCGCCGCAGCTCGCCTGGCTGATCCTCCCGCCCCTGCCCTTCGTCGCGCTCTATGCGATCCACGCATCGCGGCGCATGAACAGCGCCTCGCGCGAGGTCCAGCAGCGCACCTCGGCGCTGACGGACCGCGCCCAGGAGGCCTTCGGCGGCATCCGCACGCTGCAGGTCATGGCGCGCGAACAGCTCGAGGTCGACCGCTTCGACCGCGACAACGATCACTACACGCTCGCCTTCATCGCGCAGGCACGCATCTCGTCGATGATGACCGCAGTCATGCCGACGCTCGCGGCCGCGACCTCCCTGATCGTCATCGGCTGGGGCGGCCACCTCGTACTGACGGGCGAGATCAGCAAGGGCACGTTCGTCGCCTTCTTCACCTACGTGGCCATGGTGATCCAGCCGATGCGTCAGACCGGGACCCTGCTGAACCTCCTGCAGCGGGCCGCAGTGGGCTGCGAGCGCGTGTTCGAGATCCTCGACACGCCCGACGAGTTTCCGGACCGGCCGAGCGGCCGCACGCCGGCCTCCGTCCAGGGGCGCCTCGAGCTGCGCCATTTCGGCTACCGCTACGCCTCCGCCGAACGCGACGCGCTCCAGGACGTGTCCGTCCGCGTCGAGGCGGGCGAGAGTCTCGCCGTGATGGGGCGCATCGGCGCAGGCAAGTCGACGCTGCTGGCAGCCTTCACACGCCTGCTGGAGGCCCGCCCGGGCGAAGTGCGCATCGACGGCCACGACGTGGCGGACTGGCCCCTCGCGCAGCTCCGCTCCGAAGTCGTGCTGGTACCTCAGGACGCCTTCCTGTTCGGCCAGCCGCTGCGCGAGAACCTGTCCTATGACGACCCCTCGCGGCCCGAAGAGACGGTCGTCGCCGCGGCGCAGCGAGCGGAACTGCGCGCCATGCTCGAGCGACTCCCGAAGGGCCTCGACACGCTCGTCGGCGAACGCGGCATCACGCTCTCGGGCGGTCAGCGCCAACGCGCGACCGTGGCCCGCGGCGTGATCCGGGAAGCGCCCGTGCTTCTCCTCGACGATTGCTTCGCCGCCGTGGACACGGAAACGGAGGAGCGCATCCTCAGCCACCTGATCGAGGTCCGGGCGCGCATGACCACGGTGATGGTCACGCACCGCGTCTCGACGGCGCGCCATGCCGATCGCATTCTGGTGCTCGAGGACGGCCGCGTGGCCGAGTACGGTGATCACGCCTCGCTGCTCGCCGCTGGCGGCTGGTATGCGGCGCTCGCCGGCGAGCAGGACCGGCGTCTCGCCGGACAGGCCACCGAGGGGGCCGAGGCGTGACCAGACCGGCTGCGCGAGGCGCGGCACCGCGCGCAGAGGTGTTCGACGCCGACATCGCCGGACGCATGCTCGACGTCGGGCTGCTCCGTCGCCTGCTCGCCTGGCTCGCGCCGGAGCGCATGCGCTATCTGCTCTCGGGCGTGCTCGTGCTCGTGCAGGCCGTGGCCCAGGTCATGCTGCCGGTGCTGCTCTCGATCGTGGTCATCGACCGCGTGCTGATGGGAGAGACGGACTCCGCCGTACCGGACTTCGGCCTCGTTGCGCTCACGAGCGCCCTGGCCGACGCGACCGGCACTTCGCTGCTGTTCGCCGCCTGCCTGCTCTACGGGGTGGTCCAGATCGCCGTTGCCGTCGCCGGCCACTGGCACCGCGTCACCCTCGCCGATGCCGTCGTCCGCGGCCTCTCGCGTCTGCGGCGCGACGTGTTCGTGCATCTGATCCGACAACCCGCAGCCTTCTGGGATCGGGTCGCCGTGGGCCGGGTGACGACGCGCGTGACGAATGACGTCGAGGCCCTGTACGAACTGTTGCGCTCCTTCGGCGCCCTGGTCGGCGAGTTCGTGCCCTTCTTCGTGGCGCTGTCGATCATGCTGGCGGCCGACGTGAAGCTGACGCTGATCATGCTCGCCTTCGCGCCGGTGCTCGGAATCATGACCTTCCTGTTCCGGCGCCTGACGCGCAATCTCTACCGCGCAGCGCGGCAGAGCGTCTCGCTCCTGAACCAGACCATGCAGGAGAACCTTGCCGGCCTGACCGTCGTCCAGCTCCATGGCCGCGAAGGAGAGAACCTCGCTCGCTACACGGCGATCAACGAGACGAACCGCCGCAACGAGACGCGCGCCCAGGGCATCGAAACGGTCTACGGCGCCGTCAACTCGAGCCTCTCCGATCTCGCCGTGGCCGCCGTGCTCTGGTTCGGCGGCCTCGCGGCAGTGGTCGGGGACGGATCGGGCGAGGCGCTCACACTCGGTACGCTCGTGCTCTTCACGCGCTACATCGACATGCTGTTCCAGCCCATCGCCGCTCTCGGCGATCAGTACAACCTGCTGTTCCGCGCCATGGCGAGCGGTGAGCGCATCTTCCAGGCCCTGGACTGGCACATCCCTGTCCATCGACCCGCACGGCCGGCGGCGCTGCCGGCTCACCTCGCGGGCAGGCTGTCCGTCGACCGGCTCACCTTCGCCTACGGCGAGGGCGTGCCGGTACTCCGCGACGTGTCACTGGAGGTTCCGGCCGGAACACGCCTGGCGATCGTCGGACCGACGGGCTCCGGCAAGAGCACGCTGGTGCGCCTGATCGCCCGCCTCTACGAACCGCCGGCAGGCTCCGTGCGCATCGATGGCGTCGACGTGATGGACGTCGACCCGGCGCAGCTGCGACGCCGTCTCGGCTTCGTGCTGCAGGACTTCCACGTGTTCGCGGGAAGCATCCTCGACAACATCACGCTCGGAGACCCGGAGATCAGCCGCGAACGTGCCATCGAAGCGGCTGGCGCAGTGGGCGCCGACACCTTCATCGAAGCCCTGCCCGAAGGCTTCGACACGCCGCTCGCCGAGCGCGGCCGCAACCTCTCGCAGGGTCAGCGTCAGCTCCTCGCCTTCGCGCGCGTGCTCGCCACCGATCCGTCGCTGCTGATCCTCGACGAGGCCACGGCGAACGTGGACCCGGAAACGGAAGCGCTGATCCAGCGTGCCCTGGACAGGATCACCGAGGGGCGGACGTCGATCATCATCGCGCACCGCCTCGCGACCGTGGCGGACGCCGACCGGGTGCTCGTCCTCGTGAACGGCGAGGTCGAGGCGATCGGCACGCAGACGGAATTGCTGGACCGCAGCCCGACCTTCGCACGGCTGCACGCGATGCAGTTCAGGGAACTCTGAGCCGCCGGGGACCACCCGGACCCGGAAGCGGATCGCGTACGCGTCAGGAAGCCCGGATCAGGTATTGATAGGGCAGCAGCTCCCGATCCACCTCGATGCGCTCGTAGCCCGCCGCGCGGAGTTCCTCGACCACCCGCTCCGCCGAGAGCTTCATGCGCGGCGGCGGCCCCACGGGCACGTCGCGCTTCACGAAGTCGATCACCACCAGCTCGCCGCCCGGCGCCAGCCCCTCGCGCACCTCGGCGAAGTAGTCGGACCGATGCTCGATGTGATGCCAGGTGTTCACGATCAGCACGAGATCCGCCTCGCCGGGCGCGAGTTCCGCCGAGTCGTAGGGCACGAGGCGCGGCTCCATGCGCGCCTGCAACCCGAGCGCATCGCGGCGACCGGCGACGTAGGCGAGGAAACGCTCGTCCACGTCGAGGCACAGAACGCGTGCGCCGGCCGCCGCGAGGCGGAAGGCGAAGTAGCCGGAGCCGCTGCCGATCTCCGCCACCGTGCGCCCTTCGAGATCGCCGAGTGCCGCGATCACGGCGTCAGGGCGCTGCCAGACTTCCCGCTCCGGTTCCTCGAAGCTGGCGATCAGCTCCAGGAACGGACGCGCGTGCATGTGTTCGTTCGCAGCGCCGCCGTGGCCTCCGGCATGGCCATCGCCGCGATCGCCATCGTGCGCGGCACCCCAGGCCACGGCCGCCGTCCCGATGCACAGTCCCAGCAAGAGCTGCCCGGCACGGAGGCGCGGGAGGTGGGTCGTGGTCGCCATCGCTCGGACTCCTCTGCTGGCTCGACCGCACGCGCGGGCCGGCCCCGACTCCGATTAGACTCGTTCCTTCGTCGTCAGTCGAGGAAGCGCCATGGGACTGCGATCGATCGGAGCCGCCGCCCTGCTCCTGTCCGTGTTCGCCGCCTTCGACGCGGAGGCCAGCGAGCCCCCCGTCGCGTACTCCGTCACCGGCGCACCGCTGCGACCGGCGCCACTGTCCGCAGCTGCGCGCGAGCGCCTGGAAGGCGATCTCGATCGCGCCCGCGCTGATTTCGAGCGCGAAGCGACGGAGCTCGCGACCATATGGCTCGGCCGGCGGCTGGCCTATCTCCAGCGCTATCCGGAGGCCCTCGCCGTGTACGAGGAAGGCCTCGAGCGCTTTCCCGACTCCTACCGCCTCCTGCGTCACAAGGGGCATCGGCACATCAGCCGCCGCGAGTTCGACCTCGCCGTCGAGGCCCTGTCCCGCGCCTGGGCACTGATGCCGAAGAACGTCACGGCTACGGAACCCGACGGCATTCCCAACGCCCTCGGCATCCCCCTCTCCAACACTCAGTTCAACGTGCTCTACCATCTCGCCCTCGCCTACTACCTGCTGGGCGACTATGCAGCGGCGGCCGGGGTCTGGCGGGAGTGTCTCGACTATTCGCCGAATCCGGATCTGCTCGTGGCGACCACGGACTGGCTCTGGATGACGCTGATGCGCCTCGAGCGGCCCGAAGAGGCCGCAACGCTGCTGGCGGCGATCACCCCGGACCTGGCGGTCATCGAGAACGACGCCTATCTGAAGCGCCTGCGCATGTACCGGGGCGAACTGGCTCCGGAAGCGCTCCTCGACACGGACGCCGACGATCGAGCGCTCGCGCTCGCGACCCAGGGCTATGGCGTCGCCAACTGGTACCTGGTGAACGGCGAGGCGGGGAAGGCCGCCGCCATGTGGGAGGAGATCCGCGCGACCGGCTCGTGGGCGGCGTTCGGCTACATCGCCGCCGAGGTGGACGCCGCTCGACACGCCGCCGGCGCCATCACCGTGCCCTCGCCGCCGTGAACGCCGGACCACTCACGGCAAGGGCTGTCGCTCGGCGTTCCTGCTGCAGGGGACCCTCGGGCAGCGCTATGATCGCCGCCCGCCGCGGAGGACCCGATGCCGACGAAGTCCCTGAAGCAACTCGAGCGCGCCCCGAGCGGTGAGCAGCTCGGCACCGACGAGGTCGTCGCGGCCATGCGCTGGAACGATGCGGGCCTGATCCCCGCCATCGCCCAGGACGCTGCGTCGCGCGAAGTGCTCATGCTCGCCTGGATGAACGAGGACGCGCTGCGCGAGACGCTGCGGACGGGCCGGGCCTGCTACTGGTCGCGGTCACGGCAGGCGTTCTGGCGCAAGGGGGAGACGTCCGGACACGCCCAGCAGGTGCGCGAAGCACGCGTCGACTGTGACGGCGACACGATCCTGCTGCTCGTCGACCAGACCGGGCCCGCCTGCCACACCGGGCGGCGCCATTGCTTCTACATCCGTCTCGACGCGCGCGTCGCCGAGGTCACGCTCGACGTCGACGTGGATCCCGACACGGTCTACGGCTGACGCTATACTCCGCCGCATGACCATGCCTGCTTCCGTCTCCGCCGCGCCGTCGCGGCGATGTACGCGCGCTGCCCGGGCCTGAGGGCCCGACGATCAGCCCGTGGCCCGCGCATGGCCACGCGAACGTACGAGCAGACGGAAGCCGGACCATGACACTCGCCCTCCACGACTCCCTGCGCGGCGCCGTACTTCCCTTCGAGCCACGCGATCCCGGGCGCGTCACCATGTACGTGTGCGGCCCCACGGTCTACAACCGCATCCACATCGGCAATGCACGCCCCGCGGTCGTCTTCGACGTGCTCTACCGCCTGCTGCGCTTCCGCTATCCGCAGGTGGTCTACGCCCGCAATTTCACGGACATCGACGACAAGATCATGGCGGCCGCGGCGCTGGAGAACACGGACATCGCGGAGCTCTCAGCGCGCTACGCGGACGCCTACGAAGCGGACGTGCGCGCCCTCGGCAACATCGACCCGGACCTCGCACCGCGCGCGACGGAACACATCGCAGAGATGCTCGCGATGATCGAGGCGTTGATCGAGAAGGGTCACGCCTACGCCGCGGAGGGCCACGTCCTGTTCGCCGTCGAGTCGGACCCGGACTACGGCGCGCTCGCCAAGCGCAGCCTCGACGACATGATCGCCGGTGCGCGCGTCGAGGTGGCGCCCTACAAGCGCCATCCGGCCGACTTCGTGCTCTGGAAACCGAGCACGGACGACCAGCCCGGCTGGGACAGCCCCTGGGGCCGCGGCCGTCCAGGCTGGCACATCGAGTGCTCCGCGATGATCGAGAAGCACCTCGGCAAGGGTATCGACATCCACGGCGGCGGCCGCGATCTCGCCTTCCCGCACCACGAGAACGAACTCGCGCAGAGCCGCTGCGCGCACGGCGACGGCGACTTCGTCCGCTTCTGGCTGCACAACGGCATGCTCACGCTCGACGGTGAGAAGATGTCCAAGTCCCTCGGCAACGTGGTCACCGTCGAGCGGCTCCTGGAGCGCTGGGACGGCGAGGTGTTGCGCTATGCGCTGCTCTCCGGCCAGTACCGCTCGCCTCTCGTCTGGAACGAGACCCTGCTCGAACAGGCACGTGCGAGCCTCGACCGCATCTATGGCTCGCTGCGCGATGCGGGCGATCCCGACGCTGCGGACGGCACGCCCGACGCGGCCTTCCTCGCCGCCCTCGAGGACGACCTCAACACGCCCGGCGCGCTCGCGGCCCTGCATCGCCTCGCGGGCGAACTGCGCCAGGCCGGGGACGACGCAGCGCGCGGCTCCATCGCCGCGACGCTGCGTGCCAGCGCGGGCCTGCTCGGGCTCCTCGGGCGCAGCGCGGAGGCCTGGTTCCGTGCGACGCCCGCGGCCGGCGGTCCGGAGGATGCGGAGATAGAGGCGTTGATCGAGGCGCGCCGGGCCGCCCGCACAGAGCGGGACTTCGCGCGCGCGGACGCCATCCGCGACCAGCTCACGGCCGCGGGCATAGAGCTCGAGGACACGGCCGACGGCACGCGCTGGCGTCGACTCTGACGCAGCGCCGACGAGGGAGTGAAGGGCATGGAATTCGTACTCGTCCACGGTGCCTGGCACGGCGCCTGGTGCTGGCACCGCCTCACGCCCCTGCTCGAGGCCGGAGGCGCTCGGGTCGTGGCACCCGACCTGCCGGGCCACGGCGGCGATCGGACGCCGGCCGCCGAGGTCACCATGGAGGCCTATGTCGACCGTGTCGCCGAGGCAGTGGACGCCTGCGAAGGCCCCGTGGAGCTCGTCGGACACAGCATGGGCGGCATGGTGATCAGCGCCCTGGCCGAGCGCATGCCGGAACGCATCGCCGGCCTCACCTATCTCTGTGCCTTCATGCCCCGCGACGGCGACGTCCTCGGCGCGCTCGGCGCCGAGGACGAGGACGCGGAGCTGAATGCCGCCATCCGGCCCGGACCGGAGCAGGGCACGTTGATCGTGGCGCCGGAAGTGGGCCCCGTGTTCTACGACGACTGCTCCGAGGCCGACGCGGAGGACGCGCTCGCGCGCCTCGTCCCGCAGCCCGTCGCGCCGCTGCAGACGCCGGTCCACGTCAGCGCCGCGAAATTCGGGCGCGTGCCACGCGCCTACGTGCTGTGCACGAAAGACCGCGCGGTGAGCCCGCGCATGCAGCGCGTACTGCTCGATCGTGTGCCCTGCGACCCGGTGATCGAGCTCGCCTCGAACCACTCGCCCTTCCTGTCCATGCCCGACGAGCTGGCCGCAGCGCTCCTGCGCATCGCGGGGGACCGGCCCAGATGAACCGCGCCGCCACGCTTCTGTGCTGCCTGCTGCTCGGCGCCTGCAGCAGCAACGAGGCGCCACCGCCGGCGCCACAGCCGGACGCAGCGACACGCCTCGAGCTCTCGACCGGAGCCGTCGAGGGCTTCGTGGACGAACGCGGCGCCCACGTCTGGCTCGGCCTGCCCTACGCGCGGCCGCCCGTGGGCCCCCTGCGCTGGCGCGCCCCGCTTCCGCCGCGGCCGGCGCTTGGCGTCCGCGACGCGACGCGCTTCGGCGCGGCCTGCCCGCAGATCGGCTCGCCGCTCGGTGGCGCGCCGCAGGACAGCTACGGCGAACTCTGGGGCAGCGAGGACTGCCTGTTCCTGAACGTCTACGCCCCGGCGCGCCCCCGTGCCGGGCTGCCGGTCCTGCTGTGGATCCACGGCGGCGGCAACAGCGCCGGTCACTCGGGCTTCTACGACGGGACACCCCTGGTCGCCGCACACGACGTGCTCGTGGTCACCGTGAACTACCGCCTCGGCCCGATCGGGTGGCTGCATCATCCTGCGCTCGCAGGTGACTCGCCGGACGACGCCTCCGGGAACTACGGCACGCTCGATCTCGTCCGGGCGCTCGAGTGGGTCCGCGAGGAGATCGGGGCCTTCGGCGGCGACCCCGACCGGGTCACGGTGTTCGGTGAGTCGGCCGGTGCGAGCAACATCGTGAGCCTGCTCGTCTCGCCCCGCGCCGAAGGACTGTTCCGCGCCGCGATCCTGCAGAGCGGCGGCACCGGGAGCGTGTCCCTGGCGGAGGCGAGCCACCGCGTCGACGTCCCGGAGCCCGGCGATCCGTCCTCCTCCGGCGAACTGCTGCTGCGCGCCCTGCGCCGGGAGGAGCCAGCCTGCGACCGCGCCTGCGCCGTGGCGCGCGCGGACGCACTCTCGCTCGATGAGCAGGCGGCCGTGTTCCGGAGCCTGTCCCTGCCGGATCTGTTCCGCCTCTTCGAGGGCCGTTCCGGGATTCTCGGTCCGGACTCTCCCGCGGTGTTCCGCGACGGCGTCGTGCTACCGGACCGGCCCTTCATCGAGGCGCTCGGCACGCCCGGTGCGTTCCACCCGGTCCCGGTGCTGCTCGGCACGAATCGCGACGAACCGAAGATCTTCCAGGCCTTCGACCCGCGGCGCGTGACCCGGCTCGCGGGCCTGCCGCTGTGGGCGAAGGACGCGCGACTCTACGACCTGCGCGCCGAGTACGGCGCCCTCGCATGGCGCGTACGCGGCGTCGACGACATCGCCCGTCGCCTGCACGGCGCTGGCGTGCCGGTCTGGAGCTATCGCTGGGACTGGGACGAGGAAGGCCGTCTGCTCTTCGTCGACCTCTCGCGCCTGCTCGGCGCCGCCCATGGCCTCGAGATCCCCTTCGTCTTCGGGCACTTCGACGTCGGACCCCAGAGTCCGCTGCTGTTCGACGACCGCAACGCCGAGGGGCGCCTCGCCCTCTCGGAACGCATGATGGCGTACTGGGTGGCTTTCGCCCGTGATCTCGATCCGGGTACCGGCGCCGACGGCCTCGGCCCACGCTGGGCGCCCGTCGACCCCGCAGCCGGCGCGAGCTTCGTCACGCTCGATACGGGCGCCGGCGGCATCCACATGGAGTCGGAGGTGGTCACCTTCGAGGACTTCGTCGAGCGCCTCGCGACGGACCCGCGCTTCGACAACAGTGCAGAACGCTGCGACGTGTTCCGCAGCGCCGTCCGCTTCGATGGTCGCCCGGAACAAGCCGACGCAGTCGACAGGCTCGGCTGCAGCGCGCAGTGAGGCCGTCGCTGCATCCGGGGATGGACCAGCCCTGCGCCGAAGGGCGCCGCGCTGCTCCGTCCGGTCCGCGGGCGGCCCGTACGGAGGAGCGGCAGCAGCCTCGCCACTCCCACCCCTGCCGAAGAAGGAATCATCGCCGGTCGGGTCGGAGTCGTTTTCCGCTGGCGGAATACGACTCCGACCCTGCGACCTGACCAGTCGAGCTGCGAATCGAAGTGAGGCCGTTTCGACAACCGGGGATGGCGCAGCGCTGCGCCGAAGGGCGCCGCGCTGCTCCGTCCGGTCCGCGGGCGGCCCGTACGGAGGAGCGGCAGCAGCCTCGCCACTCCCGCCGCTCCCGAAGAAGGAATCAGTGCTTCAGTCGCGAATCGCGTCCGAACTGCGCCTTCAGGAACTCCATCTGATCCCCGAGGATCCGCCCGGAGTTGATCAGGGCAAGGTACTCCGCGAAGTTGGGCGTGTAGGGCAGCGCACGCAGCTCGAGCTCCAGCTCACCGAGCAGACGGCTGCCCTTGTGGTGATTGCAGCGCTTGCAGGCCGCCACGACGTTCTCCCATAGATCCGTGCCGCCGCGGGATCGCGGTACCACGTGATCGCGGGTCAGATCCTTGTCCTGGAAGCTGTTGCCGCAGTACATGCAGAGATTCGCGTCGCGGCGGAACAGGGCGCGGTTCGTGAGGGGCGGAACGGTGCGGACGGGGTGAACGACGTGACCGTCGCAGGCGATGATGCTGTGCAGGGGCAGCACCGTGCGGGACTGGGTGATGCGCGAGTAGCCGCCGCGGACCCGCATCACTTCGTCACCCAGGGTCCAGATGACGAGGTCGCGTGCATAGAGGCCGACGGCCTCCTGCCAGTGCAACCATTCGATGGGGTGTCCTGCTATGTTGACTCGGAGGATTCTCGGCTGCTTCGAGAGCGGGCTATCCGTCCGAACTTCCTGCATGCGTGTGTCCCGATCCGCAGGTTTGACCAACTATAGGGCGGAACACGGAACTTTCCACCCCACCACGGCAGGATCGTCCAACGAGATGACCTCGCCGTGACGCGTCAGGCGCTTCGTTCCGAATCCTCGAGCGAAGTCCCGGGCGCTATCACCCGATAGGCCGGTCGCGCGCGCAGGCGCTCGAGATAGGACGCGAAGCGCGGCGCCGCGGAGAGGTCCGTACCGTCCACCTGCAGCACCATGGCCGCCGGTGCGAGCGCCACGTCGGCGATCGAGAAGGCACCGCAGAGCCACTCGCGCCCGTCGCCGAGGCGCGCCTCCAGCCAGGGCAGCGCATCACTGCGCAGGCGTTCCCGGGCGGCTTCCTGCGCCGCGGCATCGCGCTTGGCAGGGCCCTGCCAGAGCGGCATCCAGATACCCGGCAGCGCACCCACGAGCAGAGCCTCGTCGGCCCAGGTCTCGACCATGCGCGCCTCGGCGCGCGCCTTCGGGTCCCTGGGCAGCAACGGCGGCTCCGGGTAGCGCTCCTCCAGCCACTCGAGAATCACCGTGGAGTCGTAGACCCCGAAGCCGTCGTCGACGATCCAGGGCACCTTCGCGAGCGGATGCACCGCTCGCATCGCCGGGGGCTTCTTCCAGAGATCGCCGGGGTGCAGCCGCTCCACTTCCCAGGGCAACCCCTTCTCCGCCAGGGCGAACTTCACCTTGGAGGCATGCGTGGAGCGCAGCACGCCCCAGTCATAGGCGCGCTCGGTGGTGTAGAGGCGGATCATGCGGGCTCCTCCGGCGATCGGGCGCGGGCCGCCCGTCGCTGAACGTACACGGCATTCGCCGTGAACAGGAGCAGCGCGCACCAGATCGGCCCGAAGGTGTAGGTCTGCCCCGGCTCGAAGGGCTCGCCGAAGCGCGTGACGGCGAGGACGAACATCAGACTCGGCGCGATGTACTGGAAGAAGCCGAGGAAGGAGAGCGGCAGCCTGTTCGCCGCGGCCGCGAAGCAGAGCAGCGGGATCATGGTCACGGGTCCCGCGAGCGTGAGGCGCAGCGCGTCGCCGAGCGACCGCGTGAAGTGGTCCCCGCCCGTGGCGAAGTTCCACGCCAGCCAGGCCAGCGCCGGGGGCAGCAGGATCCAGGACTCGACCGTCAGCCCCACGAAGGAGTCCACCGCGAGACGCTTGCGGACGAGACCGTAGAAACCGAAGGAGAAGGCGAGCATGAGCCCGAGCCAGGGCAGATCGCCGAAGCGGAGGAGTTCGTTGACGACGCCCGCGCTCGCCACCGCCACCGCGAGCCACTGCACGGGGCGCAGACGCTCGCCGAGGAAGATCATGCCGAGCACGAGGCTCACGAGCGGATTGACGAAGTAGCCGAGGCTCGCCTCCAGCACCCGCTCGGCCAGGATCGCGTAGATGAAGATCGACCAGTTGCCGCCGATGAGCACGGCCGAGAGCGCAAGGCCCGCGAGGCAGCGTCGATCCCCGAGCACGGCCCGCAGCTTCGGCAGCGCGCCGAGCAGCAACAGGATCGGCACGAGCAGCAGCGCCGTCCACAGCACGCGGTGCGCGACGACCTGCCAGGCGCCGATGTCGCCGAGCCACTTGAAGTAGAGCGGGGCGAAGCCCCAGAAACCATAGGCGGCCACGGCGAAGGCGGCCCCGGACCCGCGCTGCCCCTCGTCCATGGGCGGCCTCCCTGTCAGCGGCGGCGGAGCATACCCCGTTCACCGCACGGCTCGCGCCCGCTCGCAGGCGATGCGAGCATCGGCCGCGAAGGAGGACATTCCCTGGAATCCCCGCTCAGCCTCGACGCCCTGCGCGTCCTCGACGCCATCGATCGCGAAGGCAGCTTCGCCGCGGCGGCCGCGCGTCTGCATCGTGTGCCGTCGGCCGTCACCTACACGATCCGCAGGCTGGAAGAGGAGCTGGGCGTCGAACTCTTCGACCGCTCCGGTCACCGCGCCGTGCTCACGGACGCCGGGCACCTCGTGCTGGCCCGGGGCCGGGAGCTGCTGAACGCGGCCGAAGCCCTCCGCGCGGCCACACGCGGCCTCGGCGAGGGCTGGGAACCGAGCTTCACGATCGCCGTGAACTCGCTGCTGCGTCTGGAGCCGATCCTCGAACTCCTGGCCGAGTTCCACGCGGCGCACCCGGACGTCGCTCTCGCACTCACGGAGGAGGTGCTGGACGGCGCCTGGGAGGCGCTCGAGACAGGCCGAGCCGATCTCGCCATCGGTGCCCACGGCGAGGCGCCGCGGGGCATCACGGCCCGCGCCTTCGGCACGCCCGACTGGGTCTACGTCTGCGCCCCGGAGCATCCTGCCACCGCGCTCGGGGCGCCCATCGAAGTGGAGCAGCTCAGCGCCCTGACGGCGGTCGTCGCTCAGGACACCGCACGCGAGCGCCCGGGCCGCAGCACCGGCCTGTTCGATCAGCACCGGCGCATCGCAGTGCCCCACCTCGCCTGGAAGATCGCCGCGCAGCGTGCCGGCCTCGGCGTGGGCTGGCTGCCGAGGCATCGCGTGGCGGCGGACCTCGCCGCGGGGCGCCTCGTGGAACTCGAACTCACGGAGCCGCGCGGAGCGGAGCCCCTGCAGCTCGCCTGGCGACGCGGGCGCCGGGGCAAGGCGCTGCGCTGGTTCCTGGACCGGCTCGACACCATGGACCTCGAGGCGGCGCTGCTCGGCAGCGGATGAGCAGGCGCGGCCATCCGCGCGCGGCCGACGCCTCTCAGCGCGCCCGCGCGCGCGCGAAGGCGTCACGACCCAGACAGCGCGACAGCCAGTCGTCCACGGCCGGGAAGGGATCGAGATCGAAGGCGCCGTCGCGCAGCCAGGACAGCACCGAGGCGACGTTCAGGTCCGCGACCGTGAAGCGTCCGCCCAGGAGCCAGCCGGCCCCCTCCCGGCGCGCGTCGAGGAGATGGCGCTCGAGGACACCGAGGGGCCGGCTGAGCTGCTCGAAGCGCCGCTGCGCACGCCCCTCGTTCACCTCGTAGCCGAACAGCCCCCGCTTCGCGACGACGGCCGAGAGCAGCGTCCCCTCGCACTCCGTCATCACCCAGAAGGACCACATCTCCGCCTGCGACCAGCCGACCGCATCGTCCGGCGTCAGGGACGAGACCCGCGTCCGCGCGAGATGCAGGTTGATCGCCATGGACTCCCAGATCACCACGCCGTCGTCGACGATGGCCGGTACGCGGCCGTTGGGGTTGATCGCCGTGAACGCGGCGCCGCGAGCGTCACCCTGGAAGTGCACCGGATGCTGGACGTATTCGATGCCGAGTTCCTCGGCCATCCACAGCGTGCGCAGCGTGCGGCTGGCCGTGATGCCGTGGATCTCCAGCGGCCCGGGCACGTCAGCCAATGCCTGCGCCACGGGCGGCCCCTGCTTCCGCCTGCATCGGCGTCGCGGCGTCCGCCACGGGGGGCGAGGTCGCCGCGTCGACCCGATCCATCCATGCCACGAGGGCCGGTCGAGCGGCGACCGCCTCGTCCCCGGTGATCGCACCCTGGATGCAGTAGAGCTGCACGAAGACCGCGATGTCGGCGAGCGTCAGCGTCTCGCCCTCGAGCCAGTCGCCATCCCCGAGCCACGCCACGATCGCATCGAGGTGCCGGCCGAGCTCGCGCTCGATGTCGTCGCGCGCCTTGCGGCCGATGCCCTGGGCATCGGTGACGCGGCGGATCGCCCGCGGCAGCAGCGGCGAGAACAGGCGCCGGACGAGCGGCTTCTCGCTCGCCAGCAGGATCGGGACCCAGCGCGCGGCGTTCTCGGGCCAGGTCAGGCGCATGGTCATCTCGTAGAAGTACAGCGCCTCGTCGGCCCAGTCCTCGAGGACGTGCACGCGGGCGCGCTGCGCCGGGTCCGACGGCACCAGGCGCGGCGCCGGGAAGCACTCGTCGAGGTAGTGGACGATGTCCGTGGAATCGAAGAGGCGTCTGCCGTCGTGCTCGAGCACGGGGAACTTCCCGGTGGGCGAGATCTCCTTCCAGCGGCCTCGGGCCGCTTCGCTCGGCGGCACCTCGACGATGCGGAAGTCGAGGCGCTTCAGCCACAGCGCGCGGCGGACCTTGTCGCAGAAGGGCGAGATGTCGAACTGGTAGAGCGTGATCATGCCGTTCCCCGTGCTGGCCGGACGCGCGGATGCTGCACCAAGGCATCCGAGGGGGCTAGACTCGGCGCCCTCGGGCACCCCTCGGATCGAATGCACACCCTGGGAGACCGCCCATGACGGACCGTATCGTGCTCGTGCTCGGCGACCAGGTCGGCGCGCGCATCCCCGCCCTCGACGGCACCGACCCCGACGGCACCCGCGTACTGCTCGCCGAGGTCGCGAGCGAAGTCGGCTACGCCCCGCACCACGCCAAGAAGATCGCCCTCGTCTTCAGCGCCATGCGCCACTGCGCCGAACGCCTGCGCGGAGACGGCTGGCAGGTGGACTACGTTCGTCTCGACGACGCCGGCAACAGCGGCAGCCTCACGGGTGAACTCGAACGCGCCGTCGCCGCGCACGGCGCCAGGGAAGTGCGCGTGACAGAACCCGGCGAATGGCGCGTACGCGAGGGCCTGCGCACCTGGGGCGAGAGGGCCGACGTAGACTTCGCCTTCGTCGAGGACGACCGCTTTCTCGCGGATCGGGCGTTCTTCGCGAACTGGGCGAAGAACCGCAAGACGCTGCGCATGGAGTACTTCTACCGCGAGATGCGCAGACGCCACGACCTGCTCATGGAGGACGGCGCCCCCGCCGGCGGCGAGTGGAACTACGACGCCGACAACCGCAGGAAGCTGCCACCGCCCGGCAAGCGTCCACGCATCTCCGGCCCCATGCAGTTCACGCCCGACGCCATCACCGGGGAGGTGCTCGAGCTCGTGCGCGAGCACTGCGCGGACGCCTTCGGCGACCTCGAGCCCTTCTGGTTCGCCGTCACGCCCGGCGACGCGAAGCGTGCCTTCGCGCACTTCCTCGAGTACTCGCTGCCGTACTTCGGCGACTACCAGGACGCCATGGCCGCGGACGAGGACTTCGTCTTTCACTCGATCATCTCGATGTACGTGAACATCGGCCTGCTCGATCCGCTCGAGTGCTGCCGACGCGCCGAGGAGGCCTGGCGCGACGGCAACGCGCCACTGAATGCCGTCGAGGGCTTCGTGCGGCAGATCCTCGGCTGGCGCGAGTTCGTGCGCGGCGTGTACTGGCTGAAGATGCCGGACTACGCGCAGGAGAACGCGCTCGCGGCGGACCGACCGCTGCCGGACTTCTACTGGTCCGGCGAGACCGACATGCGCTGCATGCGCGAGGCCATCGGCGCCACGCGCCGCAACGCCTACGCCCACCACATCCAGCGCCTCATGGTGACCGGCAACTTCGCGCTGCTCGCGGGGATCCGCCCCGCGGAGGTCGCGGACTGGTATCTCGGCGTCTACGCCGACGCCTTCGAATGGGTCGAGCTGCCGAACGTGGCCGGCATGGCCCTGTTCGCCGACGGTGGCGTGTTCGCTTCCAAGCCCTACGCAGCGAGCGGCAAGTACATCGACCGCATGAGCGACTACTGCAAGGGCTGCCGCTACGACGTGAAGGCATCGAGCGGCGAGGACGCCTGCCCCTTCAATTACCTCTACTGGGACTTCGTCGCCCGCAACCGTGAGACGCTCGCGGGCAACGCGCGCATGGGCATGATGTACAGGAACCTCGACAAGCAGGACCCGGAGCGCGTCGCCGCCATGCGTGCAGACGCCGAACGGGCCCGCGCGGACCTGGACGCACTCTGAGCATGGACGACGGCGAACTGATGATCCTCGGCAAGCTGGCCCTCACCTTCGCGATCCTGCTGGGCATCCCGCTGTGGGAGTGGCTGAAGGTCCGGCGCCTGCTCCGGGACGCTGCCCGTGACGAGAGGCAGGCTCGATGAGCGGTGCGGAACTCCTCGTCGCGGGCAAGGCGTTGATCTGGTTCGCGATCCCCCTTCTCTTCGCCCTCAACGAGGTACGCCTGGCACGGCGCGCAAGGCGACGCTGACCTCGGTCAAGCGCCGCCCGCGACCGCCCTGCTAGCGTGACCGTCTCCACCCGTTCCAGGGGCCGATCATGGGCAGCACCGCGCCGGTCACGCTCGCGGGTCGGGGCCTGACCAAGGTCTATCGCGCCGGCCTCGTCGAGATCCACGCGCTGCGCGGCGTCGACGTGACGCTCCGGGAAGGCGAGCTGGTCGTGCTGCTCGGCCCTTCGGGCAGTGGCAAGTCCACCCTCCTGAACATCCTCGGCGGCCTCGACGTGCCGACGGCAGGACGCGTGACGTTCCGGGGCGAACCCCTCGATTTCGACGACGCCCGGGCACTCACGCGCTTCCGCCGTGACCACGTCGGCTTCGTGTTCCAGTTCTACAACCTGATCGCGAGCCTCACGGCGGTCGAGAACGTGGCCCTCGTCACGGAGATCGCGCCGAGCCCCATGAAGCCCGCCGAGGCCCTCGAACTGGTCGGCCTCGGTGAACGTCTCGGCGCCTTCCCGGCGGAACTCTCCGGCGGCGAGCAGCAGCGCGTCGCCATCGCACGCGCCATCGCCAAGCAGCCCGAGATCCTGCTCTGCGACGAGCCCACGGGCGCCCTCGACAGCGAGACCGGCATCCGCGTCCTCGAGGCCATCGACCGCGTCAACCGGGAGCTCGGCACCACGACGGCGCTCATCACGCACAACCGGGGCATCGCGGAGATGGCGGACCGGGTGCTGTCGTTCGCCGACGGCCGGATCGCGGAGGAGACGGAGAACGACCGCCGCCTCGCCCCCGCGAGCCTGCGCTGGTGAGGCACGGCGTCGTGCATCCCCTCGACAGGAAGCTGCTCCGAGATCTCTGGCGCCTGCGTCTGCAGGCGCTCGCGGTCGCGCTCATCGTCGCCTCGGGCGTCGCCGTGCTGGTCATGTCGCTGGCCGCCATCGAGGCCCTCGACGAGACCGCGACCGCCTACTACGAACGCCAGCGCTTCGCCGACGTGTTCGTCTCGGCCCGCCGTGCTCCGGAGTCGATCGCCCGCGAGGCGGCTGATCTGCCGGGGGTGCGCACGGCCGAGAGCCGCATCCGACGCCTCGCCACGCTCGACGTCTCGGACTTCCCCGAACCGGTGATGGCGACGCTGCTGTCGATCCCGGAACACGGCCAGCCGCAGCTGAACCGGCTCACGCTGCGCGCGGGCCGCTGGATCGAGGCCGGCCGGCCCGACGAGGTGATCGTCTCCGAACCGTTCACGGAGGCCCACGGTCTGTTCCCGGGCGATCACTTCCAGGCGCTCGTGAACGGGCGCAAGCGCACGCTCACGGTCGTCGGCGTCGCCCTCTCGCCGGAGTTCGTCTACGCGATCGGCCCCGGCGCACTCATGCCCGACGACGCCCGCTACGGCGTCGTGTGGATGGGCCGGACCGCCCTGGAGGCCGCCTACGATCTGAACGGCGCCTTCGATGATCTCGTGCTCGAACTCGAACGCGGCACGGCGCCGGAAGCCGTGATCGCCCGCCTCGACGCGCGCCTGGAGCGCTACGGCGGCCGCGGCGCGTTCGCGAGGAAGGACCAGATCTCCAACTGGTTCCTGATGAACGAGATCGAGCAGCTCCGCTCCCTGGCGAGCATCCTGCCCACGATCTTCCTGCTGGTGGCGGCCTTCCTCACCAACATGGTGCTGGCGCGCCTGATCGCCACGGAGCGCAGCGAGATCGGCCTGCTGAAGGCTTTCGGCTATCGGGACCTCGCGGTCGGCGCGCACTACGCGAAGCTCGTGATCCTGCTCGCGGCGGCGGGCATCGTCGCAGGCTGGTCGGCCGGCTACCTTCTCGGCCGCTGGACCACGGCGATCTACGCGGACTTCTATCGCTTCCCCGAGCTCTACTACGCACCGGACGCGAGCATCTACCTCCTCGCTGGCGCCGTGAGTCTGGCGGCGGCCCTCGCGGGCGCCATGGGCGCCGTACGGCGCGCCGTGGCGCTGCCGCCCGCGGAGGCCATGCGCCCCCCGGCGCCGCCGACCTTCCGTGGCCACACGGACGACGGCGAAGGTGCCATGCGGCTGCTCGACGTACCGACCCGCATCATCCTGCGCCAGGCCCTGCGCTTCCCGGTACGCAGCTTCCTCACGAGCCTCGGTCTCGCCGCGTCGGTGGCGGTGCTGATCATGTCGCTGCAGTGGATGGACTCGATCGACGCACTCGTGGACGACTACTTCTGGCAGCAGCAGCGCCAGGACGCCGTGGTCGCCCTGCTCGAGGCGGAGGACGTCAGCGTCCTGGCCGAGGCGGTGCGACTGCCGGGCGTCCTCGCCGCCGAAGGCCATCGCAGCGTCGCGACGCGTCTGCACGCCGGCCACAGGAACCGGCGCGAGGCACTCACGGGACTTCCGCGGGACGGCCGTCTGGAAGTGATCCGCGACGATGCGGGCAGCCCCGTGGCGATCCCCGAGGACGGCCTGCTGCTCTCAAGCGCCATGGCCGAGCGCCTCGCCGTGCAGGTGGGAGACGTGATCCGCGTGGAGCTCCTGGAGGGCGACCGGGCCGAGTTGCAGATCCCTGTCGCCGCGATCTTCGAGACGCTCCTGGGCACGCCGGTCTACATGGATCTCGACGCACTCGCTCGCCGCCTCGACGACCCCGTCCGCGTGAACGCCCTCTACGTGAAGCTCGACCCGCTGCGCGAGGCCGAGTTCTTCGCCGCCCTGAAGGCCCTGCCGACCGTCTCCGGCGTGATGCTGCGCGAGGCGGCGGTCACGCTGTTCCACGAGACCATCGCCGAGACGATGCTGATCTACATCTCCTTCTACGTCGTCTTCGCCTGCATCCTCAGTGTCGGCGTCGTGTACAACAATCTGCGTATCGCCCTCTCCGAACGCGGCCGCGAGCTCGCGACGCTGCGGGTGCTCGGCTTCCGGACCTCGGAGATCGGCTACATGCTGCTCGGCGAGGCCGCGATCACGGTCGTGATCGCGCTGCCCGTCGGCTGCGCGCTCGGCTACGGGCTGTCCTGGCTGATCGCGGCGGAATTCGCCTCCGAGCTGTTCCGCGTACCGCTCGCGATCCGGCCGGACACCTATGGCCGCGCGCTGCTCGTGACGCTGCTCGCGGTCGTGCTCTGTGCCGCCGCCCTGCAGCGGCGCCTGGAGCACCTCGACCTCATCGCCGTCCTCAAGACCCGGGAGTGACGCCATGTCTCCGACGACCCGCCGCATCCTGTTCTGGAGCCTCCCGGCCGCGGCGCTGCTGTTCGGCCTCGCTGTCGCTTTCCGGCCCCAGGCGGTTCCCGTGGACCTCGCGCCGGTCGAGCGCGCCCCCATGCGCGTGACGATCGACGAGAAGGCCGAGACCCGCGTGAAGGACAGCTTCGTGGTCTCCGCCCCGATCCCCGGGCGCGTGCTCCGCGCCACCCTGGAGGCGGGCGACGCGGTGATCGCCGGCGAGACCATCGTCGCGAGCATCGAACCGACGGATCCGGCACTGCTCGATCCGCGCGCCCAGGCGGAGGCGGACGCGGCCCTCGAGGCGGCGCGCTCCGCGCTCGCGCTCGCGGAAGCCGAGGTCGAGCAGGCCGACGCGGAGCTGGACTTCGCCACGTCGGAACTCGCGCGCATGCGCGCGCTCCTCGAGCGCGGCGCCACCTCGGAGCAGGCCGTGGATCAGGCCGAGCGGGCCTTCCGCACGCGCCGCGCAGCGCGCCTCACGGCCGAGGCCGCCCTCGACGTCCGCCGCCACGAGTTCGACGTCGCCCGGGCCCGCCTCATCACGGCCGTGGACACGCGCGGCCTCGCGAGCCCCTGCGCCTGCGCCGATCTGACCGCCCCGATCACCGGACGCGTGCTGAAGCTGTTCCAGGAGAGCGAGGCGCCGGTTCAGAGCGGTACGCCGCTGCTCGAGATCGGCAATCCCGCGGAGCTCGAGATCGTCGCCGAACTCCTGTCCGAGGACGCGGTACGCGTGGCGCCCGGGCAGCGCGTGATCGTCGACCGCTGGGGCGGCGAGGGCACGCTCGAAGGGCGCGTCCGCCGCGTGGAGCCCTACGGCTTCACGAAGGTGTCCGCCCTCGGCATCGAGGAGCAGCGCGTGAACGTGGTCATCGACCTCACGGGCCCGCCGGAGCGCCACGCAGCGCTCGGCCACGGCTTCCGCGTGCAGGTGCGCATCGTCGTCTGGGAGACGGACAGCGCCCTGCAGGCGCCGCTCACGGCGCTGTTCCGCCAGGGCGAGGACTGGGCGCTGTTCGCGGAGGCGGACGGCCGCGCGCGCCTGCGCAGTGTCGCCGTCGGCGAGCGCAATGGACTCACCGCGGAGCTGCGCGCCGGAGTCACCGCCGGCGAACGCGTCGTGCTGCATCCGAGCGACCGGATCGAGGAGGGGACGCGCATCCGCGCCCGCGACGGCACATGACGCGGGACGCGGTCCACGCCGCCGCAGCGGCGGCGCCCTGCGCGCGGGACCCGGACGCCTGCATGGCCTCGCAGCGGGCGGGACACGCAGCGCGTCGCGCGCAGGGTCCGCTCCATGGCCGCGGCACACCCCCCTCGAGAAGACGCTGGACCGCTGGCCGATACCGCTCACCGAACCGGGCCGGCAGACGCGACCGGATCCGCGGATCCTGCATCGTGGCCGCCGCTGGCACGGCCGACGCGCGCTGGGGCATGCTCGCCGGATCGAGCCGCCGAGGAGCTTCGTCCGACGTGCATGCCCTCGACATCCGCCCGCTGACGCCGACCATCGGCGCCGTCGTCCACGACCTGGACCTCGGACGCCTCGACGAGGCGACCTTCGAAGCCCTGCACGAGGCCTGGATGCGCCATCTCGTGCTCTTCTTCCGCGACCAGCACCTCACACCCGAGCAGCATCTCGCCTTCGGCCGCCGCCTGGGCCCGCTCCACATCCACCCGGCGGCGCCCTTCGCGCACGGCAACCCGGCGCTGATGGTCATCCACACGGATGCGGGTTCGCACCGCAACAACGGCGACAACTGGCACACGGACGTCTCCGCCGACGAGGAACCGCCCCTCGGGACCATCCTGCATCTGCACACGCTGCCGTCGGGCGGCGGCGACACGCTGTTCGCGAACATGTACGCCGCCTTCGAGACACTCTCGCCGCGCATGCAGGACTTCCTGTGCACGCTCACGGCCCGGCACGAGTCGAACTACGACGGTCACTATGGCGACCATCCGGCACAGCGCGAGTACCCTTCGGCGGTCCACCCCGTGGTGCGCACGCACCCGGTCACGGGCCGCAACGCGCTGTTCGTGAACCCCGCCTTCACGACGCGGATCGTCGAGCTTAGCCAGGGCGAGTCGGACGCCCTGCTCCGGCACCTCTACGCGCACGCCTCGCATCCACGCTTCCAGTGCCGCTTCAGCTGGACGGCGAACGCCGTCGCCCTGTGGGACGACCGCTGCACCTGGCATCTGGCCATCTGGGACTACTGGCCGCAGACGCGCAGCGGCCTGCGCGTGACCGTGCAGGGAGACCGGCCGTACTTCGACGCGGCGAGCCGGCGCGAGCACGAAGCCGGCTGCGAGGACCGCGTCGCGCCGACCAGCACCGCGCGCCCCGGCTGAGCGCCCGGGCGCGGGCTCAGTGGGGGCGTTCGTCGCCCCGCAGTTCTATACCGAGGGCGCGCAGCCGCCGTTCGCTCGCCGGATCGCGGTCCTGCAGCCAGCGCCGGTAGAGCGCGAGCACGTCCTCGTCACTCGCCTCGGCCTCCCCTTCGGTGCACACCCGTTCCACCATCTCGAGCATGCCCGTGAAGGCGCTCGCCAGCTCCGCGAACACCTCCCGCCCGCGGCGGGCGTTGTCGGCGAGGTAGTCGTAGGCGCTGCCGCCCATGCCCACGAAGTAGTCGCGGCGGATGCCATGGCGCGCGTAGCGCCGGGGAAACAGGGCGCCGAGGAACAGCGCCATGTCGCCCAGCTGCTGCAGCAGCAGGCAACGCTCCGTCTCGTCACGGGCCTCCACGGCGTCGCCGTAGAGCTGGGCGAGGGGGCGAAGGGTCAGGCGACCGTCCTCGTAGGCGAAGAAGCGGTCGCTGCGGCCGAAGCGGCCGAGCATGGCACCGAGGTAGCAGCAGGTTTCGTCCAGGGGGGACGGGTTCAGGCGCTGCGCCTGCTCCGAGAGGCGTTCGGTGAAGTAGTCGCTGAGATCGGACTGCGGAACTGCGAGCAACCGGTCGGCCTCTGGCATGGCGCTTCCTCTTCGCTGACCTCACTCCTTTCTATCGCAGGACGGGGCTCTTGAAAAACCCTCGGCGCACCCAATAGACGCCCCCGGAGCCCGGAGGTCCGGGCCCGCGGCCGGCCGCGAGGCCGGTCGCAAGGCACATCGCAGGAGGAACACTGCATGGCGATTCGACCCTTGCACGACCGAGTCGTGGTGCGACGCATCGAGGCCGAGTCCCGCAGCGCGGGCGGCATCGTGATCCCCGATTCGGCGTCCGAGAAGCCCGACCAGGGCGAAGTCGTGGCCGTCGGTCCCGGCGCCCACCTCGAGGACGGCTCCGTCCGACCCGTGGTGGTTCAGCCCGGCGATCGGGTCCTGTTCGGCAAGTACGCCGGTTCGGAAGTGAAGCTGAATGGTGAGGAGCTCCTCGTCATCAAGGAGTCCGAGATCCTCGCCGTGATCGAGACGACGGAAGAGGTGGAGAAAGCAGCATGAGTGCGAAGGAGATCACTTTCGCCGCCGACGCGCGCGAGCGCATGCTCCGCGGCGTCGACGTCCTCGCGAATGCAGTGAAGGTCACGCTCGGGCCGAAGGGTCGCAACGTGATCCTGAACAAGAGCTTCGGTGCGCCGAAGGTCACGAAGGACGGCGTGTCCGTGGCCAAGGAGATCGAGCTGAAGGACAAGTTCGAGAACATGGGCGCCCAGATGGTGAAGGAGGTGGCCTCGAAGACCGCCGACGTCGCCGGCGACGGCACCACCACCGCCACGGTGCTCGCGCAGGCGATCATCCGCGAGGGTCACAAGGCCATCGCCGCCGGCTTCAACCCCATGGACCTCAAGCGCGGCATCGAGGCCGCCGTGCGCGCGGCCACCGAGGAGCTGGCCACCCTGTCCCGCCCCTGCGAGGACAGCAAGTCGATCCGCCAGGTGGCCACCGTGTCCGCCAACTGGAACACGGACATCGGCGA
>JAZBPO010000135.1:0-5998 GCA_036351675.1 Pseudomonadales bacterium
CGCATGCGCCCTTCGTTCGCGAACACCGTGTACGCCTGCGCGAGCTGGAGCGGCGTGAGCGAGAGGCCATAGCCGTAGGCGAGCGTCACGCGTTCGATGGGCCGCCAGCGATGCGCGCCGGGCAGGCGCCCCTCCGCTTCGCCGGGGAAGCCGACACCCGTGCTTCGACCCAGGCCGAAGCGCGCGAACAGCTCGCGCAGTGCAGCGTCCTCGAGCTCGAGGGCGATGTGGGAGATACCCACCTGGGAGGACTTGGCGATGATCTGGCCGAGATCGAGGACGCCGCGATCGAGCGGATCCGTGATCAGCTTGTCGCCGACGCGGATGCGCCCCGGCGAGGTGTCGATGCGGACATCCGGCGCGAAGCGGCCGCTCTCGAGCGCCGCCGCGACCGTGAGCGGCTTGACCGTGGATCCGGGCTCGTAGGTATCCGTGACCGCACGATTGCGCATGCGCCCCAGATCACCGGCGACGGGCGCATTCGGGTTGTAGCCCGGCTGGTTGACCATGGCGAGGATCTCGCCGCTGGCGACGTCGAGCACGACCACCGTCGCCGACTGCGCGTCGTACTGCGACATGGCCGCCTTGACCTCGCGGTAGGCCAGATACTGCAGGCGCAGATCGATCGAGAGCTGGAGGTCACGGCCCGGCTCCACGGCCTCGAGCAGTTCGAGGTCGCGGACGATGCGGCCACGGCGATCGCGGATCACGCGCTTGGCACCGGGCGAACCGGCGAGCCACTCGTCGTAGGCGAGCTCGACTCCTTCGAGGCCGACGTCGTCGATGTCCGTGATGCCCACGAGGTGCGCCGCGACCTCGCCTGCCGGATAGAAGCGCTTGTACTCGTCCTGCTGCTCGATGCCGCGGAGGCCGAGGGCGCGCACCTCCTCGGCGAGCGCCGGATCGATCTGACGCCGGAGGTACAGGAACTCCCGGCCGGCCGCGCGCAGCAGCCGCCCACGGAGCTCGCCCGGCGCGAAGCCGAGCAGCTCGGCGAGGCGAGGCAGACGTTCGTCGTCGAGATCGACCCGCGAGGGGTCGGCCCAGATCGACGCGACGGGAGTCGACACGGCGAGCGGTTCGCCGCGCCGGTCGTAGATGGCACCGCGCGAGGCCGGAACACGCAGCGTGCGGATGGTCCGCGCATCGCCCTCGCGCTGCAGGAAGCTGCGCTCCTCCTCGGCCTGCAGCAGCATCACGCGGACGCAGACGACCGCCGTCAGGGCGATCACCCCGCCCGCGACGAGGAACAGGCGCCAGGCGCCGGCGGGTCGCTCGCCGCGCTTCGTCATGGCCGCCCTTCCGACGCCCGCACGAGGCGCGTGTCCTGCGGCTCGGGCATACGCATGGCGAGCCGCTCCGTGGCGAGCGTCTCGACACGGTTGTAGGCGGAAAAGGTGCTGCGCTCGAGGAGCAGACGCCCACGCCGCGCGATGAGCGCATCGTGCTCGAGGCGCAGACGCTCGGACTCCATGAACAGGTTCCGCGTCCGGTGCGAGACATCCACGACGAACAGGGCGGAGACCAGCACGGCGCCCCCCAGAACGGCCGCGACCCGCGTCGCGGGTCGCAGGAGCCAGCTGCCGATCGCGGACAACGGATGGGGATCCGGCGCTCTCATCGCAGGCCTCCCGCGCCGCGGCGTTCGGCGACGCGAAGGATCGCCGAACGGGCCCGCGGGTTGTCCGCGACCTCGTCCTCGGAGGGGCGTCGCGCGCCGCCGATGCGCTTGAGACGCACGCTCGGGTCGTGGCCGGCCACGGGCAGGCCCCGCAGCACCGGATCGCCGCGCTCGGCGTCGCGCATGAACCGCTTCACGATGCGGTCCTCCAGCGAATGGAAGGAGATCACCACCAGGCGCCCTCCTTCGGACAGCACGTCCACCGCCGCCTCGAGGCCGCGCTCCAGTTGACCGAGTTCGTCATTGACGTGCAGACGGATGGCGAGGAACACCCGGGTCGCCGGATGCCGGTCCCGCTCCCAGGCGGGATGCGCGGCAGCCACGACCTCGGCCAGGCGCCCCGTGGTCTCGATCGGGGCCTCCTCTCGCGCCGCGGCGATGGCGCGGGCGATGCGCCGTGCATAGCGCTCCTCGCCGAGCTCACGGAACACGCGCGCCATCTCGTCGGCGCCGGCACTCGAGATCCAGTCGGCGGCACTGAGCCGCGCGCCCACGCCCATGCGCATGTCGAGCGGGCCGTCGCGCAGGAAACTGAAGCCCCGCGCGGCGTCGTCGAGCTGCGGCGAGGAAACGCCGAGGTCCATGAGCACGCCGTCCACACAGCCCCCGGGGACCACCTCACGGACGATTTCGGCAAGAGCGTCGAAGGGCCGCTCGTGCACGGAGACCCGCGAATCGCCTGCGGCGAGGGCGCGCGCCGCGGCCACGGCCTCCGGATCACGGTCGACGGCGATGAGCAGGCCGGAAGGGCCGAGCCGTTCGAGCACCGCGCGGGCGTGCCCGCCACGACCGAAGGTGGCGTCGAGCACGCGCGCATCGGCGTGGAGCGCGAGTGCTTCCACCGCCTCCGCGAGCATGACCGTGACGTGCGCTCCCCTCTGCACCACTTCCCTCACAGCGAGATCGACTCGAGCGCGACGGACCCTTCGCCCCTGGCCCCTTCCTCGAGCCAGGCGTCGCGGCGCTCGGTCCAGAGTTCCTCGGCCCAGATCTCGAGCTTCCGCTCCTGCCCGACGAGCACCAGCTTCTTCTCCAGGAAGGCGAACTCGCGCAGCATGGGCGGCACGAGTACACGCCCGCTGCCGTCGAGTTCCACGTCGGTGGCGTGACCGATCAGCAGGCGCTGGATGCGCCGGGCTTCGCGGTTGACGTTGGGCAGGGCCCCGACCTGGGACTGGATCTCCTCCCAGGCCGGCAGCGGATAGAGAAGGAGGCAGCGCTCGTCCATGTCGATGGTGATGACGACGTGACCGTCACAGAGCTCACGCAGCGTCTCGCGGAAACGCACGGGCAGAGCCATGCGTCCCTTGGCGTCGAGATTGACGGCGCTGATACCGCGGAATTCCACGGTTCAGCCCTCTCGCGGCTGCGTGAGCCCATTGCGCGACACTTTTCACCACTTTCCGCCATTTTTCGACACTCTGGAATGCGACTTGCCCCCTGTCAAGCGAGCTAGTCCCGTAAATTCAGAGAGTTACGCGCACAGCCGACGACCGGGCGCCAGGCGCGTCGGTCAGCCTCCCGGCGGAGGGATCGAAGGGGCAATGGTTTTCCATCGAAACCAGACGCTTGCGGGCCAAACGTCAGGAGAATTCTAGAAATGAGACCAATTCGGCCTCAGAGGAGAAGGCCTAAGATCGCAGGAGCATAAGAAACGAAGAGGTGTGCGCCGGAGCCGGTCGATAAGCCGGGTTCTGTCGTGGGCAGTCATTCATCTGGGATGCGCGTCACCGCGCACCTCGAGCAGCCTACCCGGATCCGGTGCGGACGACACCATGGGATCCCTATTCGGCCTTGCTCCGGGTGGGGTTTACCCTGCCACGCCTGTTACCAGGCGCGCGGTGCGCTCTTACCGCACCCTTTCACCCTTGCCACCCCCGAGGGGGTTCGGCGGTCTGCTCTCTGCGGCACTTTCCGTGGGCTCACGCCCCCCAGGCGTTACCTGGCACCCTGTCCTGTGGAGCCCGGACTTTCCTCCCGATCCCGAGGGACCGGGCGACTGCCTGACCGGCTCCGACGCACGCAGCCATGTTGGGGCCGGCGTGCGATCGGGGCAAGCCCCGCTCGCCGCCGCGCTCAATCGGCTGCCGCTGCGAGCTCGAGCGCCCGATCGTACAGATCGCCGCGCCGACCACCGGTCAGGCGCGCCGCCACCTTCGCCGCCCGCGAGGCGGGCAGTTCCTCGAGCAGCGCGCGGAGTAGTGCGTCCGCCTCGAGCAGCGCCGTATCGCCTCCACCCTGGGCACCCGCCACGACGACCACGAACTCTCCGCGCGCGGGCTCCCGGCCGGCTGCGAAGGTCGCCGCCAGCTCACCGAGGGGACCGCGCAGATGAGACTCGTACTGCTTCGTGAGTTCCCGACCCACCCAGCCCGGGCGCTCCGCGCCGAGCACGTCGGCGAGATCGGCCAGCGTGTCGGCGATGCGATGCGGCGCCTCGAACAGCACGAGCGTGGCCGTCTCGCGTGCCAGCGCGGTGATCGCTTCGCGGCGCGCGCCGCGCTTCGCCGCGAGGAAGCCCACGAAGAGGAAGCGATCCGTCGGCAGGCCCGCGACGGACAGCGCCGCGGTGATCGCGCTCGCCCCCGGGACTGCGCGGATCACGTGCTCCGCCTGGGCGGCGGCACGTACGAGCCGATAGCCCGGATCCGCGAGCAACGGAGTGCCCGCATCACTCACGAGCGCCACGTCATCGCCGGCCTCGAGCCGCGCGAGCAGCTCCGGGATGCGTGCTCTCTCGTTGTGCTCGTGCAGAGAAAGCGAGGGGACGGAGGAGCCGATCGCCGACAACAGGGTGCCCGTGCGTCTGGTATCCTCCGCGGCGATCACGTCGACCTCCCGCAGCAGCGACCGCGCTCGATCGGTGAGGTCCCCGAGGTTTCCGATCGGCGTCGCCACCACGAACAGCGTGCCGTTGCTCATGACCCCTTCCCGCAGTTCCCCAGACCCGAGCGCAGTCTATCGGACCTGCCCCGCCTCGCTCCTGCTGACGGCGGTGCTGGTGCTCACGGGCTGTGCCGCGTCCGCGCCGGAGACGGCCAGGGAGGCCGACGAGTCGGCCAGCATGGTCCTCGAGGATTCACCCGAGGCCCTGCTGCGCCGCGCGCAGCGGTCCACCCGTCGCGTCGCGGCGGCCCTGCGCCTGCGGGCCGCGTCGGCCTACGCGGAACTCGAAGACGTGGACGGTCTCGCCTTCGCGCTCGCGGAACTGGAGCCGGACGCGCTGGGGCAGCCCGACGCCTGGCGCCTCGCGGTCCTGCGGGCACGCCTCGCCTTCGCCCGGGGCGACGCGGCGCTCGCCCAGACGCGTCTCGACGAAGTTCCCGACGCACGCTACGCATCGGCCTTCGACACCGAGGAACTGGTGACGATCTCGCGCTTGCGCGCCGCACTGCACGAGGCGCTCGGGCGCCCCTTCGAGGCCGCGCGCGAGCGCGTGTTCCTCGACGGCCTGCTGCCTTCGGACGAACGCGCCGGGAACCGCGAGGCCATCTGGCGCGCCCTCACCACGCTCGACGCGGACGAACTCGAAGCCGCTCTGCGCACGGCCGGCAGTGAACGGACGCTGCGCGGCTGGCTCGAACTCGCGCGCATCGCCCGCGGCATGTATCCCACGCTGGAATCCCAGCAGCGCGACGTGGACCTCTGGCTCCGCCGCTGGGAGGACCACCCCGCCGCCGAGGCGCTTCCGGAGCGCCTCGCGCGCCTGCCCGCGCTGCTGGCGTCACGGCCCCGCCGCATCGCGCTGCTGCTGCCCCTGTCGGGCCCGCTCGCCACGGCGGGAAAGGCCGTGCGCGACGGCTTCGTCGCCGCGCAGCTCGAGGCGGAGGAGAGCGGCGCCTTCACGCCGGCGTTGACGGTGCTAGACAGCGCCGCGCTGGGGGCTGCACGGGGCTACCTCGAAGCACTCGAGGGCGGCGCGGAACTCGTCGTCGGTCCGCTCGCCCGCGACGAGGTCGATGCCGTGCTCGCGCTCCCGGTACTCGAGATCCCCGTGCTGGCGCTCAACGTGGCGAGTGACGACCGCAGCGCACCGGGGCTCGTGCAGTTCGGCCTGCTGCCGGAGGCGGAGGGCGCACAGCTCGCCGAACGACTCCACGGCGATGGTCTCGAGCGGGCGCTGCTGCTCGCGCAGGCCGCACCCTGGGCCGGCCGCATCGAGACCGCGTTCCGGACACGCTTCGAGGCCCTCGGTGGCGAGATCGTCGAGAGCCAGTCCTTCGCCAGCACGGCCGAAGTCGGGGAGGCAGTCGCCGCCGCCCTGCTGGTGGCGGAAAGCGAGGCCCGCGCGGGCTTGCTGCGGCGCATCGTCGGAAC
>JAZBPO010000136.1:0-37600 GCA_036351675.1 Pseudomonadales bacterium
CCGATTCGCGCCCGCTGTGTTCCGGGCGGTGCGATCCGGCTTCCAGCCGGTCGCCCACCCCTGTGTGTGAGTGCGAGAATTCCCTGATTGACAGTTCATTGACAAAAACCGCGATGGCCCGCCGACGCGATCTCCAGCTGTCCGTCCCGAAGCGGACCCGCGCCCTGCTCACGTTCTTCGACGGAACGCGGAAGGGTCTGCTGGCCTGGCTCGAGGCGCGCGCCAAGCTCGACCCGGTCGCGCTCGGCCGGGAGCTCCTGTCCGCCCTCGGCGAACTGAACGCCTTCCCCATGGAGCCCGCGAAGCGCTTCGCCCTGCTCGAAACGCTGCGCAGCTGGGTGCATTCGGCCTGCGCCGGCGCCGCACACTGGCACGGCACACGGCCGCTCATGCTCGACGACGCGGCGCGCGGACGCGCCGCTGTCGCCCAGCGCCTGCAGTTCCAGCTCGCCATCGGCTACAAGGAAGTGATCGTCGACGCCCTCCGCGCCGGCGCGAAGATCGCCCCCGGGGTCCCGCGCGACACCCAGGCAGGCATGGCGACGGTCGCGGTCCATCGAACGCTCGCGGAGCTGGCGAACACGCTGCTGCGGTCGCTGCAGTGCTACGTCGCGCCTCCGATCCGGCTCTGGGAGCAGCTTCACGAGCTCTACGTCCTCGCCGAGGTGCTGCGCATCACGGAGGAAGTGGTCCACGACGACGAGAACCGGGTGCGCCAGGACACGAGGATCCTGGACGCCTACCTCCGTGCCCTGCTCATCGCGTCGGCGCGCCCGAACATGCTCCGCCACGGCGATCTGCGCCTGCTCTTCTCACTCCTGGAGGACTGGTCGCGCTGTGTGCACATCGTCCCGCGCCACGAAGTGAGCACGCCGCTGATCCTCGTCGACCTGGCGGTGAACGCACCGCCGCGCGCCTCGGCCACCTTCGTCGAGAGCGATGCGCCCGATGTGCGCGTCATCGAGACCTCGGAACTCGTGGAGCAGCTCGAGGCGCTGCGGAGCGACGCCGGAACCGCACGCATCGCTACGGTGGGGCGCGAGCGCTCGGAACTGCTGCGCCACGCCCTCGAGGTATGGGGTACGCAGCAGGGTCGGGAGTTCACCCGCGCCGAAGTGGAGGGCGACATCGCGGTCTGCGTGGGACTCGCCTCCGTGCACTACCACGCCGGCGGCAGGCAGGGCCTGCTGAAGCAGGTTCGCGCCGACAGCACGGAGGACGACGAGCGCAGCGCCGATCTCGCCCCAGATCTCGCCGACCCGAACCGCGGGAGCCTGGCCGACCGGCTGCGCTACATCGTCGACCCGGTCGACCTCACCCCCGAAGAACCGGCAACGGAGCATCCCCTGTTCCGCGCCGCCATCGCGGACTACTCCCCCGGCGGCTACGGACTGTGCTCCACGGACACCCCCCCGGAGGGGCTGCTCGTGGGCGAGCTCCTCGGGATGCGCAAGGACGGCGAACCCGACTGGGGCATCGGCGTCGTGCGCTGGATCGCCAACCGCGGCGCGGAGGGGCGGTTCGGCTGCCAGCTGCTGGCCGCCCGGGGCGAGACCGCCGGCGCCCGCGCGCTTTCCGACCGCACCCGGAGCGGCGCGCTCTGGATTCCGGTGATCCTGCTGCCCGGAAGCGATGCGCTGGCGCAGGCGACCACGCTGCTCGTGCCACCGGACACCTTCGAACCGGATACGGAGATCGCCCTCAACCGACGCGGTCGGGAGATGCGCTTCGTCCTCGGCGAGCTGCTGCAGAAGGCCGAGGGCTTCCAGCTGTTCAAGGCACGGGAGCTGGGCGGCTCGGGGGACGAGCCCGGGACCAGGCTGGAGCTGGAGCTGGTCCCGCTGGACGACTAGGCGCGACGGGCGGAGCCGGCCGCCGACAGCGCGCGGCTCACGGCCCGGCCCCGGGCGGCGCGGGGGATTCTCGCCGCGGCGCCGAAGGAACGGATGGCGCGGTCCGATCAGGCTCGGACCGCTTGCCCCAGCGACCGGCCACCCCCGATCTCACGGATGCGCGCGGCGATCTGGCGCGGCTCGAGGATGCGATCGACGCCGCCACGCTCGATGGCGCGCTTCGGCATGCCGAAGACGGCGCAGCTCGCCTCGTTCTGCACGATCGTCTCCGCGCCGAGCGCCTTCATGTGCGCGAGCCCGTCGGCGCCGTCGCTGCCCATGCCCGTCAGGACGATACCGGTGAGCGCCGTGCCCGAAGCGCCGGAGAGGGATCGCATGAGGACGTCCACCGAGGGACAGACGAACTGGACCGGCTCGCCGTCCGCCAGGCGGATCGTGCGACCCGCTTCGAGGGTCATGTGGCGCCCGCTGGGCGCGACGACGAGCCGCCCCGGCGCCAGCGTCTCGCCGTCCTCCGCGAGGACGACGTCCAGTTCGCTGATGCGCGCCAGCGTCGCGACGACGCTGCGATTGATGAACGCGGGCATGTGCTGCACGAGCAGGATGGCGGCATGCAGCCTCGGCATGCCCGTGAAGATCTCGCGCAGCGCCGCGGGCCCTCCGGTCGAGGCGCCCATGACGATCAGCGGCGTCACGGACCGTCGCCCAGGTCGCCGAGCAGAGCGGCGGCATCCTCGACCGCGGCGACGAGCGCGTCCCTGCCGAAAGGCTTCACGATGTAGTTCAGCACCGTGGCGCCGTGTCGCTCGAGGGGCTCCGTCGGTTGCTGGAGGCCCGTGAGCATGCAGACGATCACCCCGTCGGCGAGGCCCTCCTCGCTCATGGCGAGGAGCGTCTCGTGGCCGTCCATATCCGGCATCCGGTAATCGAGGAGCATGACGCCGCGGAAGCCGTCCCGGAGCGCCTGGATGCCCTCGCGGCCGGTGCTCGCGGTCTCGACGGCGAAGCCGCGGCTGGCGAGCATCCGCGCGACCATCTGCCGCAGGGGTGGATCGTCGTCGACTACCAGTACTCGTCCGGTCACGGAGGGGGCCCTGCACGCGATGACTGGTCGCCTGTCGGCAGGTACGTGGAGGACTTGAGCCGCGGCGTTCGCATGCGCGCACGGCCCCCGCCCGGCCGGCGCTGCCGGCTCCCGGCAGATGCAGCGCGCGGCGCGGCGCGGGCCCGTCGTGCGGCCCCGCCTTCTCCTGCCCGCGCGCAGCCTGCACAATCCGGCTCCCTGACGCTTCGCCACGGTGCTCCCGAGCCCGATGAACGCCTCCATCCCGGAACTCGCGCCCATGCTGAAGGCGCTCGTGGAGAGCCCGTCCGTGAGCTCTGCGGACGCGCGCTTCGACCAGAGCAACCGCGCCGTCGTCGACCACCTCGCGAGCTGGCTCGACGATCTGGGCTTCAGCGTCGAGATCAGCCCACTGCCCGACCAGCCGCACAAGGCGAACCTCGTGGCCGTACTCGGCCGGGGCGCGGACGGTCTCGTCCTGGCAGGCCATACGGACACCGTGCCCTGCGACCCGGAGCTCTGGAACTCGGACCCCTTCGCCATGGGCGAGCGCGACGACCGCTTCTACGGCCTCGGCACCTGCGACATGAAGGGCTTCTTCCCGCTCGCGCTGGAGGCCGTGCGGGACGTGCGCGCCGAAGATCTGGAGCGCCCCCTGATCGTCGTCGCCACGGCCGACGAGGAGTGCTCCATGGACGGGGCCCGCCTGCTGGTCGAGCGTGGCACGCCGGCCGCGCGCTTCGCCGTGGTCGGCGAGCCCACGGACCTGCGGCCGCAGCGTCTGCACAAGGGCATCATGTTCGAGAAGATCCGCGTCAGCGGCCGCAGTGGACACTCGTCCGATCCGTCGCTCGGCGCCAACGCCCTCGACGCCATGCACGCCGTCATGGGCGAGATCATCGCCTTCCGCGCCGAACTCGCGGCATCACATCAGCACCCGGCCTTCGCGGTCGAGGTGCCGACCATGAACCTCGGCTGCCTGCATGCGGGCGACAACCCGAACCGGATCTGCGGCCACGCGGAACTGCAGATCGACGTGCGCGTACTGCCCGGCATGGACAACGCGTTCGTGCACGAGGCGCTGTGCCACCGCCTGCAACCCGTCGCGCGCGCGCACGACGTCGAGATCGAGGTAGAGGTGCTGCACGCGGCACCGCCCTTCGAGGAGGGCGCCGGCGGCGAGCTGATCCGGCTCGTCGAGAAGCTCACCGGCGTCGAGGCCGGCGCCGTCGCGTTCGGCACGGAAGCCCCCTTCTATCAGCAGCTCGGCATGGAAGCAGTGGTGCTCGGGCCCGGCTCCATCGATCAGGCACACCAGCCCGACGAGTACCTCGATCATCGCCAGATCGAGCCGACCGTGCGCCTGCTCCGCGACCTCGTCAGAACGGTCTGTAGCTGAAGCCGTGGACGCGCTCCAGTACGTCAGATGGTTCCGCGGTGCCTCGCCCTACATCAACGCCCATCGCGGCCGCACCTTCGTGCTCATGCTCGGCGGCGAGGCGATCGCCGATGCGAACTTCGGGAACATCGTGCACGACGTCGCGCTCCTGCGCAGCCTGGGCGTCCGCCTCGTGATCGTGTTCGGCGCGCGGCCCCAGATCGACGCGGCCCTCGCCGAGCGCGGCCTCGCGCCCCGCTACCATGACCGGCTGCGCATCACCGACCCGGACGCGGCCCATCTCACGCGGCGCGTGGTCGGCGAACTGCGCATGCAGATCGAGGCCCTGCTCTCCATGGGCCTGCCGGGCACGCCCATGCACGCCTCGCGCATCGCCGTGACCGGCGGCAACTTCGTCGTCGCGCGCCCGCTCGGCGTCGTCGACGGCGTCGACTACCAGTTCACCGGCGAGGTCCGCCGCATCGACGCCAGTGGCCTGCGGGCCCAGCTGGACGCCGGCTGCATTCCTCTCCTGGGCCCCTGCGGCTACTCACCGGCCGGCGAGGTGTTCAACCTCGCCTACGAGGAGGTCGCGGCCCGCGTCGCGGCGTCCCTCGCCGCCGACAAGTTGATCGCGCTCGACGACGAGCCGGGCCTGCGCGACGCGAACGGGGCGCTCCTCGCGGAGCTGACGCCGCAGGAACTCGAGGACTGGATGGCGGCGCAGGACGACGACTCGGAAGCAGGCAGCGAGCGCCTGCGGCAGGCGTCGGCGCTGCTCTGGGCCGTGCGCTCCGGCGTGCGCAGGGGGCACGTCGTCAGCCATGCGGACGACGGTGCGCTGCTCGTGGAGCTGTTCACCCGCGCGGGCGGCGGTACGCAGATCACGGAGCACTCGGCGGAGCGTGAGCGCCCGGCGACGCTCGACGACGTCGCCGGCATCATCGAGCTCACCGCGCCGCTCGAGGCGAAGGGGCTGCTCCTGCCCCGCTCCCGCGAGCGCATCGAACTCGACATCGATCACTTCCGCATCATCGAGCTCGACGGCATGGTCATCGCCTGCGCAGCGCTGTACCGCTATCCGGAAGAGAACGCGGGCGAGATCGCCTGTGTGGTCACGCATCCCGAACATCAGGGCGGCGACCGGGCCGAGCGCCTGGTCGCCCGGCTCGAGCGCAGTGCGTCCGAGGCCGGGATCGACCGCGTGTTCGCCCTGAGCACCCGCGCCGCGGCGTGGTTCGTCGAGCAGGGCTACCGGGAGACGGGGCCCGCAGAGCTGCCAGCCGCTCGCGCCCGGCAGTGGAGTGCGGAACGCGGCTCGAAGGTGCTCGTGAAGGACCTGCGGCGGGTCTGAACGCCCCGGACCGGCACAGGTCGGGGCGCCCGGATGCGATACAGGCAGCCTCGAGCAGGGCTGTACGGTCCGCGACGGCCCGGATCAGCCGCTGTACCGCGGCAGCGGCGAGCGGCAGGCTGGACGACACGGCCGGCCGCCGAGGCCACAGGAAGACACCGCGGGCGCCGGAGCCCGCGCCAGGCTACGGAACAGGACAGGAACCATGGCAGACAACGACGCGAAGCGCCGCTACTCCTCGCTCGTGGTGGACGGAACGGAGAAGGCCGCCGCGCGCGCCATGCTCCACGCGGTCGGCTTCGAGGACGGCGACTTCTCGAAATCCCAGGTCGGCATCGCCTCGACCTGGTCGAATCTCACGCCCTGCAACATGCACATCGACGAGCTCGCCCGCGCCGCGGCCGACGGTGTCGCCGGTGTGGGCGCCAAGCCCGTCACCTTCAACACGATCACGATCTCCGATGGCATCTCCATGGGCTCGCCGGGCATGCGCTATTCGCTCGTCTCGCGCGAGGTGATCGCGGATTCCATCGAGACGGTGGTCGCCGGCCAGGGCTTCGACGGCTTCGTCGCCTTCGGTGGCTGTGACAAGAACATGCCCGGCTGCGCCATGGCCATGGCGCGCCTGGACCGGCCGAGCGTGTTCGTCTACGGCGGCACGATCCAGCCCGGCAAGGACCGGCGCGACATCGTTTCCGTGTTCGAGGCCGTGGGCAAGCACGCCGCCGGCAACCTCTCGGACATCGAGCTCAAGGAGGTGGAGGCCACCTCCATCCCGGGCCCGGGCTCCTGCGGGGGCATGTACACGGCCAACACCATGGCCTCGGCCATCGAGGCCCTAGGCCTGTCGCTGCCGGGTTCGTCCGCCATGGAGGCGGTCTCCCGGGACAAGCGCGAGGACGCGCGCCGCGCCGGCGCCGCCGTCGTCGACCTGCTCGCGCGGGGCATCCGCCCTTCGGACATCCTCTGCCGCGAGGCCTTCGAGAACGCGATCACCACGGTCATCGCCCTCGAGGGATCGACCAACGCCGTGCTGCACCTGCTCGCCATCGCCCACTCCGCGGGGATCCCCCTCGAACTCGACGACTTCTCGCGCATCGGCGCGCGCGTACCCGTGCTCGCCGACATGCGGCCGGCGGGCCAGTACGCCATGAGCGAGCTGATCGAGATCGGCGGGATCCAGCCGCTCATGAAGATGCTGCTCGACGAAGGCCTGCTGCACGGCGACTGCCTGACCGTGACCGGCCGGACCCTCGCCGAGAATCTCGCGGAGGTGGCTCCCTATCCCGAGGGCCAGAAGGTCATCCGCCCCCTGTCCGATCCGATCAAGAAGGACAGCCACCTGGTGATCCTGCGCGGGAACCTCGCGCCGGAGGGCGGGGTCGCGAAGATCACGGGGCACGAGGGCCTGCACTTCACGGGCAGGGCGCGCTGCTTCCACGGGGAGGAGGCGGCCCTCGCGGCGATCCTCGACGGCACGGTGACGGAGGGAGAGGTCGTGGTCGTGCGCTACGAGGGCCCGCGCGGCGGACCGGGCATGCGCGAGATGCTCTCCCCCACCTCGGCCATCAACGGCCGCGGGCTCTCGGACAAGGTCGCGCTCATCACCGACGGACGCTTCTCCGGAGGTTCGCACGGCTTCGTGATCGGCCACATCACACCGGAGGCCTTCGACGGCGGCCCCATCGCTCTGGTGGAGGACGGCGACGTCGTCGCCATCGACGCCGAAGCGGCCACCATCGAACTGCAGATCGACGCCGAGGAACTGCTCCGCCGTCGCGCGAACTGGCAGCGGCCGGCGCCCTATGCCACCCGCGGCATCCTCGCGAAGTACGCGAAGACCGTGTGTTCGGCCTCGGAGGGCGCGGTCACCGACAAGTTCGACTGACGCGCCTCAGCGCCGCGCCGGCGCGATGCCGGCGCCGCGCAGCGCACCCGCACGCGTCCGCTCCGCGAGCACGCCGAGGCGCACGATCGCGCGCTCCAGCTCCGCTTCCCGGTCGATCGCCACGTTGATCCGCAGGCAGTTCTCGTAGCGCCCGGAGGCCGAGAAGATCGGCCCGGGTGCGACCACGATGCCCGCCTCCGCCGCCGTCCGATAGAGCGCGATCGCGTCCACGTCGGGCGGCAGCTGGGCCCAGAGCACGAAGCCCCCGGCGGGATCGCTGACCACCGTGCCCTCCGGCAGCGCTGCGAGCAGCAACTCGCGCCCGCGCCCGGTCAGCTCCGCGTAGCGATCGCGCACGCGCCGCAGATGGCGAGCGATGCCGCGGTTGCCGAGCAGCTCCGCCAGGGCGTGCTGAGCGAGCGGCGAGGCGGACAGGCTGCCCGCGTACTTCAGGTACTCGAGCCGCTCGCGGTAGCGCGCCGGCGCCACCAGCCAGCCGATGCGCAGGCCGGGCGCGACGGTCTTGCTCGCCGAGCCACAGAGGAACACCTGCTCCGCATCGACCGCGCGCAGGGCGCGGGGGCGGAGGCCCGAGCCGTCCGCTTCGACTGCGAGATCTGCGTACACGTCGTCTTCTATGACGGGCACCTCACGCGCGGCACACAGCTCGACCAGCGCACGGCGATCCTCCTCGGCCATCACGTAGCCCGTCGGGTTGCTGCAGTGGGGTACGAGCGCGAGCGCGCGGATCGGCCAGCGGTCGAGGGCGCGAGCGAAAGCCTGCAGATCGATGCCCCGACGAGGATCGGTCGGGATCTCGAGCGCTTCGAGGCCCAGGCTCTCGATCACCTGCAGGAGCCCGTAGTAGGTCGGCGATTCGACGGCGACGACGTCGCCCGGCTTCGTGAGCACGCGCAGGGCGAGCTGCGTCGCCTCCTGCGTACCTGACGTCACGAGCACCTCGTCGGGGTCCGGGCGACAGCCACCCTCGGCGAGCCGCTCCGCGACGACGGCGCGCAGCGCCGCGACACCCGGCGGGAAGGCGTAGGCCAGGGCGTCGCGCCGGTGCCGCCGCGCGGCTGCGCCGAGCGCCCGCTGTACGGCATTCAGCGGCAGGAAGGACGCCTCGGGCACGGCCGTACCGAGCTGCAGCACGCCGGGCCGGCCGCTCGCTCGGACGATCTCCATGGTGATGCCCTGGCTCGTGACCGCCGCCGGCGCCGGGGGCGGCGCGGAGCGCGGCAGCACCGCGCCGGCCGATCGACGCGCCCGGACGTAGAAACCGGAGCGGGGCCGCGCTTCGAGCCAGCCCTCGTCCTCCAGACGCTGGAGTGCAGCCACCACTGTGGAGACGCTGACGCCGTGCTGGTGCGCGAGGCGGCGCACGCCGGGCAGGCGCGTGCCGACCGCGAGCTCACCGGCACGGAGGCGGGCGCGGAGCAATTCGGCGATCTCGGCGTAGCGGGTCACGGCGGGCCTTGGAGTCGGGCAGTACAGAACGACGCCGGAGGTGCAGCACAGTCGCCAAACTGCCTGCCTGTACTGATTCAATTGTGCCTTGTCAGATTCTGTATCGAACAGACGATCCAGGCCAGGCTGATCGCACCCCGACGCAGGAGCGAACGTCATGCACTTCTGGATCGATGGCGCCTGGCTCGACGCAGACGCCGCGCGCATTCCCGTCCTCGACCACGGCCTGCTCTACGGCGACGGCGTGTTCGAGGGCATCCGCAGCCACTCGGGCCACCCCTTCCGCCTCGAGCGCCATCTCGACCGCCTGGAGCGCAGCGCTGCGGCGCTGCGCCTGCGACCGAACCGCCCCCGCGAGGAAGTCGCCGCCGCCTGTCACGCCATGGCGGAGCGCCTCGGCGACGGCTACCTGCGGCTGATCGTGACCCGCGGCGACGGCGACCTCGGCGTCGATCCGCGCTCCTGCCCCCGGGCACGCACGATCCTGGTCGGGGGTGCCATCGCCGTGACGGACGTCGCCACGCATACGCACGGTGCACGGCTGATCACGTCCTCCGTGCGCCGTCCCGGCCCTGCCGCCGGCGAGGCGCGCATCAAGTCCCTGAACTATCTGCCTTCGGTGCTGGCGCGCCTCGAGGCCCGGGCAGCGGGCGCAGACGAAGCACTGCTCCTGAACGATAGTGGGCGCGTTGCAGAGGCGAGCGCCGAAAACGTGCTCTGCGTCCACGGCGACGAGCTCAGCACGCCCCCCGCGAGCGAGGGCGCCCTCGCCGGCATCACGCGGGACGCGCTGCTCGAGCTCGCGACGACGCAGGGTCTGACCGTGCGAGAACGGCCGCTCGCGCTCTTCGACCTGCGGACCGCGGACGAGGTGTTCCTGTCCGGAACGGGCGCGGGCGTCGTGCCCGTGCGCGAGATCGACGGCTGGCCGCTGACGGCGCCGGGGCCCGTGACACAGCGGCTGCGGGAGGCCCTCGCGCGTCTCACGCTGGACGAGGCCGGGCGCGATGCGCACGTGCCTGCGACGCCGGACGCCGCGTCGACGACCGGCCCCTGACCGCGAACCGGAAGCTCAGGCCGGTCCAGCGGTGGCGGTGGGCGCCGCGTCGAGCCCCTCGCGAGGCCCCTCGCCACGATCGAAGTGCACGGCCCGCGTCTCGCCGTCCGCCCCGAGATCGATCCGGAACACGCGGTCGTTCGGCTGATGGAACGCCAGGGTCTGCTCAGCGTCGAGGCCGAGGAGCGTCGAGATCATGGCCTTGCCGATCATGCCGTGCGAAACCACCGCGATCGTGCCGGCCTCGTGGGCGCGCAGCTCGTCGAGAAAGGGCGCGGAGCGCGCGATCATGTCCGGATAGTTCTCGGCGTTCGGCGCGCGGTACTCGAAGAGATCCGATCGCCAGGCCTGCCACTCCTGCGGCCACTTCTCCTCGATCTCGGCGTACAGCCAGCCGCTCCAGTCGCCACAGTCCCATTCCTTGAGTCGGTCGTCGAAGACGATCGGGAGCTCGAGGTGACGGTTGATGATCTCCGCGGTCTGCCGCGTGCGATCGAGGGGCGAGGCGAACAGCGCCTCGATGCCGAGACCCGCGAGCCAGCGACCGTTCACCTCCGCCTGCTCGCGGCCGAGGTCGTCGAGATCCGAGTTCCACTGCCCCTGCATGCGGCGGATCGCGTTCCACTCCGTGCGGCCGTGGCGGACGAAGTAGATCTGCTTCATGGCCCGGCTCACAGCACGTAGCCGTCGCCGGAGGCGCGTACGGTCACGCTGCTGATCGACACGCCCCAGGGCTGGTCGATGGCGTGCAGGATCGCGTCGGCGATGTGCTCCGGTGCGAGCACGAAGTACTCGATCGATTCAGGGTCCGCTTCCTGCGCCGGGAGCTGCCCTGCGGCCATGGCCTCGAACCGCGGCAGGTCCGTGGCGGCATAGTGGCCCCAGATGCCGATCGGCGCCGACGGATTGACGATGCCGCCGGAGAGACCGGTGCCGGGTACGCCGGTCGGCTTCACCACCGTGACCTTGATCTTCCCGCGCGTCTCCTGGCGCATCGATTCGGACAGGAAGTCGACGGCGGCCTTGGTCGCGCCGTAGACCCCGGCGCCCAGGGTCGGGTAGTTGCCGTAGATCGAGGAGAGGTTGACGACGTGCCCGCGACCGGCCGCGATCATCGCGTCGTGGGCCGCGATCATGCCGTTGAGCACGCCGCGGAAGTTCACGTCGATGCAGCGATTCCAGGCGTCCATGGCCTGCTCGTGATCGGAGAAGAAGGCGAGCGGCATGGTGCCGGCGTTGTTGACGAGCACGTCCACGGCGCCGAAGCGCTCGACGGCGAGCGCGACCAGCGCCTGCATGTCCGGGAGCGCCGTGACGTCCGCTCTCCGCGAGGCGATCTCTCCGCCCGCCTCGCGCACGAGGCGCGCCGTCTCGCCGAGTTCCGCCTCGTTCACGTCACCGCCCACGACGCGCGCGCCGCGGGCGGCAGCCTTGACCGCGAGCAGACGCCCGAAGCCTCCGGCGGCCCCGGTGATGACGATGGACTTGCCGGCGACGTGGTCGGTCATGGGAGAACTCCGCGGTTGAGAAGACCCGAGCATGCAAGCAGCGGCGTGCGATCAGCGACGGGCCGTGAGCAGGAAGATCGGATAGTCCCGGCCCTCGCGCTCGATGACGGTCGCGGTGACGAACTCGACGTCGCGGAAGCCCGCCGCCTCGACCTGCGCCCGCAGGGCGGCCCGCTCGAAGCCGTGGTGATGGACCCCCTCCGTACCCGGTTCGTGGAAGCGACCGTCCTCCGCGTCGAGGTCCGCGAGGGCGATGAAACCGCCGGTGCGGACGCAGGCGGCGAGGCGCCGGAGCAGCGCACCGACATCACGGATGTGATGCAAGGTGAGCGAGCTGACGATGCCGTCGAAGGTCGCTTCGAGGTCGGAGCACTCGAGATCCAGCGCCAGCAGCTCCACCTCGCAGGGGATCGCAGCGAGCTTCTCCCGCAGCTTCGCGTGCATGGCGGGCGAGACGTCGACAGCGGTGATGCGGCCGACGTGCGGCGCGAGCTGCTGCAGGAGCAGGCCCGTGCCGGCTCCGAAGTCCATGAGGGCCATGTGCTCCGCGAGCTCGACTCGACCGATCAGCGTGGCCCCGATGCGCTCCAGCGCCTCGAGATTGCCCGGCCGCCGATCGTAGTCGGCCGCCTTGTGCGCAAAGAGATCTGCCTCGGTATCGGGCATCGGGCGGCCTTCGCTCATCGCTTCACTCCTGGGGTGAGGTGCCGGGCAGCCGCGAGCATAACGCGGCCGCAGGGCCCACTGCCGCGAGGGCTCAGCGCAGCGGACTGCGACTGCGATCGGGGATCAGAGCCAGCGCCGCCACCGAGAAGAGCGCGGCGATGGAGAGATAGAGGCCAGGTGTGGAAGGCGCGCCCGTCTCCGCGAGCAGCCAGGAGGCGATCATGGGCGTGAGACCACCGAACACGCCGAGGCCGATGTTGAAGGCGACCGAATATCCCGAGAGGCGGTCCCGCTCCGGAAACAGCTCCACGAAAAGCGCAGGGCCGGAGCCAAGGGGTATCGCGAGCAGCAGGAAGGTCAGGCCGTGCATGCACAGCACCGACGGCAGGCTACCGCCGCTGTCGAGCATCCACAGGTGCAGCGGCCAGGCAGACAGCGCGAGTGCCGCCATGGCACATGCGATCCATGTCCGCCGCGGCAGCCGGCGGTCTCCGACGCGCGCGAACAGGGGCATGGCCGGAACCACGAGCAGGGTCATGGCAGTGTTGATCGCAAGGGCGGTTCCCCGCGGCATCAGGCCCTGACTCGAGAGCCACTCGGGCAGATAGACGAAGACGAGGTAGAAACAGGTGCCATAGCCGGAGGCAAAGGCCAGAGCCAGCAGCGTTTCGCGACGGTTCGTGGTGAACGCCTCGAGCAGGGGCGACGTCTCTTCACGCCCTTCGTGGTGCGCCTGATAGCGGCGCGAGTCGTGGAGGCTGCGCCGGATCCAGATCGCACTCACGCCGAGCAGCGCGCCGCCGAGGAACGGCAAGCGCCAGGCCCACTCGGCGACCGTGCGCTCATCGAAGAGATTGGTCACGAGGGCCGCCGCGCCGACGCCAAGCAACGACCCGGACATGGAGCCGACGTTGGCCCAGCTTCCGGTCGCACCACGGCGGCCGATCGGCGCGGTCTCCACCAGCCAGGTCGCGGAGGAAGAGAACTCGCCACCGACCGAGATGCCCTGCAGCAGGCGCACCATCACGAGCAGCGCGGGCGCCAGCACACCGACCTGTTCATAGGTCGGCAGCAGGCCGAGCAGGAGCGTGGGCAGGGCCATGAGAGAGACGGAGATCTGCATGGTCCGCGCGCGGCCGTAGCGGTCGCCGAACCATCCGAACACTGCAGCACCTAGGGGGCGCATGACGAAACCCGCGGCGAAGATGCCGTAGGTGGCGATGAGGGCTGCCGTGGCGTCCTGTTCGGGGAAGAAGACGGGCGCGATGACGCCAGCGAGATAGCCGTAGAGCGCGAAGTCGTACCACTCGACCACGTTGCCGACGAAGCCGGCCATGATCCGGTGCCGGAGTTCCGGCGACTCCGGGCGCCTCTGCCCTGCCAAGATCTGACGGCTCCCCAAAGAACTGCCTGAGCCGGACACTAGCAGACCGACGATCAGCCGGTAGGAGGCGACGCCGCGCGAGACCGCGCCCGCGGCAGCCCGTTCAGACCGCGATCGGCAGCTCGGACGCCGGTGCGCACGCCAGTGCCCGGGGCAGGAAGCCGAGTTCCTCGAGATAGCGGGCGTGGAGCGCGTCGGCCTGGGCCCCGAGATCGCTCGCGCGCCAGGACGAGGTGTCGATGGGAGGAAGCACGGTGACTTCGACCGGTACCCGGGGCTTCAGCAGCAGGCTCCCCCGCGGAAGCACGTCCGCGGCGTTGTGGATGACCACCGGCAGGATCGGCACGCGCGCGCGCTTGGCGAGGTAGAAGGCGCCGCGCTTGAAGGGCGCCGGCAGCGTGCCGTAGCTGCGCGTGCCCTCGGGTGCGATGAGTACGGCCTTGCCCGCGCGCAGCGCATCCACGGCGGGGGCGAGCTGACGCACGCCCGCCTTCGAGCCGCGATCCACGAACACCGTCCCGGCGCCGCGCAGGAGCGGGCCGAGCAGTGGATTGCGGCCGAGCTCGGCCTTCGCGACCCCGACGTAGGGCACGCGCACGAGACGCGCCATGACCAGGGCGTCGAGCGCACTCTGGTGATTGAAGACGACCACGGCCCCGCGTGCCGCACGCAGATGCTGCTCGCCGTGGACGCGAAGGCGGACGCCCGCGAGCGTGAGGCCCGTGGCGCCGAAGGTACGGCCGGCCACGTCCGCCGCATCGGCGAGGGAACCACCGAAGAGGAAGGTCGATGCGCCCGCGAGGGCGGATCCGTAGAAGCCCGAGAGCACCATGGAGGAGCGGACGACCGCCTCGAGATCTGGGCCGCGGCCGCGGAATCGCAGCAGCGGCCAGCCGGCCCGGCGAGCGTAGCGGCGGAGGATCGGATCCGCGTCGACGGCGACCGGATGACCGACGTGCTCGAGGAGCGGCAGGTCCTCGGCGGAATCCGTGTAGAACCAGGCATCGGCGAGGCGGCCGCCGTGGCGACGCAGCCAGAGACGCGCGTGCAGCCGCTTGCCGTCGTTCCAGCAGCCAGGAAGCTGCCAGCGGCCCGTGAGCCGCCCGCGCTCGTCGACGGTGGCGCGCGTGCAGAGCAGATCTCCGTCCTCCACGCCGAGGGCGCGGGCGATCGGCGCCGCCTGGAATCGCGTCGCGGACGTGACGATGACGACACGGTGACCGCGCTCGCGGTGCGCGCGCATCAGTGCGCGGGCCTCGGGATGGACGCGCCCGGCGAGGTGGCGCCGGAAGACGCGCTCGCCGAGCCGGTCGAGATCTGCTTCGGGCACGCCCTCGAGGGCCTGCAGGAACTCCTCCACCAGTTCGCCGAGGCCCCCTTCACCGGCTTCCAGGATCGCCTGGGCGCGCGCGAGCAGACGCGTCGGTCGCAGCAGACCGCTGGTGAGGCCCTCCGCCACGAAGGGCAGCACGGAGTAGCCGTCGATCAGGGTCCGGTCGAGATCGAAGAAGGCGACGCCTTCCGGGTCGAAGGGCTGTCCGTCAACAGCACGGGTGAGCGACGGCAGCAGTGGCATGGCAGTGTTTTCCTCGATGGTCGAATGCCGGCCCTTCCTGGTCGGACGGCGGCGCGATCCGCCAGGCACCGCAACCGGTGCGGGCGGATCGCGACGCGCCCGTACCGCGCACTCAGCAAGAAGCGGACCGACCGCGGATCCTCACGACAGGGGGGCTTGCCCCTCGTACACCGCACCAACTGCGCACGGCGGGGCGACGAGCCGGTACCAGGCGCCCAGCGACGGTGCGCAGCTTCGCACGCTGAAGTTCCGTCCCGATGACGATCGCCCGTTGCCCGCCGCGGCGCGAGTCCTCGGCCGGTGTGCCCAGCCCCGGTCAGCTCGCCCGGTGCGTCTGTACCAGCTCCACGAGTCGCTTGACGTTGTCCACGGGAGTTTCCGGGACGATGCCATGACCGAGGTTGAAGACGTGCCCGGGGCGGCCGGCGACCTCGTCCATGAGGCGACGGGCTTCGCGCTCGACGGCAGGCCAGTCGGCGCAGAGCACGATCGGATCGAGATTGCCCTGGATCGCGCGCACCCCCGTGGCGTCCCAGGTCTCGACCAGCGGCGCCCGCCAGTCGAGGGCGAGGACGTCCGGTTCGCAGGCCGCCTGTGCGGCAGCCAGCGCCGGATTCCCGGTACCGAAGTAGACGACCGGTACCGGCTCGTCGCCGATGGCCTTCAGGTTGGCGATCAGGCGCCTGGTCCAGGGCGCGACGAAACGCTCGAACTCGCTCGGGCCGATGGCGCCGACCCAGGAGTCGAAGAGCTGCACCGCCTGCACGCCGGAGACGATCTGCAGCCGCAGATAGTCCGTGACCGCATCGACCAGGAGGTCCATGAGCCGGCCCCAGGCCTCGGGGTCGCCGAACATGATCCGCTTCATGTGGATGTAGTTGCGCGAGCCCTGACCCTCTACGGCGTAGGACGCGAGCGTGAACGGCGCGCCGGCGAAGCCGATGAGCGGAATGTCCGCGGGCAGGCCCGCGCGGCAGTTCTTCACGGTCTCGGCGATGTAGGGCGTGCCCTCCTCGGCCACCAGCGGCTTCAGGCGCGCGAGGTCCGCAGGGGTACGAACGGGATTGGCGAACTTCGGCCCGAAGCCCTCGATGTAGTCGAGCTCGAGGCCCATGGGCTCGAGGATCGGCAGCAGGTCCGCGAACAGGATCGCCGCGTCGACGCCAAGGATGCGCTGTGCGTCGAGCGTCGCCTGCGCCGCGAGCTCCGGGTTCTTGAAGAACTGCAGGCTCGGCGTCTTGCCCTTCACCTGGTGGTACTCGGGCATGTAGCGGCCGGCCTGGCGGTTGAGCCAGATCGGCGTGTGATCGGAGCTTTCGCCGCGAGCGGCACGGAGGTAGGCGGAATTGCGGAGCTGCGGGTCCATCGTGCCTCGCGGTCGGTGGGAACGACGGCGGATATTGTGGGCCGCCGCCGGACCGGTCAACCGGCGCCGGCGCGCGGTGCTTCGCCTTCCGTGGGCAGGGCACCGAGGGCGCGCTCCAGAGCGGCGCGCGCCTCGGCCGGATCGACCGTACCCGGCTCGAGACGCAGCGCCAGACCGTCCACGGCGAGCTCGAGCGCCGCATCCGGGGCATCGCGCAGCACCTGGAAGACCTCCACCGGCGCCCGCAGGCCCTTCGCCCGGATCGTCCCGATGCGCCGGCAGCGGCCCGCGAGATCACCGAGCAGGAGCCAGGTGGCCCGGGACACGAGCACCTCTCCCGGCGCGGCGGCCGCTTCGAGACGGCTCGCCGTGTTCACGGTGGCGCCGATCACGGTGTAGGCGCGGCGCTCGGGCGGGCCGAAGTCACCGACCGTGCACCACCCCGAGTGCAGTCCGACGCGCAGATCGAGGGCGCGCACGACCCCTGCATCGCGCCAGCGCAGGCGCAACGCGTCCAGGCGGCGCTGCATGTCGAGGGCCATCTCCACCGCGGCACGCGCATCGCCGTGGCGATCGCGGCCCCGGCGCGGCTCCCCCGTCTCGTCACCGAAGAACACCATGACGGCGTCGCCGATGAACTTGTCGAGCGTGCCGCCGTACGCCTCGGCCGCGGCGGCCATGGCGCCGTAGAAGTCGTCGAGCATGGCGACCACTTCCTCGCTCTCCGCCGCGTCGGTCAGCGCCGTGAAGCCCGCGAGATCGGCGAAGCACACGGTCAGCCAGCGCCGCCGGGACCGATTCGTCGCATCGAGGGAGGCGAAGGCCGCCCGGTGTACGGGCGGCGGCAGATAGCGCGCCAGCCGGGCGGCGAGTGCGGCCTCGTGCTCGGCTCGCTCCGCGAGTTCCGCGCGCACCGCCTCGAGTCGTCGCGACTGCAGGTTCGAGAGCGCCGCGACGAGCAGTGCGAAGGCAGCCACCAGCGCCCCGGCGAGCACCAGCGACTCCTCGCTGCCCCGCAGCGGGGGCGAGAGCAGCACTGCACAGGGCGCGACCAGGAACACCCACTGCACGAGACAGGCGAGACCCGCCCGCACCCCGTGCAGGCTGAGCAGGCCGATCTGGAACGGCAGCAGGGCCGCGGCGAGGACGAAGAGCGGTACGCCGGCGACGAGGGCGAGCAGGGCCAGGCCCACGTTCTCCACGCCGCGCAGCAAGGGATGCCAGCGGAGCGGCACGGGCCAGCGAAGCGCCCAGGGCACCAGGGCGCTCCAGGCGAGCAGCAGGATCGCGCTGCCTCCCGGGGGCGCCTCGTGATGGAGCAGCAGACCAGCGAGCAGGTAGGCGAGCAGGCGCGGCACGAACACGGTGGCGCGGAGCGGATGTACGGGCAGGGTGGGTTCGCTGGCCATGCACGGAGCATGCGCAGCGCAGCGAAGGTACAGCAGCGGCCACGTCCCCTTCGGGCGTGCGAGATGACTACACGCCACGCGCGCGGGAACTGCGGTGTACGATCCGCAGCTCCGCAAAGGGTGGGGAAACCGGAACATGACCGACGTCGTCATCGAGACCGCACGGGGCACCGTGCAGGGTCACGTACACGAGGACTTCACGAGCGTCCGTGACGCCTTCGTGCAGAACTTCGACGAGCGCGGAGAAGTCGGCGCCTCCGTGTCCCTTTCCGTCGAAGGCGAGACCGTCGTCGATCTCTGGGGCGGCCACTTCGACCTCGAGGGCACCAGACCCTGGGAAGAGGACACGGTCTCCCTCGTGTTCTCGGTGACGAAGGCCGCGACGGCGCTCTGCGCGCACCTGCTCATCGAACGCGGCGAGCTCGACCTGCACGGCCTCGTCACGGACTACTGGCCGGAATTCGGCCAGGCCGGCAAGGAGAGGACCACGGTCGCCATGATGCTGTCGCACTCCGTCGGCCTCCCTGCTTTCCGGGAGCCGGTGAAGGAAGGCGGCCTCTACGACTGGGATTACGCCTGCGACCTGCTCGCGCGCCAGGAGCCCTTCTGGGAACCCGGGACGCGCAACGGCTATCACATGATCAGCTTCGGCTGGACCGTCGGCGAGCTCGTGCGCCGCATCTCCGGCAAGTCCCTCGGCACCTTCTTCCGGGACGAGTTCGCCGTCCCCCTCGGCCTCGACTTCTGGATCGGCCTTCCCGAGGAGCTCGAACCCCGGGTCTCGCACATGCTCCCCTATGCACCCGGCCCGGACTTCGTGATGACGGAGTTCACCAACGCGCTGCTCAACGAGCCCGGGTCCATCTCGGCGCTCTCGCTCACGAACACCGGCGGCTATTCGCTCGGCACGCCCGACTCCCGCGAGGCGCACGCCGCGGAGATCGGCGGGGGCGGCGGCATCTCCAACGCTCGCAGCCTCGCAAAGCTGTTCACGCCCCTCGCGAACGGCGGCGGCGACTACTTCTCCGCGGACTCGATCCGGCGCATGTCCCGCATCGCAGCGGCAACGCAGTACGACGCGACGCTGCTCATCCCGTCGCGCTTCGCCTACGGCTTCATGAGATCCATGGACAACCGCGGCCGTGCCCACGGCGACGGCGACTCGGTGCTCCTCGGCGACGCCGCCTTCGGCCACGTCGGCGCCGGCGGTCACCTCGCCTTCGCCGACCCGGACTGCCATCTCGCCTTCGGTTACACGATGAACCAGATGGGCCAGGGTCTGCTGCTGAATCCGCGCGGCCAGGGGGTGGTCGACGCCGCCTACGAAGCCCTCGGCTACCGGACGAACGCGCCCGGCGTCTGGGTGCGCTGAGGCGGCGCTAGTGTTCGCGCTGCACTGAGCCGATGCGATCTCCCGCAGCTGCGTTCGCCTCGAGGTGCGCATCGAGGAAGCCGATCAGCCCCCGGAGCATGCGCAGACGCGCGCCCGCATCCATGAGGCCGTGCCCACCGCGCTCGATCTCGATGAGCTCGCCCTCCTTGCCCGCCTCCTCGAGCGCCTTCGCCATCGCCCTGCTGTGCTCGACCGGCACTCTGCCGTCGTCACGGGCGTGGACGAGCAGGATCGGAACCCCGGCGCGCGACGCCTGGTGCACCGGCGAGACCCGGGTGATCTCGCGCAGGTCGGGCCCCAGCATCTCCGCCATCATGCGGCGATAGCCGGCGTCGAAGCTCCAGCGCCCGCGCAGGCGCCGAAGGTCCGCCACCCCGTTGATGCTGGCCGCGCAGCGGAACAGCTCGGGCGTGGCCACGGCCCCCATGAGCGCCGCATAGCCGCCGTAGGACCAGCCGACGATGCACACTCGCTCGGGGTCGGCGAGGCCCTGCTCCGAAGCCCAGCGCACGCCGTCGACGAGATCCTCCTGCATCTTCCGGCCCCACTCGCCCTGCCCGGCCTCGGAGAAGCTCCGGCCCTGGTAGGCGGAGCCCCGGAAGTTGGGCTGCAGCACCGCGTAGCCGCTTCGAGCGATGGCCTGTACGAGGAAGTCGAAGCCCAGCGTGTCGCGGCCGTGCGGCCCCCCGTGCGGCAACAGCACGAGCGGAAGCGGTTCGGGACCCGCATCGCGGGGTCGCGTGAGGTACGCCGTGATCTCCAGATCGTCCCGCGCGCGATAGTGGACCTCCTCCATCTCGGCCATGACGGACGGATCGAGTTCCGGGTAGTTCCTGCCGAGCGGGTACATCTGCCCCGCGCGCCGGTCCCAGACGAAGACCTGACCCGCCTCCACGTCGCTGCTTGCGGAAAGGAGCAGCATCTGGAGATCGGGCGACCAGCTCAGCAGCTCGATGCGGAAGTCCGGCAGCGCACGACTCGCAGTCTCGTAGAGCGAGACCCACTCCGATGCGGTCGGTACGAACTCCCAGTTCCTCGCCGGCACGGAGTAACCGATGAGCCGACCATCGTGCAGCACCGGCCGCAGATCGTGCTTCGGATCCTCGTGGAGCACCTCGACGATCCGGTCCTCTTCGAGATCGAGCACTGCGATCGCATCGGTATCGAAGTTGACCGGGCCCGTCACGATGGCCTGCCGCGGGTCCTCCAGGAATCCATGGACCCGCATCTCCCGCTCGAGCCAACGCGCGCCGCGCAGCTCTCGCCAGCGACCACGCTGCGGCTTGAAGACCGCGACCGCTTCGTTGCGTTCGTCACGGCCGACTCCGAGCCTCACTTCGTCGTCCAGATCGGTGAACCAGGTGGAGATCGATCCCAGCTGCGGTGTGACTTCACGGAAGCGGCCGTTCTTCACGTCGACTCGCCGCACCTCCCAGCGTCCGTCGAGATTGCTGTCGACCTGAAGCAGGATGTGCCGGGGATCGTCCGGGAGCAGATCGACGATCCGATGCTGGACGAGCGGCTCCGGGCACTCGTTGCGAAGCCGGGTTCCCATCTCGTCGCACTTGCTCGCACCCTTCGCGAGGCGCACGGGTCTGCCCCTGTCACGGCCGTCGAGGCGAAACCCGTAGAGGCGGGTCTGCTCCAGATCTCGCCCCCCGATCAGATTCATACCCATGTAGTGGAAGACCGACTTCGTGAAGCCGTAGGCGACGGCGAGGCGCTCGTCGTTCAACCACTCGAACCAGAGGATGCGGGCATCGGGCAGGATCGGGACGATCAGCGGCGTGCGGGCATCGTCGATGGTATGCGCGACGACCACCTCCTCGCCGTCCGGCGTCGTCTGCAGGTACGCGACGCTGTGGCCATCCGGCGAGAGTTCTATCTCGCGCATGGACCCCAGCGTCGCGAAAGCCTCGAGCGGGGGCAGGGCCGCGTCGGCCGCGCACTCCACACTGTGCAGGAAGAGCCAGGTCGCCCATAGCGCATAGAGGACATGGGGCTTCTTCAAACCGCGATCCTTCTCTTGCAGCCCGCGGAGCCACGCGTCCGGATGCGACGCAGCGGCATCCGGCACCGGCGTGATGGTCCGAACGGATACGCGCATCGTCAATGCACCTGCGCGAACTTCTCACCCACGCTGAATGCCACCGGCTCCGCTATGCTCGCCCGGTCGCGGCCAGTGCCCGGTCGACGACCCGGGCAGACAAGGGCACCAGAGGGGGAGAAGAGATGAGCATCGCCGCCGCTCCGGCCAGCGCGGCCGACGATTCCGTCGAGCTGCGTCACTACGGCTTCCTGGCGTTCCTCACGCTTCTGAACGTCATGAACTTCGTGGACCGTCAGCTCCTGCAGAGCTTCGCCAACTTCATCGTCCCGGAGCTGGGGCTCACGGACACGCAGTTCGGCCTGCTCACGGGCTTCGCCTTCATCGTGTTCTACGCCTTCATGGGCCTGTTCATGGGCGCCGCCGCCGACATGTTCCACCGGCCTCGCCTCATCGCCGCGGGCCTCACGCTCTGGAGCCTGCTGACGGCCATCTCCGGTGCCGCCCGGGGCTTCACCTCGCTCGCCGTCCCGCGCATGTTCATCGGCGTCGGCGAATCCGTGCTCACGCCCACCTCCATGTCCATGCTGGCGGACCGCTTTCCGGCCTCGAAGCGCGGCTTCGCGGCCGGCGCGTACTACATGGGCGTCCCGATCGGTGTCGGCGCCTCCCTCATGATCGCCGGCTATCTCGGCCCGGCCATCGGCTGGCGCAACTGCTTCTTCGCGCTCGGCGCCCTCGGCATCTGCCTCGCCCTCGTCATGCTGTTCGTGAAGGAGACGCCGCGCCGCCACGACGCCCTGCCCCAGGACTCGCACGCCGAGGATCCGGCACCGGTCGAGCGCCCGCAGCTGAAGGTCATCTTCGCGACGGCCTACCGCGCGCTCGCGAACTGCCCGGCCCTCGCCCTCACCATGGCCGGCGGCGTGGCGCTCCACTTCATCCTCGGTGCAGCCGCCTTCGACCAGCTCTGGTACGTGCAGGAGCGCGGCTTCGAACGTGCCTACATCGCCCAGACCACCGGCTGGATCGCCGTGATCGCGGGGGTCCTCGGCAACCTCTTCGGCGGCGCCGGCAGCGACTGGTACTACCGGAAGACGGGCAACGGCCGCGCCATGTTCCTGTTCTGGATCATGCTGATCCTGGCGCCCGCGAACATCGCCTATCGCCTCGTGCCGCCCGACACGCTCTGGTTCTGGCTCGGCGTCTTCGTCGGCTTCTTCCAGCTCGGCTGCTTCTACGGCCCCACCTTCTCCTCCGTGCAGGAGCTGGTGCCACCGCAGATCCGCGCCACGGTCGTCGCCTTCTACATCCTCGTGCTCAATCTCGTCGGCCTCGGCTTCGGCATCACGGCCGGTGGCATCTGCATCGACTGGATGAAGAGCGAGGGCTTCGCCCAGCCCTACACCTGGACCCTGGTCGTGTTCACGGCCATCAGTCTGCTCGCGATCCCGCTCTTCCTGCTCGCGGGCAGGCGCTTCGAAGGCGACCGCGACCACCTCGCTGCCCTCGAAGCCGGGCGCGCCGGCGCATGAGCTTCGTCGTCGATCAGCTCTGGCGCCAGGCGGTGAAGAGCATGCGGGGCGAGCGGCTCGAGGCGCTCGAGTTCGCGGCTGCGGGCGCCGCCGACGATCGCGCCCGGGCGCTGCGCGACGGAGCGCGAGGCGGGATCCGCGGCGGGAAGAAGAACCCGGCGATCATGCGCTGCGCGGCGCGCAGTGCGGACGAGACGCCGACGGCGGGCGCCTTCCGGCCCGCAGAGATCACTCTGCCCGACTCCAGCGTGGACGTGCGTCGCTTCCGCCCCGATCTCGTGGTCGCGAAGGCGGATGCAGAGGGCTTCGTGGAAGGCACCCGAGTGGAACGAACGCTTCGTGCCGGCGAGGTCGAGTTCGCCTGCGAGGCCTCGTGCCCGCACTGCGCGATGGCGACGCACGGTTTCGCCGATCTGCCCCGGGATACTCGTGTCATGCGCCTTCTCGTTCGAGAGAACGGTAGCGATCTCGACGCCTGCACCCGCGTCACGCGCCCCGATGTCGTGCACAGGGGTGATACGGTCTCGATCTTCTGACGCCATGAGTCCTGGAGTACGCGCAGTCGTGACGCTCTCCGCGAGCAGCCCCCACGCCGTCACCTTCCTCATGGTGACGCTGTTCCTCGACACGCTCGGCTTCGGCCTGATCATTCCCGTACTGCCGGGCCTGATCACCGAACTGACCGGCGGGCCCGTGTCGGCGGCCGCGGGCTGGGGCGGCGCGCTCATGTTCGTCTACGCCACCATGCAGTTCTTCTTCTCACCGCTCATCGGCAACCTTTCCGACCGCTTCGGACGACGCCCCGTGCTGCTCGTGTCGCTCGCGACGCTCGCCGTCGACTACCTGATCATGGGTCTCGCACCGACGCTGCTCTGGCTCTTCCTGGGACGCATGCTCTCCGGTGCTTCCGCGGCGACCTTCGCCACCGCGAACGCCTACATCGCCGACGTCACCGAGGAGTCCCGGCGCGCACGGCAGTACGGGAAGATCGGCGCCGCCTGGGGCCTCGGCTTCGTGGTCGGCCCGGCACTGGGAGGCCTGCTGGGGGAGTTCGGGCCGCGCGTGCCCTTCTTCGCCGCTGCGGGACTCGCCGCCTGCAACGTGTGCTACGGCTTCTTCGTGCTCCCGGAGACGCTGCCCCACGGCCGTCGCCGGGCCTTCGATGCGCGGCGCGCGAACCCCATCGGTGCGCTCGCAGCGGTACGCCGCGAGCCCATGGTGGCCGCACTCTTCGTCGGCCTCGCGGTCTACTTCCTCGCCCATGACGTCAATCCGACGACCTGGACCTACTTCGTGATCCATCGCTTCGAGTGGTCGCCGTCCGAGGTGGGCCTCGCCCTCGCCGTGGTCGGCGTCTCGACGGCGCTGGTCTCGGGCACGCTCGTGGGCCCCATCGTCGCCCGCATCGGTGAAGCCCGCGCCATGTACCTGGGCCTCGGCGCCTGCGCCTTCAGCTACTACGGCCACTCGCTCGTGCCGAAGGGCTGGATGCTGTTCCCGTGCATCGCCGTCGGCGCCTTCGTGGGGCTCGTGATGCCGTCCCTGCGCGGGATCCTCTCGCGACGTTTCCCGCCGGACGCGCGCGGCGAGATGGAGGGCGCCATCGCGAGCACGATCAGCCTGGTCGCCATCGTCTCGCCGCTGATCCTGACCCAGACCTTCCGCTACTTCTCGGCCACGGATGCCCCGCTGTACTTCCCGGGCGCCTCCTTCTTCCTCGCCGGCACGCTCGCCCTCGTCGCCATGGGCTGGTTCGCCCTGGTGCTGAACCGCGCCAGTGACACCGCGTCCGCCGACGACGCAGGCCCGCAGCGCAGCGCCGTGTGAGCGATCGCCGTCCGCGCATGCAGCCTTCGCCCCATGGTCGCGCCCGCAGGACTGGTGCAGACTCGTCCCTCGGCGCCAGGAAGGCGTCGGCCGGCCACGTGTCCCGTGGTCCACGACATGCTCAGGGAGGGCGACAATGGGCGCGCTTGCACTACCGCCTGCGACGAGGGACCTCGAGGAGGCCTGGCGACACCTGATCGAGTACGGCGTCGCTCGCCTCGAAGGCGCACTCCCGGACGCCGAGGTCCGCAGGGCGCGTGAACGGCTCGTCGACCAGGCCCGCGCCGAACGCGAAGCGGGTGTCGCCTGGCGCGACGGTGGCGACGGCTCCAGCACCGCCGGCACCGGGGGCCCGAACCAGCGGGTCTGGAGCCTCGTGAACAAGGGCGAGGCTTTCCGCAGCATCGTCCTCATGCCCGGCCCCCTCGAACTGGTCAGACGCCGCTTCCACCTCGCCTTCGAGGAGAACGGCGGCATCTACACCCGCGACGTCGGCGACCCGCTGCTCTCCTCCTTCACGGCCAACATCGCCGGGCCGGGGGGCGTCGCCATGGATCTGCACAGCGATCAGATGTACGCGCCGATCGGCACGGGTCATCCGCTCGTGGTCAACGTCCTGTGGATGCTGTGTGACTTCACGGAGGCGAACGGCGCCACGCGCGTCGTCCCGGGCTCCCATCGCTTCGAGGACCCGGTTGCCTACCTGCGCCGCAGGGGCCCGAGCGTCCCCGCCGAGGGTACGGCAGGCACGGCGCTGATCTTCGACGGCCGGGTACTGCACGGTACGGGGGCGAACGTCACCGACGAGCACCGCTACGGCCTGCTCGGCTACTACTGCCAGCCCTTCGTCCGGCAGCAGGAGAACTTCATGCTCTCGCTCGATCCGGCCGTACGCGCGAACGCGTCGCCGGAACTGCTGGCGCTCCTCGGCTATCGCTGCTGGAACACGCTCGGCATGGTGGAGGGTACGGCGCACGGTCGTTTCGCGGCGGAGGAGGACCGGGTGACGGAGCTGAGCGCGGTCCGCGGCGGCAAGCGCCGCCGGGGCGCCCTGGAGTCGTCGCGGCCCACGCCCTAGCCTGTCAGCCAGCGTACGTGCGGGGCGCTGCAGCCATCTGCGCGGCGAAACACTAAGCTGTCGGGCTCCGAGCTGACCTGCGCGCGACGATGGAAGCCTTTCTTCACGATCTTTCCTGGGTGCTGCCGCTGCGTTCCGACGCGGCGACGGTCGTGTTCGAGGCCTTCACGGCGCTCGGCTACTTTCCCTTCTATCTGCTCGTGCTGCCCCTCGGCTACTGGCTCTGGGACAAGGAGATGTTCACGCGCCTCGCCGTACTGATCCTCACCTCGGCGCTGGTGAACGGCTTCCTCAAGGACCTCTTCGACGACCCCAGGCCGGCCGTCGAGTACGCGCTCGACGGGCGCGTCGGCGACAGCTTCGGACTCCCGTCGGGCCATGCACAGCTCGCCGTGGTCACCTGGTTCTGGCTCGCCCGGGAACTGAAGCGCCCCTGGTGCTGGCCGCTCGCGGCTTTCATCGTCGCCGGCATCTGCTTCTCTCGCCTCTACCTCGGCGTCCACGACGTCGAGGACGTGCTCGCCGGCGCCCTCATCGGCGCTCTCAGCCTGCTGCTCTTCGAGTGGCTGCTCGGTGATCGCTTCGGCCGCTGGCACGATCTGGACGGGCGGATCCAGATCGGCATCCTGCTCGCCGTCCAGCCAGCGATCTGGCTGCTCTGGCCCGAGCCCGACGGACCGGGCGCCATTTCGGCCATCGGCGCCTTCCTGGTGGGCTGGTGGGGCGGCGTCCTCCTCGACCGGAATCGCCTGACCTTCCGACGCCATCCGAGCTGGTGGCGAGCGGCGCTCGCGGGCCTGCTCGGCCTCGCCCTGCTGTTCGGCCTGCTCGGCACGCTGGAGGCCCCGCTGCTGGCCCTGGGGCTCGGCGAGGACGCGGCCCGCTGGCTCGAGACCGGCTTCGTCGGCCTCTTCATCACCGTGCTCGCGCCCTGGCTGTTCAGGACGGCCCGCCTCGCGCACTGAGGCGCGCAGGCGCCGCGATCCGGACATCGGCGAAGGCGCGGTAGACTCGGGGCACCGAAAGCGGTGCGGCGGCGTCACGCCCGGGGGCCTCGATACCCGCCGCAGAACAGAGCTCTGGAAGATGCGTGACGATCGCGACGACGTCGTTCCGGATCCGCCGCGTGCAGCGCTGCAGGCACGAACGGCCGCGGCGCGCTGAGGCGGGGCGTGGATGGCGCTTTCTCCTCAGCCTGACGAGCCTCGTGCTGGCGCCGGTCGTGGTCGCGGGCGCTGAGGAGGCGCGCGCCATCGAGCGCGCGCGCATGGTCGCGGAGATCCGCACCATGATCACGCAGACGCGCGGCCAGACCGGCGTCGCGCGCCTCTCGGCTCACGTCGAGGCCGCCATGCTCGCGGTGCCCCGGCATCTCTTCCTCGACGACCCGGACGATCCTTCCGCCTACGCCAATCACCCCCTGCCCATCGGCCTCGGGCAGACCATCAGCCAGCCCTACATGGTCGCCCTGATGACGGAGCTCGCGGCGCCCGGCCCGCTCGATCGCGTGCTGGAGATCGGCACCGGGTCCGGCTATCAGGCCGCGGTGCTCGCAGAACTCGCCGCTCGCGTGGAGACCATCGAGATCCTGGAGCCGCTCGCCATCGAGGCGCGCGAGCGGCTCGCAGCGGCCGGCTACGAGAACGTGCGCGTCCACGCGGGAGATGGCTGGCACGGCGTCCCCGAGCAGGGCCCCTACGACGCGATCGTGGTCACCGCGGTGGCGGAGGCGCTGCCGCCACCGCTGCTCGAGCAGCTGCGTCCCGGCGGGCGCATCGTGATCCCGATCGGGCCCGCCTTCGGGGCGCACGACCTCATGCTCTACAGCAAGGACGCCGCCGGCGCCGTCTCCGAGCGCTGGATCCTCCCGGTGCGCTTCGTACCGCTGACCCGCTCCGAGGACTGACGCGGCGCGCCGCAGGACGGCGCGGTCAGTTCCGCGGCGGCATGCCGGCGATCTCGCCGAGGCGCTCGGCGAGCGTGCGACCGTCCGCCTGCGGCGCCCGGGGGGCGGCGGACCGATCACTCCTCGCCTGATAGGTCTCGGGCGGCCTCGGCGCAGGGCGCGGCCGCGCGGGAGACGGATCGTCGCCGCCGCCGTCGCCGCCACCGATCTTGTCCATGACCGTCGCGAGGCCCGCGACGATGCCGCCGATGTCCGCGAGGTTCGAGGGCAGGATGAGCGTGTTGTTCTCGTTCGCCAGCTTGCCGAACTCGCGCACGTACTGTTCGGCGATGCGCAGGTTCATGGCCTGCTGGCCGCCCGGCTCGCCGAGCGCTGCCGCGACCTCGCGCAGGCCCTGCGCGGTGGCGCCGGCGATCAGCTCGATCTCCCGCGCCCGGCCCTCCGCCTCGTTGATCTGCCGGGTCTTCTCGGCTTCCGAGATGTTGATGGTCTCCTGCTTCTGACCCTCGGAGACGTTGATCTTCGCCTGCCGTTCGCCCTCGGACTCGGCCACCACGGCGCGACGCTCCCGCTCCGCGCGCATCTGCTTCTCGAGCGCGTCCGTGACCGTCGACGGCGGGATGATGTCCTTGATCTCGTAGCGCAGGACCTTCACGCCCCAGGGCTGGGACGCCTTGTCGACGGCGGCGACCACGGAGGCGTTGATCGTGTCCCGCTCCTCGAAGGTCTTGTCGAGCTCGATCTTGCCGATCTCCGAACGCAGCGTCGTCTGCGCGAGCTGGGAGATGGCGAAGTAGTAGTTCTCGATGCCGTAGCTCGCGGCCTTGGCATCCACGACCTGCATGTAGAGCACCCCGTCGACGGAGACGGAGATGTTGTCCTTGGTGATACAGGTCTGGGACGGCACGTCCACGGCCTGCTCCTTGAGCGTATGCCGATAGGCCACCTTGTCCACGAAGGGAATGAGGATGTGGAAGCCGGCCTCGAGCGTCCCGGAGTACTTGCCGAGGCGCTCGACGACGAACTGTTCGCGCTGGGGAACGACGCGCGCCGTCTGGAACAGGATGACGAGTACGAGGACGGCGAGACCGACGCCGAGTACGAGCGAGACCATGATCAGGACTCCTGCCTGGCTACGAGAAGGGTCAGATTGTCGCGGCCCGTGATGACGACCAGCTCACCCTCGGAGAGAACGTCGTCGGAGCGAGCCGACCAGGCGGCGCCGCGATAGTCCACCTCACCGCGGCCATGATCGCCGTCACCGAAGCCACGCAGCACGCGCGCATCGCGGCCGAGGAAGTCGTCGTCGGCCTCGTCGGAGGTACCCATGTGCATGCGGCCCTTGAACCAGCCGGTGAAGCGCGCCCGGAGGGCGAGCAGGGAACACACGGAGACGACGGAGAAGACCACGAAGGGCAGGGCCCCTTCGCCGGGCATGCCGAGGGCCACGGCGATGCCCGTGACGAGGGCGCCGAAGCCGAGGAACACCGCGACGAAGCCGGTGACGAAGAGCTCGGAAAGGATCAGCAAGAGGCCGACGACGATCCAGATGGTGGGAATGTACTCCATGCACACACTCCTGCCGGGGACGGAGGGATCATACCTCCGACCTCCGGCTCCCGGGGGCGGCACTCGACCGGTCTGGTGCCGGGCCTGCGGCGCTGCGCGCGCGATCCGGGGCCAGAAGACGCTATGCTGCGCACCTGCTCGCATGGCGCTGCTCGCCCCTCGTCAGGCGTGTTCAGACCGCCCGAACGAGGCGCCGCCATGTCCTATGTTTTCAGCATCGATCCCCGACTCGGCGTCATCGTCGCGCGCTTCGACGGAGTGGTGGACGCAGGCCAGCTCGACCGCATCAGGGAGGAGATCGAGGTGCATCCGGACTTCCGGCCGGGCCTCGACCGCATCTGGGACGAACGGGACGCGGAACTCCGCCTCTCCGCCGACGACCTGCGCATGCTGGCAGACCGCTGGGACAACACGGCCGTCGATCATGGCGAACGCCGGCTCGGCTATCTCGTGAAACCCGGCCTCCGCTGGGGACTCAACCGGCAGTTCGAGGCGCAGCGCAGCGCCGCCGATGTGACCTTCGGGATCTACACCTCCTGGTCGGAACTGCTCGCCTGGCTGGGACTGCCCGAGGACCTTCCGGACCCCGTCGAACTCGTCCGCCGCGAGCGTTGACCCGCGGTCGCTACCGCTCCGTCGGCACGATCCAGAACACGCCTCGCAGATCGCCCGCCGCGTAGCCGCGGGCCCGGTCCTCCGGATAGCGCGCATCGAGCGCGGCCGCCACCTCTTCGTCGATCGCGTCGCCGTGGCACTGCAGGCACATGGGCCCGATCCGGATCGGCTCGACCCAACCGGTACGACCATCGTCCAGCCACACGGCGCGGCCTTCGATCGGTCGCGTCCCCGCGAGCATGCCGTCGAGCACCGGCGCCACCCAGGCCGGCGCCGTGTTGTGGGGGTTGCGCAGGCGGTCGCTCGCACGACCGACCTCGAAGCCCCGCTCCGCCTGCGCGGCCGGAAGGCCGGGCGCGATCAGGTTGCAGGCCGTCACCGCCGCGACCGGCCCCTCCGCCAGCCCGGCCTGCAACGCGCCCATGAGCGCCTGCTTGAAGGGCAGCAGATCTTCCGGTCCGGCCGTGGGCCCTGCATGGACGAAGGGCCCTGTGCCCAGCGTGCAGAGCACGAGAACCAGCGCTGGGTGGCGTTTCATGGCGAGATCTCCCGGACTGATCGTCGCGATGTGACCTCATGGACGGGCGGGCCGCGCTGATCCGGATCAAGCAATCGCCGGGCGGCTGCGTGTACAGTCCGTGCACGTCGCCGATCGACGGTGCGTGTTCAAGGCGCGCGCGCGTTCTGCCGACATGCGTCAGGATGACGCCTGATCGACGCGCCCGAGCAGGCGCAGCGCGCGCAGGCGAAGAGACCCAGGGACGGGCCGAAGCAGAGATGCCATGAAGACGCGCCGCCTACTGCAGACACTGCCCATCGCACTCTTCGCCATACTGTTCGGTGGCGTCGGCTTCGGCACGGGCAACATGCTGCAGCTCGTCCTCGACCCCGAGGGCGCGGCGGAAGCGCACGAACACGGCGCTCGGGAAGCCGCCGGCCATGGCGACTTCGCCATGGTCTGTGGTGATGGTGCGGGCGCCGTCGTCGCAGCGCCGCCGAGCGAAGCCGACGCGCCCCTTCCGCTGCCCCCCGAACACTGCCTCTTCTGTCTGGACGGCATCGCGCCCCAGCCCGTACCGCAAGGCGACTCGACGCCCCCCGACCATCCACGTCCGGCCCTGCCACGACCACGGCCCGTCGCCGCGGCGCCTCTCAGCCCGCGCACGAATGCCGACCCCGCCCGGGGACCGCCCGTCCTCTTCTGAGACCGACCGGTACACATCGGAATCCAGAAGAGAGGACAAGACATGAAACTGCACGCTCCCCTGTGCGTCGGCCTGGCGCTGGGCGCCCTCGCCTGCGCCCCGTCGCCAAGCCTCGGTCGCACCGCCCAGCACGCCGAGCCGGGCATCGAGACCCTGACCGTGCTCGGGCAGGCCGACCGCCGCCAGGGCATCGTCCTCGCCGACGCCATGCGCGCGGCGGCGCCGGACGCCACCGAGGCGCTCGCCGCGATTCCCGGCGTCGCCGTCAACCGCAACGGCCCGCTCACGAGCATCCTCCAGTACCGGGGCCTGTACGGCACCCGCATGGGGGTGCGCGTCGACGGGCAGACCATGATCCAGGGCGGCCCGAACTGGATGGATCCGCCCTTCCACTACGCGCCGCGCGGGCTGCTGCACGAGGTCTCCCTCACGCCGGGCGTGACGCGGCTCGGAGACGGAACCGGTCTCGGCGGCGGCGCGCAGGCGGCCTGGAAGCGGCCCAACTATTCGGAGGGCGGCTGGCAGCCCTGGCTCGACGTCGACAGCTCGGCCTCGTCGGTGGACGAAGGCTGGGGCACGGCCGCGAGCGCGGGACTCGCCAGCGAAAGGCAGCGCCTATACGGCGCCTTCTCCCGCGAAGAGGGCGGGAACTTCGAGTCGGGTGACGGCACCGTGGTCCCGAGCGCCTACACGCGGACCGCGGAAGCCGTCGGCTACGGCCTGCGCACGGACCGGCACAGCCTCGATGCCGCCTTCCGGCGCATCCGGTCCGACGATGCCGGCACGCCGGTCCTGCCCATGGACATCGAGTACTTCGACACGGAACTCTGGCACGTCGACGGACGCACGCGCCTCGAGTTCGGCTCCGGCGCACCACTGGAGCTGCGCCTGTTCCTCGCCGGTTCGAACGTCCGCCACGCCATGAACAACTTCGAGCAGCGCACGGCGATGCGCACGCGCCGGACGGTCGCCTTCGCCGATGGCCTCGAGGCCCGCTTCGAGTTCAGCCGGGAGCTCCTCGCAGGCACGGCATCGGGGGGCCTCGGCTGGCACGAGGAAACGCACGATGCGCGCATCGGCGACCCCTCGGCGCCCGCTTTCTTCGTTTCGAACTTCGACGGCATCGAGCACGTGGCCCACTCGGCCTGGCTGCAGTGGAACGGCGCCATCGCCGGCGGCTGGCAGCTGGAGTCCGGGGTGCGCCTGACGCGCACGCGTACGGATGCGGACGACGTCGACGCCGCGCCCGCCCGCATGGTCGACGCCATGCCGGGCGCCTTTCCCATGGGCACGCCGCCGCGCGCGTTCTTCATGCTCCGGGAACGCTTCAACGCGAGTGACCGCTCGCAGATCGACCACAACCTCGACCTCGACCTGATTCTGTCCCGGGACCTGGCGGACGATCTGCGCGTCGAGCTGGCGCTGGCGCGGCGCACGCGGACGCCGGCCTACATGGAGCGCTATCTCTGGATTCCGCTCGAGGCGAACGCGGGCCTCGGGGACGGCAACACCTACGTCGGCAATCCGCTCCTCGACCCGGAAGTCTCCCATCAGTTCGAGTTCGCCCTGCTCGGCGACAGCGAACGCAGCGCCTGGAGCCTGCGCGCCCACGTCCGCCAGGTCGACGACTACGTCACCGGTCTGCCGGCGACGGATCCGGTCACGATCGCCCTGTCGACGAACGCGGCGGGCGATCCGACGCCGCTGGACATGGCGAACGTCGACGCGCGCTTCTGGGGCATCGAGGCCGACTATGCGCGCACCCTGACCGACTCGGTCGCGCTGGAGCTGCGTGGCACCTGGCTCGAGGGCGAGATCGAGGATCTCGACGACCACGTCTTCCGCCTCGCACCGCCGGAGTTCGCCGTGGGCCTGCGCTGGGCCCGGGGCCCCTTGACCCTGCGTGCCACGCAGCGCTTCGTGGCGCGGGAGCTCGGCGCTTCGCGCCTGCTCACCTTCGACCCCGCGAATCCGAACAACCGGTTCGAGCGCATCGACGGCTACGCCCTCACGAACCTCGACGCGTCCTGGCGCGTACGCGAGGGATTGCGCATCGACGTCGGCGTGGAAAATCTCCTGGACGCCCACTACGAGGACGCCACGTCGGGCTTCGTACGGGCGCCGAACGGAGAGGTTCCGGTGGGCGCGCGCCTGCCGGGCCGCGGCCGCAACCTCTTCGCCCGACTGCGCTACCAGCTTCTCTGAGGCGCGCGGGCATCTCCGGAAGCGGCGCGCCGGCCACGAAGCCGGCGCGCTCCCTTCTCCGATGCCGGGGTGCCGGCGCGCGAGGCGCGCTGGATGCGGTCACCACCTCACGAAGCCGATTCGTCGACGATCGTGAGCACGGCCGTCGCCTCCAACTCCCGACCCTCGATGAGATCGAAGTCGATGTCACCGATGACGCTCACCCGATCACCCTTCTCGACGCGCTGATAGCCGTTGCCGTCCAGCGGGTCGTAGAGCATTGGCCGGGTGTCGACGGTGAGTTCCGTCACGCCGGTCTCCAGCACGAGGCGGATCAGATGGCCGCCTGGCGGAGAGCGCCGGTTCGCGGCAGCGCAGTACACCAACCAAGCGGGGCAGGCGCACCAACCCAGGTCGGATGCCATGACGCTCCGCCGCAGGCGCGCGGCCACGGTTACGGCTCAGAGGCTCCTGTGCGACCCTGCGACCTCAGGCCGGCGCGGGAATCGCTCCCTTGGGGAAGCAGGAGCACAAGCAGGTCGCATGGGTTCGGGCGGCGGTGGCGCGTGGCCTGGTCGCTGCCACGCTCTGGTGGATGCTCACGGAGGGGGCGGACGCCCCGGCCTTCGGATCGCTCGCGGTCCTGCTCACCGTGGTCGCGAGTCTCGCCCTGGCCCCTCCAGCGCCGGCGCTGCGCATCTCGCTGCTCGGCTTCCTGCGCTTCGTCGGCACCTTCGTGCTCCGCTCCGTCGCCGCCGGTGCGCAGGTCGCACGTCTGGCCCTGGCCCCCCGCCTGGCGCTGCGGCCGGCCCGGATCAGCGTCGAGACGCACCTGCCCGCCGGGCTGCCGCGCGTGCTGCTCGCGAACACCCTGACCCTTCAACCCGGCACCCTCGCCGTGTGTCTCGAGGACGCCCGCCTGCTGGTGCACGTCCTCGACGAGACCCCGGACCTCGAACCCGAGGTGCGCGCCCTCGAGGCGCGCATCGCCGCCATGCTGAGGCTGACGTGAACGGTCTGCACGAGGGTCTGGCACTCTTCCTGCTCGTCAATCTGGCTGCCGCGCTGCTGCGGGTCGCCCGCGGGCCGAGCGCCGCCGATCGCATGCTCGCGGCGCTCCTGTTCGGCACCACGGGCGTCGCCGTGGTGCTGCTGCTGGCGACCGGCGACGCGGCCGCCCGGGTCTTCGTCGACGTCGCCCTCGTCCTGGCCCTGCTCGCGACCATCGCCGGTATCGCCTTCGCCCGGCGCGCCTGGACGCAGGCGGCGGCCCTCGGGAGCGGCCATGACTGATCCCCTCGCGACCCTGCTGCTTCTAGTCGGCGGCGCATTCTTTCTCGCAGGCACGGTGGGGCTGCTGCGCTTCCCTGACGTCTACTGCCGCCTGCACGCGGTGGCGAAGGCCGACAATCTCGGCCTCGGCTTCATCGTCGCGGGCCTGGCCCTCGAGGCCGAATCGCTCGTGTTCGCCTGCAAGCTGCTGCTCGTCTGGCCCCTCGCGCTGATCGCCAGCGCGTCGGTGAGCTATGCGATCGCCGCTCGCGCGAGGCGCCTGGAGAGCGGGGCCGCCGACGCCGCGCGCGACCCATGACCCTCGCGCTGGCCTTCGACCTGATGCTCGCCGCCGGTCTGCTCTGGAGCGCGGCCGCGGCGCTGCTGACACGGGACGCGATCCGCGCGGTCGTGCAGTTCATCGTCTTCGGTCTGCTCATGACCCTCGCCTGGACGCGCCTCGCCGCCCCCGACGTGGCGCTCGCCGAGGCGGCGATCGGCGCCGGACTCACGGGCGCCCTGCTGCTCCAGGCCGCGGGTGCACGCGGCGGGGGGGAGGACGAAGGGTGAAACAGTCGTTGATCCGCGCTTCGGTACTGTTGGCGCTGACCGGCGCCGGCGCCGTCGTGGCCGTGGCCCTGCTCGAACTGCCCGCTGCGCCGATCGAACTGTCCGTGGCCGTGGCGGATGCCCTCGGCCGCAGCGGCGTCACGCATCCGGTGACCGCGGTGCTGCTCAACTTCCGCGCCTTCGACACGCTCCTCGAGGTGCTCGTCCTGCTCGTCGCGCTGCTCGGCACCCACTCGGCGACCCGTCCCGCCACCCTGCCCGTCGTGGTTCGGGATCCGGTCCTAGACGTCGCCGCGCGCACGCTCGTACCGCTCATGCTGTTGGCCGCTGCCTATCTGCTCTGGGCCGGCGCGACGCGCCCGGGCGGCGCCTTCCAGGGCGCGGCCGTGGCCGCGGCGGGCGGCGTCCTGCTCGTCCTCTGCGGCCTCGGCCCCCACTCCCTCGCGCCCGGAGGCGCGATCCGCAGCGTCCTGGTGGCGGGACCGATCGTGTTCCTGCTCGTCGCCGTGAGCGGCGGCAGCGCCCTGCTGACGCTGCCGCCAGCGTATGCCGGTGGCCTGATCCTGCTGATCGAGTCGGCGCTCACGGTCTCGCTGGCACTCCTGCTCTGGGCCCTGTTCCTCTGCATCGCCGCCAGCGACCCGGGCGACGGAGCCCGACCTTGAGCAGTGAGCTGCTGTTCGCCCTGACCGGCCTCGCCCTGTTCCTCGTCGGCACCGCCGGCGCACTGCTCGTCGCGGCGCCGCTGCGTCGCATCCTCGCCCTCAACGTGATGGGCAGTGGTGCCTTCCTCGTGCTCGTCGGCACCGCTCAGCGCGACGGCGGCAACGACCCGGTCCCGCAGGCCATGGTGCTCACGGGCATCGTCGTCGCCGTCGCCGCCACCGCCGTCGCCCTGGCGCTCGCACATCGGCTCGACGGGGCGGAGCGGAACGACTGATGCTCTCGGCCCCGGAAGCCTGGCTCGTGGCCGTGCCCATGGCCTGGTCCGTCGTCGCCGTGCTGGCGCCGGAACGCCGGCGCGGTCTCATCGCCCTCGCGGGCATCGCGGTCCAGCTCGGCCTCGCGCTCGAGCTTGCCCGTCAGGTCCTCGGCGACGGTGCCCGCGTACACCGCGTCGGCACCTGGGGCGCGCCCCTCGGCATCGACCTGCTCGCCGACGGCCTCGCCGCCGTGATGCTCCTGCTCACGGCTGCCGTGGCCCTCGCCATGGCGCTCTACACCCGGGTCTGGCTCGCCACGACGCGCAGCGACAGCCCCTGGCTCTGGCCCCTGCTCGGCGCGCTGCTCGCGGGCCTGGACCTGCTGTTCCTCACGAACGACCTGTTCACCGTCTACGTCGGCCTCGAGCTCGTCGGTCTCGCTGCGGTGGCGCTCGTGGCAGCCGAGGGCAGGGCGACGCAGATCGAAGCCGCCTGGCGCTATCTCGTCGCGAGCCTCCTCGCGGCCGGCGCCTGGCTCCTCGGCATCGCGCTCCTCTACGGCGCCTACGGCACCGTCTCCATCGCCCTGCTCACCGGACTGATGGCGGAAGACGTCCCGCTGGCGGCGACGCTGGCGCTCGCCGTCATGGCCCTCGCGCTGGCCGTGAAGGGCGCACTCTTTCCGTTCCACTTCTGGCTGCCCGCGGCCCACGGCAGCGCCGCGCCGCCGGTCTCGGCGCTGCTCTCCGCACTGGTGGTGAAGGCCCCCTTCTATCTCCTGCTGCGTCTGCGCCTGACCCTTCCCGGCGCGGTGGCGGATGCAGTCGACGGGGCGGCCGCGATCCTCGGCACGTTCGCCATCGTCTGGGGTTCGCTCCAGGCCTTTCGCGCCGAGCGCCTCAAGCTCCTGGTCGCCTACTCCACCGTGGCCCAGCTCGGCTACCTGTTCCTGCTGTTCCCGCTGCTCGGCGGCGGCGCGGGCGCACTCGCCGCGGGCGTCATGCAGACCATCGCCCACGCCTTCGCCAAGGCCGGCCTCTTCGCCGCCGCCGGGGTCGCCCTGATCGCCACCGGTCGCGACTCCGTCGCGGCACTGAGTACGCTCGCCGGCCACCTCCCCGTGACCTGGTTCGCCTTCGGCTTCGCCGGCGTGACGCTCATGGGCCTGCCGCCCTCCGGCGGCTTCCTCGCCAAGTGGCTGCTCATCGACGCCGCCGTCACCAGCGGCCGCTGGCCACTCATCGCGGCGGTCATCGCCGGCGGCCTGCTCGCCGCCCTCTACGTGTTCCGCATCCTCGCGCGGGCCTACGGGCCGCGCCCGGAGCCGGGCCCGGCCGCGGTCCCGCGCACGCTCGAATGGATCGCCCTCGCGCTCGCCTTCGCGGGCTTCGCCGTCGGCATCGAGGCCGGCGTGATCGCGGCGCTCCTCGAGCGCACGGGGGCGCCATGACGACCGGCCAGCTGCTGCCCCTCGCGGCGCTCGCCTCGTCGCTGATCCCCTCCG
>JAZBPO010000137.1:0-8642 GCA_036351675.1 Pseudomonadales bacterium
CGGCGCCGACGTCATCTACGACCCGGTGGGCGGCGACTTCTTCGACCAGTGCATGCGCTGCATCGCCTGGAAGGGCCGCGTACTCGTGGTCGGCTTCGTCGGTGGCGACATCCCGAGGGTCCCCATCAACCTGATCCTGCTCAAGGGCTGCCAGGTGGTAGGCGTGTTCTACGGCGCCTTCACCGGCCGCGAGCCCGAGGCGAACGCCGAGAACTGGCGTGAGCTCGGCGAACTCTGGGCCGCTGGGAAGATCGCACCGCGCGTCTCGCGCGAATACCCCTTCGAGGAAGCGGCCGCCGCCCTGCGCTGCCTCTCCGGGCGGGAGGCCATCGGCAAGGTCGTCGTGCGGGTTCGCCCCGCGGAGGGCGAGGCGTGATCGACCGTCTGCTGCGCCCGCGCGCCATCTTCGCGGCGATGTTCGTCGCGGCAGCGGCGCTCCTCGGCACGGCGTTCTACATGGAGTACGTGCTGCTGCTCGAGCCCTGCCCGCTGTGCATGATGCAGCGCATCTGGGTGGCCATCGCGGGCCTGCTCGCGCTCGGCGCCGCCCTGCACGGCAGAGCGGTACGCATCTGGGCAGGGACGGTGGCCGCGGCGGCACTCGTCGGCAGCGGTTTCTCCATCCGCCAGCTCTGGCTCCAGAGCCTGCCGCCGGATCAGGTCCCCGCCTGCGGCCCGGGCCTGTCGTACATGATCGAGGTGTTCCCGCTGTCTGAAGTGCTGCGCGCCATGGTGCTCGGCACCGGCAACTGCGCCGAGGTCTCCTGGACACTCCTCGGCATCTCCATCCCGGGCTGGGTGCTCGTCGCCTTCGCGGGCTTCCTGATCGGTACCGCCCTCGCCTGGCGCGGCGCGCCGGTGCGGGCCTGACGCGCGAGGGCCGCGTGCCGGAGGAGGGCGCCGGGGCCGGGTTCCCCGAACTCGTCGCGGGACAGTCGAACATCCTGGTCGTGAACGCGAAGGGCGGCTCCGGCAAGACCACGCTCGCCACCAACCTGGCCGCCGCCTACGCGCGGCACGGCGTCGAGGTCGCCCTCGTGGATCACGATCCGCAGGCCTCGGCGACCTACTGGCTCGCCTGCCGGGACGAGGCGCGAGCACCGATCATCGGCGTGGAGGCGCACCGCAGTGGCCCCGCCGTCACGCGTACCTTCCTGATGCGCGACGCGATGCATGCTCGGCGGATCGTGGTCGACACGCCCGCCTCGCTGGCGCCGGGACAGCTCGGCCAGTGGCTCCGCGAAGCCGACCGCGTGATCGTCCCGGTGCTGCCGTCGGGCATCGACATCCGCGCCGCGTCACGCTTCATCGGCGCGTTGCTCCTCGATTCGACCATGCGCGCGCGGCGCGTCCCGCTCGCTGTCGTCGCGAACCGCGTGCGTCGCAACACGCTCGTGTTCGAGAAGCTGCGCCGCTTCCTCGGCTCCCTGCGCATCCCCTTCGTGACCACGCTCCGCGACACGCAGAACTTCGTGCGCGGGACCGAGACCGGTGACGGCATCTTCGATATCTCCATGCCGCAGGTGGCGGGCGACCGCGAGGCACTGCTCGCACTCGTGCGCTGGCTGGAGACGCCGGCGTCGCGTCCGGGCAGGCCTCGGCGCTGAAGCATCACGGACTGGCACCGGACCGTCACATTCCTGTATCAGGGATCCACGTATCGTCCGCCGCGTCTCCGCCGCTCCGGTAGCCCCATGGCCGTATCCAGCGTCGATCCCGAGCTGCCCGCCGCCCCCTACGTCCGCGCGCAGCCGCGCATCAGCTACGTGGAGCCCGAGCACCACTGGAGCCGACGCGCGCTCGTCGGTGCGCTCGAACGACTGTCCGGCCGCGGACGCATCGAGCGCATCTATCGCACGCTCAAGGCGGAACCCTTCGAGCTCGGCAACTTCTTCGCCCGGGCCCTCGAACTCGGCGCCATCGAGACCGAGTTCACGACCGGCTGCGAGGCGGAGATTCCTCGCGGCGGGCCACTGATCTTCATCGGCAATCACCCCTACGGCATCGTCGACGGCCTGATCATGTGCCAGCTCGCGGCGCGGACGCGCGGCGATTTCCGCATCCTGCTGCACGCGCGGCTGTGCCAGGACCCGGACCTCGCGCCCTACTTCCTGCCGGTGGACTTCGAGCCGTCGCGGGAAGCCATGAAGGCCAACATCGCCACCAAGCGCGCGGCGCTGGAGACCCTGCGCCGCGAGGGCACCCTCATCATCTTCCCGGGCGGCGGCGTGGCGACGGCGCCCCGCGGTTTCGGGCCCGCGCGGGAGCTCCCATGGTCCACCTTCGTCGCGAAGCTGGTGCACCAGTCCGGGGCGACCGTGGTGCCCGTCTACTTCCACGGCCAGAACAGCCGCCTGTTCCATCTCGTCAGCGCCGTGAGCGACACGCTGCGCAGCGCCCTGCTGCTGTTCGAGGCACGCAACAAGCTCGGTCGGCGCTTCACGGTCAGCGTCGGCCGACCCATCCCCTACGCTGAGATGGCGCCGCTGCGCTCCCGCGCGGAACTGACGCGGCACCTGCAGGATCGCATCGCGACGCTCGGCGGCATGCCGGCCGAGGGCGGGGTACTCGCGTTGGCGGACTGATTGCCGGCCCCGGGCCACGCCGGCATGCTGGCCGCCCCGCCGCCTCGGAGCATTCCGCCATGGCCGAACCCGGCCCCATGATCAATGCCACACGCCTCGAGCTGCACGCGCTGCTGGCGCGTCATGCCGACGCCGTCATGCGCCGCCATCCGGAGGACTGGATCGAGACCTGGGCACCGGACGCGAGCTGGATCCTCCGCGGCGAGGAGACGCGGGGACGAGAGGCGATCCTCGAGCGCTGGTCCCGGGAGCTGGAGCAGTTCCCTCTGGTGATCCACACCGTGTACGCGCCGAATCTCGTCATCACCGACGGCGTCGCACGTGGGCGCTGCACGGTGCAGGAGATCCGACAGCACGTCGACGGCAGCGCGCAACAGATCTTCGGCGTCTACCACGACGAGTTCGCCCGCAGCGACGTCTGGCTGTTCCATCGCCGCCGCTTCGATGTGCTCCTCGCCCGCCCGCTGGACCTCTCGGATGCCGAGCTGAACGCCTGGCCCGCGGACGTGGACCCGGACTTCCTGCGCTGAGGCGGTCGCGTGCTCTCAGGCCGGGGGCCGTGGTGACCGCTCGTCGCCGTTTCGCATCCGGCAGGCGGCGACGCTAGACTTCGCCGCTTTCCGCTCCAGGCCCCGGTCCGACGCCGCGGCCATCGACCACGCTACGGGATTCCAAATGCACAAGAATCTCCCCCTCCGCCTGATCGCGGGCGCGTTGGTCGCCGCGCTCCTCGCCGCGACCGCATCGGCCGAAATCCGCCAGACCAAGGGGTCCTACGAGGACCGCTTCCGCCAGCTCGACGAGACCTGGCCGACGCCCAACGTCTATCGCAGCGCGACCGGTGCACCGGGGCCGCAGTACTGGCAGCAGCGCGCCGACTACGACATCGACGTCACCCTCGACGAGGATGCTCGCCGCATCATCGGCCGGGAGACCATCCGCTATACGAACAATTCGCCGGAGACGCTGCGCTACATCTGGATGCAGCTCGACCAGAACCGCTTCCGCCCGGATTCGAACGACCAGCTCACGCGCACGATCGGCAGCGACGCGCGCATCAGCTACCGTCGCATGCGCTCGGAGCAGTTCATCCGCGATTTCGACGGCGGCCACAAGATCACCGAGGTCTCGAGCGACGGCGGTGCCCTCGACTACGTCGTCAACGGCACGCAGATGCGCATCAACCTGCCGGGGCCCGTCGAACCGGGCCAGGCCGTCGAGTTCACCATCGCCTGGAGCTATCTCATCCCGGACGCCCGCGCCCTGTCGCCGCGCGCCGGCTACGAGCACTTCCCGGAGGACGGCAACGACATCTTCCTCATAGCGCAGTGGTATCCGCGCCTCGTCGCGTTCTCCGACTACGAGGGCTGGCACAACAAGGAATTCCTCGGCAACGGCGAATTCACGCTCGAGTTCGGCGACTTCGAGGTCGACATCACCGTGCCCGCCGACCACATCGTCTCCTCCACGGGCGTGCTGCAGAACGCGAACCGGGTGCTCACGCGGGCCCAGCGCCGGCGCCTGGAGGAGGCCGAGGACGCAGACCGTCCGGTCTTCGTCGTGACGCCGGAAGAGGCCCTCGAGAACGAGGCCGAGGGGACCGACGAGACGAAGACCTGGCGCTTCGAGGCCGAGAACGTCCGCGACTTCGCCTGGGCCTCCTCGCGCAAGTTCATCTGGGACGCCCAGGGCTACGACCAGCCGAACCGTGACGGCGCGCCCGAGAAGGTCATGGCCATGTCCTTCTATCCGAAGGAGGGCGAGCCGCTCTGGTCCCGCTACTCGACGCAGGCCGTGATCCACACCATGGAGGTCTACTCGCGCTACTCCTTCGCCTATCCCTATCCGACGGCACAGTCCGTGAACGGTCCGGTGGGCGGCATGGAGTACCCGATGATCACCTTCAACGGGCCGCGTACGGACCCCCACGAGGACGGCGACCGCACCTACACGCGGAGCGAGAAGGAGTTCCTCATCGGCGTCGTCATCCACGAGATCGGGCACATCTACTTCCCCATGACCGTCAACTCCGACGAGCGCCAGTGGACCTGGATGGACGAGGGCATCAACACCTTCCTGCAGTTCATCGCCGAGTCCGAGTGGGGCGAGGGCATGCGCTCCGATCGCGGCGAGCCGCGCAACATCACCGACTACATGACGAGTGAGCGGCAGGTCCCGATCATGACCAACTCCGAATCGCTCCTGCAGTTCGGCAACAACGCCTACGCGAAGCCGGCGACGGCGCTCGTGATCCTGCGCGAGACGATCCTCGGCCGGGAGCTCTTCGACGCCGCCTTCCGCGAGTACGCCCGGCGCTGGAAGTTCAAGCGGCCGACGCCCTACGACCTGTTCCGCACCCTCGAGGAAGCCTCGGGCGTCGATCTGGACTGGTTCTGGCGCGGCTGGTTCTACTCCACGGACCACGTCGACATCTCCCTCGACCGAGTCCACAAGTTCCGCATCGACACCTCCGATCCGGACGTGGAAGAGCCCTGGGAGCGTGCGCAGAACGAGGACGAACCGCTGTCGCGCACCCAGGCCTACAACGCCCGGGACGGCATCAGCACGCGCGAGGAGCGCATGCCCGATCTCCGCGACGTCTACTCCGAGAACGACGAGTTCACGGTGACGGACAAGGACCGCAACGACTTCGACAGCTTCCTCGAGGGGCTGACGGACGAGAAGAACAGCGATCCGGAGTGGATGCGCCGCGTCTACGAGCAGGCCGTCGAAGAGGACGCCAACTACTACGTCCTCGAGTTCTCGAACCTCGGCGGCCTGGTCATGCCGATCATCCTGCAGATCACCTACGTGGATGGAGAGGTCGAGGAGCTGCGCATTCCCGCGGAGATCTGGCGCCGCGACCACCGCTCCGTGAACAAGCTCCTGATCCGCGAGAAGGACATCGCCGAGATCGTCGTCGACCCCTACTGGGAGACGGCCGATGCGGACGTGGAGAACAATCACTATCCGCGCCGCTTCGTGCCCTCGCGCATCGAACTCTACAAGCGCGAGCGCAAGGAGCGGGACCTCATGAGCGACCTGCGCGTCGAGCGCAAGGAAGACACGCCGGACGCCGAGGGCGCGCCCGAGGATCCCGGTGCGCGCACCGTGCCGATGACGGAATCGAACTGAGCGCCGAGGCGGGCGTGGAGGCCACTGCCGGAACGAGACCGGCGCCGCGGCGCCCGCGGGCACTGCTCGTGGGCCTCGTGCTCGCGGCTCTGGCCGCCGCGCTCTCCCCGCCCGGTGCGGCGCACCAGCTGAAGGAAGCGCTGACCACCGTCGAGGTGAACGAGCGCACCGGGCTCGTCGAGGTGATCCACCGCTTCTGGCTCCACGACGCGGAGCACGCGCTGGGAAGCCTCGGCGGCCTGACCGGCGATCTCCGCCGCGAAGCGCCCCTCCGGGAGGCCTTCGCCCGCTACGTCGCGCGCCAGTTCGTGCTCGCCGACGCCGAGCGCCGGCCGCTCGACGTCCAGCTCCTGGGCGCAGAGCTGGAGGGCTCCTTCATCTGGGTCTACCAGGAGATGGACGCGGCACGCTTCGAGGACATCGCCTGGATAGGCCACGGTTCCATGCAGGAGGTGTGGAGCGATCAGCTCAACCAGGTGAACGTCAAGCGGCCTTCGGGCACGCGCAGTCTCTACCTGCACGCGGGCGACGGCCTGGTCGCCATGCCGCCACCGCTGCCCCCGACGTCCTGAGGCCGACCGACCAACGACCATGCGCATCGTCATCGTCACCGACGCCTGGTACCCGCAGGTCAACGGCGTGGTTCGTGCCCTCGCCCGGACTCGCGAACTCCTGAGCGAACGGGGACACGAGGTCGAGATCATCGGCCCTGACCGCTTCCGCACCATCCCGCTGCCCACCTACAGCGAGATCCGGCTCGCCCTGACGCACCCGGGACGCGTCGGCGATCTTCTCGCGGACCTCGAGCCGGACGCCGTCCACATCGCCACGGAGGGGCCCCTCGGCTGGAGCGCCCGGAGCTGGCTCCGCCGCTATGGTCTGCCTTTCACGACCTCCTTCCACACCATGTTCCCGAGCTACGTGAAGGTGCGGACCGGCATCCCGGAAAGCTTGAGCTGGGCCGTGATCCGGCGCTTTCATGCAGCGGCACGGGCCACCATGGTGTCCACGCCGACGCTGCAGGGAATCCTCGAATCCCGCGGCTTCGAACGGGTGGTGCGCTGGGTCCGCGGTGTCGACACGGAAATGTTCCGGCCCTTGCCCGGCCTGGAGCTCGAGGGCCCCAGGCCGCACCTCATGTACGTCGGCCGGGTCGCGCCGGAGAAGAACATCGAAGCCTTCCTCGACCTGGACGTCCCGGGGACGAAGTTCGTGGTGGGCGACGGACCGGCCCGCCCGAAGCTGGAAGCCCGCTATCCGGACGTGCGCTTCCTCGGCGTCCACCACGGCGACGAGCTGGTTCGCCGCTACAGCGCCGCGGACGTGTTCGTGTTCCCGTCGCGGACCGACACGCTGGGCCTCGTCATGCTGGAAGCCTTCGCCTGCGGCGTGCCCGTGGCGGCGCTCCCGGTCCAGGGCCCCCTGGACGTCGTCGGCGACAGCCTCGCGGGCGTCCTCGCAGAAGATCTCGCAGACGCGGTGCGCGGCTGCCTCGATCTCGACCCGTCCCGCTGCCGACCGCGCGCGCTCGAGTTCTCATGGCATCGCTCCGTGGAGCAGTTCGAGGCCAACCTCGTGCCCGTCTCCAGACGGGAATGGGCGACGCTCCGCGCGCTGCCCTCGCGAGCGAGCTGAAACGCGGTTCAGCGCTCCTTCGCGCCGGCGATCTCCTCCGCCGTGAAGCCGAGTTCCGTGAGTACTTCCTCCGTGTGCGCGCCGAGGCGAGGCGGGTCGCGGCGAATGCTCTGCGGCGTCGCCGAGTAGCGCACGGGCGGAGCGAGGGTCCGGTAGCGGCCGACGTCGGGATGCTCGCGCTCGACGAAGAAGCCGACGGCCTCCAGATGCGCGTCCGTGAGCACCTCCTCGTTCCTGTTGAAGCGCATGCCGGGGATGTTCTCGGCGGCGAGGAGCTCGAGCCACTCGGCCGTCGTCTTCGTCGCCGAGACCTCCTCGATGATCGCGTACAGCTCGCCGATGTGTTCGGTGCGCGACGCATAGTCGGTGAAGCGCGGATCGTCGAACACACCCGGGCGACCACCGAGCTCGAAGAAGCGCGCCCACTGCGCATCGCTGTAGGGAACGATGCCGATGAAGCCGTCGAGCGTCGGATAGGGCTTGCGGCGCGGATTGATCGAGCGTGTGTAGCCCATGCCGTAGGCGGCGTCGGGGAAGGTCTGGCCGTAGAGGTTCTCGACCATGTGGAAGTGCGTGAAGGCTTCCAGCATGGGCACCTGCACGAACTGACCCTCGCCCGTGCGCTGGCGGTGGAACAGCGCCGTGAGCGTCGCGGACAGCGCGTAGAGTCCCGAGGTCTTGTCGGCGACGAGCGAGGGCGCGTACTCGGGCGGCCCGCCGCTGCGTCGGCCGAACAGATCCGCGAAGCCGGAAGCGCCCTGGATGAGGTCGTCGTAGGCCTGCCGCGTCGCGTAGGGTCCATCGGCGCCGAAGCCGGCGCAGTGCACGTAGACGATGTCCTCCTTCAGCGCCTTCACCGCCTCGTAGCCGAAGCCGAGGCGCTCCATGCCGGCCATGCGCACGTTGTGGAAGAACACGTCGGCGCTACGCAGCAGGCGCGTGAGCGCCTCACGCCCGAAGTCCGTGCCCACGTCGAGGGCGACGGACCGCTTGTTGCGGTTCAGGGCCATGAAGATCGGCCCCATGCCGTCCGCGGGGGCACGACCGGCGCGGCGCATGATCTCCCCACCGCCCTTCGGGTTCTCGATCTTGATCACGTCCGCGCCGAGGTCGGCGAGCATGACCGTGGCGTAGGGGCCGAACACGACCGAGGACATGTCGACCACGGTGATGCCGTCGAGCGCACCCCGGGATTCGTTCGTCATGAGCAGCTGCCTCGAAAGGGGTCGAAAGGGGTCGGAGTCGATCACCTTAGATGGGGTCGGAGTCGATTACCTTCGCAAGCGA
>JAZBPO010000138.1:0-3082 GCA_036351675.1 Pseudomonadales bacterium
AGCCTGCGGTAGAACATCAGCTTCGTGTTGCTCCAGCCGCTCGCGTTCCAGGTCGGCGAGATGGCCTTGTCGAAGCTGTCGGCCTCGTACTGGCCCGCGTTCGCGCCCGTGCCGGAGAGATCGACGCCGAGCACCGCGCCGTTGTTGTAGGCGTCCTCTGGGTCACCGCCGAGAGCCTGCGGATCACCGGTCTCCCACTCACCCTGGAGAGTCCAGTCGCTCGCGCCGTTCTCGAAGGTGTTGCGGTAGTAAAGGCCCGGCACCGTGCCGAGGTTGAAGGAGAAGGGCGCGCCCTCGTTGTCGAGGGCCAGCGTGTTGCCGAACTCGTCGGTGCTCGAGATGCGGAAGAAGACCTCGCCGCAGTCCGAGAACTGGTTGAGCACCACGCTGTGGCCGGTCGTCAGCGCCGTCGCTGTCGCGGTGTTGCCGAGCGCGGGCGTCGTGCCCCACTCGACGACCGTGTCGGCGGGCTCGGCCGTGGTCCAGCGCACGGTGGCGCGCTGGTCGGTGATCGTGTCGACGCGCAAGGCGCTCACGGAGGGACCGCCGCAGTCGGCGATCGCCGTGTCGAAGTTGATCGCCGGCGCGCCGGTGCCGTCGTCGGTGTCCTGGTAGGTCACCGTGATCACGTCGCCATCGACGATCTGCAGCACGCCGTCCCCATTCACCGCGGCGCCGAGGGCCGTCGGGATCGAGCCCGTGAACTTGGAGCTGTTGACGTCTGTCTCGGTGACGAGCACCACCTCGGCCGTCGTCTCGGTCGAGCTGGTGACCAGCAGCGTGTAGGTGTCGATCGCCCCGGAGTCGAGGTTGAGATCGAGGTCCGTGACGCGGAAGCTCATCGCGTCCGCGCAGGAGTAGGTCGTGAGGTCGATGGCCACCTGCCCCGCGTGGCAGGGCTGCAGGCCGTCACCGAAGTCGCCGAGGGTCTCGAAGTAGTAGAACTGCCCGGCGTTGGAGTCCACGGCGATGTTGCCGGCAGGATCGGTGGACTGCACCTCGTAGTAGTAGACGGTGCATTCCTGCAGGCCGGTCAGCGTGACCGCGTGCTCCGTCGTGTCGATCGACTCGAACTCCTCGGTCGTGGGCGGCTTGGTCTCGCCCCAGCGAAGGAGGGTGTCGGAGGCCTCGTCGGTCAGCCAGTCGACTGTGGCCTGCGAGCCCGAGACGCCCGACTCGTTCACCGCCGTGATGATCGGGAAGACGCAGTCGCCGGCCGCCGTGTCCTGACGCACCTGGTTCAGGCCGCCGGCGCCGTCGTCCTCGTCGATGTACTCGGAGAAGAGCGTGTCGCCGTTGGCGATCGAGAGGAAGCCGTCACCGGTGACCGGAGCACCGGAGGTGGTGTCGATGCTGCCGATGTATTTGCCCGAGTCCGGCGCCGTCTCGTTGAGCACGAGGGTCTCCGGCGCGCTCTCGCTGTCGGACCAGACCTTCACGCTCACGCTGGAGAGGCCGACGTTCGCGTCGGTGACCTGCAGCGTGATCAGGTTGGAGCAGCCGTAGGTGGCCGCGTCGAAGCGCACCTTGCCCGCGAATGGCTGCGGCGCCGCGTTCATGCACGAGGAGACCGCGCTGTAGCAGGCCTCGTTCGCGCCGAAGGCCTGCACGCGGTAGTTGACGGGGAAGTCGTTGATCAGCCCGTCATCGAGATAGGTCGTCGTGGCCGCATCGACCACCGCGACCGGCGTGTGGCCGCGGTCGCAGTCGATGTCGGCGCGGTGGATGAGGTAGCTGTCCGCGTTCGCGACGGGATCCCAGGTCAGCTCGACGGAATTCGTGAGCGCCTTGACAGTCACGACGGGCGTGGCCAGCGAGGGGCAGCTGCTGGTGCTCTGGTTCTCCGGGTCGCTCGCGCTGCCGCAGGCGATCTCGTGGCGATCGAAGGCGGCGAAGAGCTCGGCGGCGTGGGGCGTTCCGTTGGAGAGATCGCCGTCGTCGTCGTCCGCGAGGCGCATGCGGTGATACCAGGAGCCCGTGCCGCAGCTGTCCGCGTTGGGAAGCGAGCAGTTGATGATGTTGCCGCCGGATCCGTCACGCGAGCTGTACCAGAGATGCTCGGCGATCTGCCAGGCCGTCGCCTCGTCGTAGCCCGCGGCGGGCAGGTCGCGCGTCGCGAAGTCGAAGACCGACTCGGAGATGACGTAGCTCTCGCAGTGCACGGCCTTGCCGCAGGGGCCGGAACCGCCGCCGCAGCGGGGGTCGGTGAAGTTCGCCGGCGTGGCGGGCGTGTTGTTCGTGCGCGCCGTCCAGTCGTGGTCGCGGATGCCCGTGCAGGTGAGGCAGGTGTCGCCGTAGCCCGAGCAGGTGCGGCCGTCGACGTAGAAGCCGCGGCCCACGCAGGACTCGCGGGTCTCGAAGATGGCGACCACGTCGGCGTAGGCCTCGGACGTGTTGTCGTAGCCGCCGCCGTCGTTCTGGTCCATGCCGTGGCCCCACTCGTGGGTCACGACGCCGTTGATGGTGCTCGTGTTGCCACAGCCGTTGCCGGCCCGGTACATGTTGAGCGTTCCGCTCCAGGACGCGTTGCAGGTGCTGTTGACGTTCGAGCGGCAGGTCACGACGGTGTTGTGCAGCCAGTTGTTGTTGGGCAGGTAGTGACGCGCTTTCTGGCCCACGCGGTTGACGTTGTAGTACATGCTCCGCGAGGCCTCGGTGTTGCCCGCGGAATCGCCCGGGTTGACCGTGCAGTTCTGGTTGTCGCCGGGCGTGACGCCCATGTCGAGCTCGTCGTCGCAGACGGCCATCTCGTCGACGGCGCCGCAGGTGTCGCTGATGCGGTAGTAGAGCCCGTTCAGGGCCGTGCGGATCTCCGTGCCGAGCGTCGAGCACTCGTAGACGCCGGAGTCGCCCGTGTAGGTGACGGGCCCGCCGCCCTCGGAGATGTCCACGAAGGGCATCGGGTAACCGGCCACCTCGCAGCCGTCCTCCGCGCAATTGCCGTCCTCGGAGATCGGGTAGACGCCGCCGCGCACGGCCTCGTAGCGCGTGTCGTCGTAGAACGCGAGCACGCTGCCATCCTTGGCGTCGATCTCGGCCACCCAGGTGGCCTCCTCGCCCGGGTCGCGGAAGGAGTAGCGCC
>JAZBPO010000139.1:0-15676 GCA_036351675.1 Pseudomonadales bacterium
GGGCTCCTGCGGCGACGGCCGACCCTGCCGCCGGTCTCCCACCCCTCGACCGGCTGCCGCGCTCCAGTACACTGCTTCGTCCCTGCTCCGTTCGAGGCTTCGGTCATGTCCGAGGCGCTGCCGCCGCTCGAGTCCTCCGACGCGCTTCCCGGCGCGCCGCGCGACGTCCGTACGGCCGGCCTCAAGGTCCCACCGCATTCGATCGAGGCCGAGCAGGCCGTGCTCGGAGGCCTGCTGCTGCATGCAGCGGGCTTCTGGGAGATCAGCGACGTGCTCACGGAGGCAGACTTCTACCGCGGCGATCACCGGCTCATCTGGCGGGCCATAGCCGGGCTGCTCGAGGACGACGCCTCCGTCGACGTGCTCACCGTGGGCAGGGCCCTGGAGCACGCGGGCGCTGCGGGGCGGGGCGTCGACATCGCCTATCTCGCCGAACTCGCCGAGGGCACGCCCGGCGTCTCGAACCTGCGCGCCTACGCAGACATCGTCCGCGAGCGTTCGACCCTCCGGCAGCTCATCACCGCCGCCAACCGCATCGCCGATTCGGCCTTCAACCCCGAGGGGCGCAAGAGCGCGGAGCTGCTCGACGACGCGGAACGCGAGGTCTTCCAGATCGCGGAAGGACGCCCGAAGGCCGGCGGCCCCGTCGGCACCAAGGAGCTGCTGAAGAACGCCGTCGACCGGATCGACAAGCTGGTGGCCTCGAAGAGCCACATCACGGGCACCGCGACCGGCTTCGACGACCTCGACGAGATGACGTCCGGGTTGCAGGACTCGGATCTGGTGATCGTCGCGGCGCGGCCCTCCATGGGCAAGACCAGCTTCGCCATGAACCTCGCCGAGCACGCCCTCATGCTCGAGGATGCGGGGCCGGTGCTGGTGTTCTCCATGGAGATGCCGGCTGACGCCATCATGCTGCGCATGCTGTCCTCCCTCGGCCGCATCAATCAGAGCCACATGCGCAACGGTCAGCTCACGGACGAGGACTGGCCGCGTCTCACCTCGACCATGAGCCTGCTGAAGGAGCGCAAGCTGTTCGTCGACGACACGGCCGCGCTCTCGCCCACGGAGCTCCGGGCCCGGGCCCGGCGCGTGGTGCGTGAGCACGGGCCGCTGACCATGATCGTCGTCGACTACCTGCAGCTCATGCAGATCCCCGGCAACCAGGAGAACCGCGCCGGAGAGATCTCGGAGATCTCGCGCTCGCTGAAGGCGCTCGCGAAGGAAATGGAATGCCCGGTCGTCGCGCTCTCCCAGCTCAATCGCTCCCTCGAGCAACGTCCGAACAAGCGTCCGGTCATGTCCGATCTGCGCGAGTCCGGCGCCATCGAGCAGGATGCCGATCTCATCCTCTTCATCTACCGAGACGAGGTCTACAACACCGAATCTGCGGAGAAGGGCACGGCCGAGATCATCATCGGCAAGCAGCGCAACGGACCCATCGGAACCGTGCGGCTGGCCTTCATCGGCCCGCTCACGAAATTCGAGAATCTCGCGCCCGAGCGCTACCAGAGCTACTGAAGGTGTACAGGCGTATCCGGGCAGAGATCGACCTCGACGCGCTGCGCTGGAATCTGGCAGTGGCGGAACGGCTCGCGGGCGAACGGGCGGTGTGGCCCGTCGTGAAGGGCGATGCCTACGGCCACGGCATGCTCGCCGTGGCCCGGGGCCTGCCCCAGGCACGCGGCTTCTGTGTCGCCGACGTGGAGGAGGCGCTCGCCCTGCGGGCGGGCGGCATCCGCACAGCGGTGCTGGCCCTGCAGGGGGCCTGGGACGGCGCCAGCCTGCGTGCTGCAGCCGATGCCGGTGTGTCCCTCGGCGTGCACGAGCCGGGGCAGGTCGCACTCGTCGAGGCTCATGGCGACGCGCTCGCGGCGTCCGCGTCGGGACTCTGGCTGGAGGTGGAGACGGGCATGCATCGGCTCGGCGTTGCCTCCGCGGAGGTCCCGGCCCTCGCCGCGCGCCTGGCGGCGATCGTCGGCGCGGAGCGCGTCGGCCTCATGACGCACTTCGCCTGCGCCGACGAACCGACGCATCCCCTCAACGCCCGTCAGCAGGAGACCTTCGCCGCGCTCGCGATCGATGCGCCCGGTCCCGTCTCCGCGTGCAATTCCGCAGCGCTGCTCACGGACCTCTATCCCGCCGACGGCATGGTCCGCCCCGGCATCATGCTCTACGGCGTGAGCCCGCTCGGTGAGCGCAGCGCGGCCGAACTCGACCTCGCGCCGGTCATGACGCTGCGGTCGCGCCTCATCGCCGTGAAGACCGTCCCCGCCGGTGCCACGGTCGGCTACGGCGGCACCTGGAAGGCGCCGCGCGACACGCGGATCGGCCTCGTCGCCGCCGGCTATGGCGACGGCTATCCGCGCCACGCGCCGACCGGCACGCCCGTGCGCATCGGCGCCGCCATGGTGCGCACGGTCGGTCGCGTCTCCATGGATTCGCTGGCCGTCGACCTCACCGATGCGCCGGAGGCGCGGGTCGGGAGCACGGTCGTGCTCTGGGGTGAAGGGCTGCCCGTGGAGCAGGTCGCGCAGGCGGCCGGCACCATCGGCTACGAGCTGCTCACGCGCATTCCCCCGCGCGTACCCCGCGTCGTCCTCGACCGGACGCAGCGCGGATCGGCGGGGAGCGAACCGTGAGGCATGGCCTGATCGCCCGCGTCCTGCTGGCGGCGCTGCTCGCCTCGTCTCCGGCGCGCGCCGAAGAAGCGCCGAGGAGTCTGGCCCAGTCCATGGTCGACGGCGTCGACGCGGTCTTCGACATCCAGGGAATCGGTACCTGGATCGACGCCCGGCTCGGATCGCAGCGCTACGAGTCCGAGGTCAACGACTCCTTCGTCCGGCTGACGCCGGGCTTCCGCTACGACACCGCCGACGGATTCCAGGAGCGCCTGCGAGCGCGTGTGAAGATCGATCTGCCGAACACGGAAAACCGGCTCTCGCTGCTCCTGCTCGGCGAGGACGAGGGAGATCGGCCTGCATCGAGCGTCGACCTCGAGACCGACGAGCTCCTGATCCGGGACACGGATGCGGACACTTCGGTCGGCATCCAGTACGTGCCCCTGCGCGAACTCTCGCACGTCAGCCTCACGGCCTCCGTCGACTCGGACCTCGATCCGTCGGCGTCGCTGCGCTGGCGTCGTCTCTTCGAGCTCGGAGAGGACTCCAGCCTGCAGCTGACGCTGCGTCCGGGCTGGCGCCGCGGCGACGATTTCGTCGGCGTCGCCTCGGCGGAGATCGACCGTCGCATCGGCCCGGGGGTCCTGCGTACGGCCGCGCAGCTCCAGACCGAGGACGGGGGGCATGCGGCCGGTGCTCGCATCGGCTACTACCTGCCCTACGCGGAGAGCGTGCTGCTGGGGGCGTTCACGGAGGGCCAGGGCGCCTTCGACGGACCCGTCTTCCGCGACAGTGCGCGCTTCGGCCTGCTCTATCGCAAGCGCCTCGAGGACCGGAACTTCTATCTGACGATCCTGCCCTTCGTGGACTGGGTGCCCGAGGGCTTCGACCCGGACATCCGCTACGGTTTCGAACTCGAGGTCGACATCTATCTCGGCGGTGGTCGTCGCCGCGCCGTGCAGTCGGTCGCGAAGCCCAGGAGTGACCAGTCCTGAGGCCGCGAGCGCGAGGTGCGGCGGCGCGGATGCGCGGCACACGGTCGCAGGGCGACAGGGCCGCGATCGTGCGCCGGGCGAGCCTGGTCGCGATGCTCCCGGCCGCGATCGCCGCAGCTATCGTGGCGGCTGGCGCGGCAGATGCGATCGCGCAGGAGGAGGCCGGCATGACGGAACAGGTGTCGGGGATCGGTGGCTTCTTCTTCCGCGCGGAGGATCCCGCCGCACTCTCGGCCTGGTATGCGGAACACCTCGGTGTGACGCGCACGCCTACGAGCCACGACGAGGCGCCCTGGGCCCAGCAGGCGGGGCCGACCGTGTTCGCGCCCTTCAGTGCCGATACGGAGTACTTCGGGCGCCCCGAGCAGCAGTGGATGCTCAACTTCCGGGTGCGTGATCTCGACGCGATGGTCTCGCGACTGCGGGCCGCGGGCGTCGGGGTGGAGGTCGATCCCGAGACCTATCCCAACGGTCGTTTCGCGCGGCTGCAGGACCCGGAGGGCAATCCGATCCAGCTCTGGGAGCCGGGCTGATCCCTTGTCACGACGGCAGGACGGCCCGTCGACGCACGGCAGACGAGTGCTGATGGCGAAACAGCGTGAATACTGGGTGTGCCGGTCCTGCGGCGCCGACCACGCCAAGTGGCAGGGTCAGTGCGCCGCATGCGGCGAGTGGAACACGCTCGAGGAGGTCCGCGGCGTGGCGGCGGCCGGCGGCCGTGCAGGCGGACGTCGCGCAGGGGGCTGGGCCGGGGAGACTTCGCGCATCACCGCGCTCGCGGACGTCGACCTCGTCGACGCTCCGCGCATCCCCTCGGGTTTCTCGGAACTCGACCGCGTGCTCGGCGGCGGGCTCGTGCCCGGCTCCGTGCTGCTCATCGGCGGCAGCCCCGGCGCCGGCAAGTCGACGCTGCTGCTGCAGGTCTCCTGCGGGCTCGCGAAGGACCTCGGTGTGCTCTACGTCACCGGCGAGGAATCGTTGCAGCAGATCGCGCTGCGCGCACAGCGCCTCGAACTGCCGCGTGAGGCGCTGCGTCTCGCGTCGGAGACGCGCGTGGAGGCGATCCTCGCGGCCGCCGCCGCGGAGAAGCCGCGACTGCTGGTGGTCGACTCGATCCAGACGCTGCAGACCGAGGCCGCGGACGGCGCCCCCGGCGGCGTCACGCAGGTGCGCGAATCCACGGCCCGGCTCGTGCGCTTCGCGAAGGAGACCGGGACCATCGTCGTGCTCGTCGGTCACGTGAACAAGGAGGGCGGCCTCGCCGGGCCGAAGGTGCTCGAGCACATGATCGACGCCTTCATGATGCTCGAGGACGCGTCCGATTCGCGCTTCCGCACCCTGCGCGGCCACAAGAACCGCTTCGGCGCCGTGAACGAACTCGGCGTCTTCGCCATGACCGACCGCGGCATGCGCGAGGTGGCGAATCCCTCGGCGATCTTCCTGCAGCGCGGCGAGGCGCCGGCCGCGGGCTCGCTCGTGGTCGTGGTGTGGGAGGGCACGCGGCCGTTGCTGGTGGAGGTTCAGGCGCTCGTCGACGACGGCCAGGGTGCCCACCCACGCCGCGTCGCCGTCGGCGTCGAGGGCAACCGCGTCGCCATGCTCCTCGCCGTGCTCCACCGCCACGCCGGACTGCAGCTCGGCGATCAGGACGTGTTCCTGAACGTGGTCGGCGGCGTGCGCGTCGCCGAGACCGGCTCCGATCTCGCGGTGCTGCTCGCGCTCGTCTCGAGCTTCCGCGACCGGGCCCTGCCCCAGGATCTGCTCGCCTTCGGCGAGGTCGGGCTGTCCGGTGAGGTGCGGCCCGTGTCGAACGGCCAGGAGCGGCTCCGGGAAGCGGCCAAGCACGGCTTCCGGCGCGCCATCTGCCCTGTCCAGAACCGACCCCGGGAGGGGATCCAGGGCCTCGAGGTGGTCGGCGTACGCACGCTCGCTGAGGCCCTGGACGCGGCGCAGTTCTGAGTCGTGGCGGCACTGCGCCTCGGGCTCGCCTACTTCACCGTCGTCTTCGTCGCCGGGTTCCTGCTCGGTACCGTGCGGACGCTGCTGCTCGAGCCGCGCCTCGGCGCCGATGGCGCCGAGCTGCTCGAGATCCCGATCATGATCGCCGTCTGCTGGTTCGTGGCACGCCGCCTCGTCGCCCGCAGCAGCCTCGCGCGGCGCTCGCGGTTCCTTGCCGGCGCGATCGCCCTGACCTGCCTGCTGGTCTTCGAGTTCACGGTGGTGCTCGCGCTCCAGGGCCGCACGCTCGAGGCCTGGTTCGCCTCCCGGGCGTCGCTCGCCGGCGTTGCCTGGGCGCTGTCCATGGTCCTGTTCGCGAGCCTCCCGGGGCTGCTCGCGCCACGTGAGCCCGGCGCGCCCTCGCGCTAGAGTGCGCCTCCCGCAAGCGACCGTGATCCCCATGGCTGCGCTCCGTTCGATCCTCGCTGCCGTCCTGCTGTGCGCGCAGGCTTTCTCCGTGCGTGCGGCGGACGAAGATCCCGTGCCCTGGGGCGTCTCCTTCGGCGCCGTGTTCGGTCTCGAGGCGCCGGCGCCGGATCGGGTCGAGGTCTATGGCGAGCTCGACGTGCAGCGTCGCGAGTTCTGGCTGCACGAAGCGGGGGCGGCCCGTCCGCTCGTCGTGCTCGTGCACGGCGGCTGCTGGCTCGACGCCTACGGCGTCGAGCACGCGCGCGCCCTCGCAGCTGCCCTGCGTGACGCGGGCCACGTCGTGATGGCGCCGGAGTACCGTCGCCTGGGGGACGCCGGTGGCGGCTGGCCGGCGAGCTTTCGCGACGTGCTGGCGGCCTTCGCGGGGCTCGCGGGTCGGGAGGCGGAACTCGGTTTCGACCCGGCGCGCGTCGCCGTCGTCGGCCATTCCGCGGGCGGCCATCTCGCGCTGCTCACGGGGCTCGAACTGGCAGCGGCGGAGGGCTTCTCGCCCGCGCTGGTCGTCGGCCTGGCGGCGATCACGGACCCGGTCGCCTACGCGCTCGGCGACGGCAGCTGCAACGTCGCGACGCCCCGGTTCTTCGGTGGCATGCCCGACGAGGCGCCCGGGGCCTACGGCCACGGGAGCCCCCTGCAGCGGCTCCGGGGCGGCGCCCTCACGCCGCCGGTGATCCTCGTCCAGGGCGATGCGGACACCATCGTCCCGCCGGCGCAGGCCTCGGCGCTGGCGGAGGCATCGGCTGACGTCGAGCTGGAGCTGGTGATCGGGGCGCAGCACTTCGATCTCATCCATCCGCGCAGCGCCGCCTTCGAGCGTCTGCTCGCCGTGCTCGAGCGGGGCCTCGCGCCGTGATCGACGTGGCTCGTCGCGTGGACTTCGAAGCCCTCGATGCCGCCGATGCGCTCGCGCCGCTGCGTCAGCGCTACCGCGTGCCCGAGGGCGTCATCTACCTCGACGGCAACTCCCTCGGCGTGCCGGCGCACGCGGCCCTCGAAGCGGTTCGCGAAGCCGCGGAAGGCGAATGGGCGGATCAGCTCATCGGCGCCTGGAACGGTGCCGACTGGATCGGGTTGCCACGGCGTCTCGGTGATCGCATCGGGCGGCTCATCGGCGCCGCGCCGGGGCAGACGGTGGTCGCTGACTCCATCTCCGTGAACCTCTTCAAGCTGCTCGCGGTCGCGCTCGCGCTGAGGCCGGGACGGCGTACGGTGCTGTCGACGACGGAGAACTTCCCGACCGATCTCTACGTCGCCGAGGGGCTCGGCGGTCTTCTCGGGGGCGAGCGCTGCCGCCTGCGCACCGTGCCGCTCGCCAGCGTTTCCGCGGAGTCGCTCGCCGGGTCCGTCGACGACGACGTCGCCGTCGTGATGCTCACGCAGGTCGACTTCCGCACCGGTGCGCGCCTCGAGCTCGAGGCGATCACGCGCGCGGTCCACTCCCGTGGCGCGCTCGTGCTCTGGGACCTCGCGCACAGTGCCGGAGCCTTCCCCGTCGAGCTCGACCTGGCCGGCGCCGACATGGCGGTCGGCTGCGGCTACAAGTTCCTCGGTGGCGGCCCCGGTGCACCGGCTTTCGCCTATCTCGCCGAGCGCCACCACCCCGCCGCGCAGCAGCCCATCACCGGCTGGATGGGTCACGCCCGGCCCTTCGACTTCGATCCCGGCTATGCGCCCGCGCCGGGCATCGACCGCTTGCTCGCCGGTACGCCGCCGATCCTCGCCTGCCGAGCCCTCGAGGGTGCGCTCGACGTCTTCGACGAGGTCGATCTCGCCGCCGTGCGTGCGAAGTCCGTCGCCCTCGGTGAAGCGCTGATCCGGCTCGTCGGGGAAAGCGAGGTGGCGGGCGAGCTGGAACTCGCCTCGCCGGTCGATCCGGAGCAGCGCGGCAGCCAGGTCGCCTTCCGCCACGCCGAGGCCTGGCCGCTGACGCAGGCGCTGATCGCCGAGGGCGTCGTCGGTGACTTCCGCGCGCCGGATCTCCTGCGGCTGGGCATCACGCCGCTGTACCTGCGCTTCACGGACATCTTCGATGCCGTCGTCCGCCTCGAGGAGGTGCTCGTGTCCGGGCGCCATCGTGACCGACGCTTCTCGCGCCGCGCCCGGGTCACCTGAAGTCCCGGGGCGTCGGCGCCTAGCCGCGCCCATCGAACAGAGGAGAACGTCCATGCGAATGACCTCCGCACTGCTGCTCGCCGGCCTGCTCGCCACCGGCTCGCCGGTGCTGGCCGCCCCGGCCACGCCCGAGGAGGTGCTCGATGCGCTCCATGCGCGGGCCAGCGCTGCCGACTTCGACGGCTATTTCGAGCTCTACACCGACGACGCCGTGTTCCTCGGCACGGACGCGACCGAACGCTAGCCCGTCGAGGAGTTCCGCGACTACACGCGCGCACGCTTCGCGACCGGTGTCGGCTGGACCTACGTGCCCGTCGAGCGCCATCTCGCCCGCGCCGGCGACGTGATCTGGTTCGACGAACTGCTCGAGGGGCAGGCGCTCGGTCCCTGCCGCGGGACCGGCGTCCTGCTGCGCGAGGATGGCCGCTGGCGCATCGCGCACTACAGCCTCACGGTGCTGGTGCCCAACGAGATCGTCGAGGACGTGGTGGCGCAGGGGAAGGCCGCCGTCGCCGCGCGCGTGACAGATTAGTTTCTTGACGAAACCTGACGCCTCCTGTCGAATCCTCGTGCCCGCCCCCATGCCGGAGTGACCATGACCTTTGCCCAGGACACCGCCGTCGAGCCCGTCGGCGACGCGCGCTTCGCCACCGAGATCCGTGCCGGCTGGGACATCGGCGGCAATGCCAACGGCGGGTATCTGCTCGCCCTCACGGCCCGTGCCATGGCGCGTCACAGCGGACGACCGGATCCGGTCTCGATTAGCGCCCACTACCTGAGTCCGGGTCGCCCCGGGGCAGCCGCCGTCCACTGCACGACCGTCAAGGAGGGGCGCCGCTTCGCGACCGTGACCGCATCGCTCGACAGCGGTGGGAAGCGCCTGCTGCAGGTGCTCGGCGCGTTCGGCGATCTGGAGGCGAGCGCGGAGGGGCCGGAGCGGATCGGGGCCGCGCCGCCCGAGCTGCCTCCGGTCGACGACTGCATCTCTTCTGCCAGTGACGAGGGCTTCGCGCCGCCCTTCATGGGCCGCGTCGACCTGCGCCTGCATCCCGAGGATGCAGGCTTCCGCGTCGGCCAGCCGTCCGGCGAGGCGCGCATGCGCGGCTGGTTCCGCCTCCCGGGCGTCGATGCGGTGGACACGATCGGACTCCTGCTCGGTCTCGACGCCTTCCCGCCGACGATCTTCAACGCCCGCCTCCCCGTGGGCTGGACGCCGACCGTCGAACTCACCTGCCACGTTCGTGCGCGTCCGGTTCCGGGCTGGTTGCGTGCGCGCTTCACCACGCGCTTCGTCACCGGCGGCTTCCTGGAGGAGGACGGTGAGCTCTGGGACGCGGCCGATCGTCTGGTGGCGCAATCGCGTCAGCTGGCGCTCGTCCCGCGGCCGCAGTGAGCCTTCGCGTTGCACCGTTTGCCGTGCGGGAGGTGGCGCGCTAGCGTCGCGGGCTCCGGGCAGCAGCGGTAGCGCCGTCATCGAAGGTTCCGCAGCCGCGCCCTCGCGGGCGCGGGCCAGTTCCGTTCTGACTCGACTCGGCAGGGCGGCGAGCTACCTGCTGCTCGTCGCGCTCGTCCCGCTGTTGCCCGCGCGCCTGCTGCTGCCGGCCGATGCCCTGTGGGTCGACGTCCTCAGCAGCTTCGCCTTGCAGGGTGCGTTGCTGGCGCTCGTCGCTGCCGGGGTCCTCGCCTGGCGCGGGCGGCGCCTGCGCGCCCTCGCGTTCCTGCTCCTGCTGCTTCCGGACGCGCTCACGGAGCTGTCCGCCGCGCGCGCTCGGTCCGATGTCGTCCGCCCGCTCGGTCGCGTCTACGCGGCGAATCTCGGTCAGAGCCCGGCGGCGGTGATCGCCGCCGCGGCGCAGCTGGAGGAGCTGGCGCCGGATCTCGTCTGGCTGTCCGAGTTTCCGGAAGTGCTCGACCCGGAGGCGCGGAGCGCCTTCGCGCGCGTCGAGGAAGCCTACGCCTACGGTCTCGCCTGGCCGGCCGCGGAGGGTCGCTCGCTCAGGTTCCTGTCGCGCTACCCGCTCCGGGCGCGCGAGGAGTTCAACGCCGATCAGGCGCCGGGGAGGCCGGCGTTGCATCTGCTGCTCGACGTGGACGGTATCCCCCTCGTCGTCGTGGCCCTGCACACGCATCCGCCCAGCGCGCACTGGGCCCTCGGTGCCCGCAACGAGGTGCTCGACTGGGCGGCCGAGGTCGCCGCCGCCGCGCGCGGCGACGTACTGCTGCTCGGTGATCTGAACACCTCGGCCTTCTCGCCGCGCTTCGACCGCCTCGTGCGGCGCTCCGGGCTGGACTGCGCCTCGCCGCTTTCCTGCTCCGTGCCGAGCTGGCCCGCCCAGCTGCCGCTGCTGCTGACGCCCATCGACCACGTGCTCGCTGGCGGCGAACTGGTGGTCACGAGGCGCATGCGCGGCGCGACGACGGGTTCCGATCACTATCCGGTGATCGCGGATCTCGCCCGGCGGGCGCGGAAGTGATCGCCCCTTCGGGTGCCACGCGTCCGGGTGCCGTCGGCCGTGGCTGCGTCGGGATTCGTCGTCACCGGCAGCGCTCGCAGCTCTGCGGGAGGGCCAGGCGGTCCCGGACGACAGCGTGCGGCACCCGTTCCGTCGCCGCGAAGCGCATCACGGCCGCGTCCCGACCGCTGGAGCAAGGTGGCAGGCATTCGCTAGGCTCCCGTGAATGCCCCGCGGAGCGCCACGTTCGTGACGCCTGCGCATGACTGATCCTCGTTTCCCGGCCAGTGCGGGGGACGACCGCCCTAGGACCCGAGCAATGATCGCCGCCCTACTGCCCAGACTGTCCCGTACCGCGTCCCTCGCGTGGCTGGCCCTGCTGCTCGGCGGAGGCGCAGTGGCCTCGGCCGAGGACGCCGCGGAACGCTGGATCCACGATCAGCTCCGCGTCGACATGCGCTCGGGTCCCACGTTCCAGAATCGCATCATCGATTTTCTCGCCAGCGGGACGCCGATCACCGTGCTCGAGACGCGTGAGGAGTGGATCCGGATCCGGGCGAAGGACAAGGAAGGCTGGATCCAGGCGCAGTACACCACCGGCACTCCGGTGGCTGCCGCGCGTCTCGAGGCGGCGCAGCGCGAGCTGGCGGGCCTGGTCGAAGAGCGTGACCGGTTGGCGGACGAACTTTCGCGCCTGCGCGGTGAGGCCGGTGATCTCGACTCGGCCTATGCCGAGGCGTCCTCGGAGGTTCAGCGTCTCGAGGCGGAGCTCGCGCGTATTCGTGAGACCTCCGCTCGGGCCCTCGAGACAGCCGCCGCGCTCGAGACGCTCCAGGGCGAAGCGCGTGCCATGCGCAGCCGTGTGGACGAGCTCTCCGACGAGAACCTGCAGCTGCGCAACGACAACCTCAGCGACGGCATCAAGTGGGGCCTCGGCGCCGTCGTCGCAGGTGCGCTGCTCGCCTGGATCGCCGCCTCCTTCGGCAAGCGTCGCCGGCGCACCGACTGGGCCTGAAGGCCGCCCGGGGGCGGCCCCGCTTCAGGCGAGCTTCTTGTACTTCATGCGATGGGGGCGGTCCGGGTCCTCGCCGGCGTCGGCGAGACGCTTGCGATGGTCCGCTTCGTACTCCTGGTAGTTGCCCTCGAAGAACTCCACGCGGCCCTCGCCCTCGTAGGCCATGATGTGCGTGGCGATGCGATCGAGGAACCAGCGGTCGTGGCTCACCACGAGCACCGTGCCCGGGAACTCGAGCATGGCGTCCTCGAGGGCGCGGAGCGTCTCCACGTCGAGGTCGTTGGTGGGCTCGTCGAGCAGCAGCACGTTCGCACCCTGCTTCAACACCTTCGCGAGCTGCAGGCGGTTGCGCTCACCGCCGGAGAGCTGGCCGACGCGCTTCTGCTGATCCGAACCCTTGAAGTTGAAGCGGCCGAGGTAGGCGCGTGAGGGCACCTCCCAGCCGTTGATGTCCATGAGATCGAGACCGTCGGAGACCTCTTCCCAGGCGGTCTTCGAGTCGTCGAGTTCGTCGCGCATCTGGCCGACGTTGGCCATCTTCACGGTCTCGCCGACCGTGATGGTGCCGCTGTCGGGCTGCTCGTGGCCCTCGATCATCCGGAACAGGGTGGTCTTGCCGGCGCCGTTCGGTCCGACGATGCCGACGATCGCCCCCTGCGGGATGCGGAAGGAGAGATCGTCGATCAGGATGCGATCGCCGTAACCCTTGGTGACGTGCTCGAACTCGATGACCTTCTCGCCGAGGCGCGGGCCCGGCGGAATGAAGATCTCGTTCGTCTCGTTGCGCGACTGGTACTCCTTCGACTGCATCTCCTCGAAGCGTGCGAGCCGCGCCTTGGATTTCGTGCGCCGACCCTTCGGGTTCGAGCGGACCCACTCGAGCTCGCTCTTCAGGGCGCGACGGTGGGCCGCCTCGTCGCGCTTCTCCTGGTCGAGTCGCACCTGCTTCTGTTCCAGCCAGGTCGAGTAGTTGCCCTCGTAGGGGATGCCGCGGCCGCGGTCGAGCTCGAGAATCCAGCCGGCCGCGTTGTCGAGGAAGTAGCGGTCGTGAGTGATGGCCACGACGGTGCCGGGGAAGTCCACGAGGAAGCGCTCGAGCCAAGCCACGGACTCTGCGTCGAGGTGGTTGGTCGGCTCGTCCAGCAGCAGCATGTCGGGCTTGGAGAGCAGCAGCCGGCACAGCGCGACCCGGCGGCGCTCACCGCCGGAGAGCTTGCTGACGTCGGCGTCCCAGGGCGGCAGCCGCAGCGCCTCGGCGGCGATCTCCAGCTGGTTGTCGAGGTTGTGTGCGTCCGTGGACTGGATGATGTCCTCGAGCTCCGCCTGACGCTTGGCGAGGGCGTCGAAGTCCGCATCGGGCTCGGCGTAGGCGGCGTAGACCTTGTCGAGCTCGGCGAGGGCATTGCGGGCCTCGGCCACGCCTTCCTCGACGTTGCCGCGCACGTCCTTGTTCGGATCGAGCTCCGGCTCCTGGGGCAGGTAGCCGATGTTGATGTCGGTCTGCGGGCGGGCCTCGCCCTCGAACTCCTTGTCCTCGCCGGCCATGATGCGCAGCAGCGTGGACTTGCCGGCGCCATTGAGTCCGAGGACGCCGATCTTGGCGCCCGGGAAGAAGGACAGGGAGATGTCCTTCAGAATCTCGCGCTTCGGCGGCACGGTCTTGCTGACACGGTTCATCGTGTAGACGTACTGGGCCATGGGGCACCTTCGGAAGTCTGGGCGCCGGCATGCGGGATCTGCATGCGGCGCGGGTCACACGGGAGCGGGCGCAACCCTAATCCAACCGGCCCCCCTCGCCAACCTGAACGGCGGGGCCAGGGCCCCTGTTCAGCTTCGGCGGTGTGCGCGTTCCCGGTGCCGCGCAGCCCCGGATGCGATGACCCGGAACCGAGAAGCCGCGCCCACGCCACTGAACGGACGTCCGGACGTCGTCGGCCCGCCTTCGAGACCGAACCTGAACAGGGAGCCCTGACCCCTCGTTCAGGTTCGGGGATGAGCGGGGCGCATGGTGGGGATGTGGAGGGCTCGCGTGCCCGGCGTCCCGCGGGTCGCGTACAATCGGAGCCCATGCAGGGTCGTCGGAGCCCCTCTCCGGCCATCGGCACCGCTTTCCGCGGTGCGCTCGCTTCCCTTCAGGAGTGCCCATGTACGACCGAGACATGTCGATCGCCGACTTCGATCCGGAGCTCGCCGGGATCATCGCCGACGAGGCGCGACGCCAGGAAGAACACGTCGAGCTCATCGCCTCGGAGAACTACACCTCGCCACGCGTGCTCGAGGCGCAGGGCAGCGTGCTGACGAACAAGTACGCCGAGGGCTATCCGGGCAAGCGCTACTACGGCGGCTGCGAGTACGTCGACAAGGCGGAGATGCTCGCCATCGAACGTGCCAGGCAGCTGTTCGGCGCCGCCTACGCCAACGTCCAGCCCCATTCCGGCTCGCAGGCGAACGCCGCGGTCTATCTCGCGCTCCTGGAGGCCGGCGACACCATCCTCGGCATGAGCCTCGACGCCGGCGGCCACCTGACGCACGGCGCGGCGCCCAACTTCTCCGGCAAGACCTACAACGCCGTGCAGTACGGCATCGATCCCGAGAGTGGGCTCATCGACTACGACGCGGTGCGCGCGCTCGCGCTCGCGCATCGTCCGAAGATGATCGTCGCCGGCTTCAGTGCCTATTCGCGTGTGGTGGACTGGGCGAAGTTCCGCGAGATCGCCGACGAGGTCGGCGCCTGGCTCGTCGTCGACATGGCCCACGTCTCGGGCCTCGTCGCGGCCGGCGTCTATCCGTCGCCCGTGCCGCACGCGCACGTCGTGACCTCCACCACGCACAAGACCCTCGCCGGCCCGCGCAGCGGCATCATCCTCGCGTGCGACGACGAAGCGCTGCAGAAGAAGCTCAATTCGGCCGTGTTCCCGGGTTCCCAGGGCGGACCGCTGATGCACGTGATCGCCGCCAAGGCCGTGTGCTTCAAGGAGGCCATGGAGCCCTCCTTCCGTGCGTACCAGGAGCAGGTCGTCGCCAACGCCCGGGTCATGGCCGGGGTATTCGTCGAGCGTGGCTACAAGGTGGTCTCCGGGGGCACGGACAACCACCTCTTCCTGCTCGATCTCGTCGACAAGAACGTCACCGGCAAGGCCGCGGACGCGGCACTCGGCCGCGCCAACGTCACCGTCAACAAGAACGCCGTGCCGAACGATCCGCGTTCGCCCTTCGTCACCTCGGGCCTGCGCATCGGGACGCCGGCGGCGACGCGGCGCGGCTTCGGTGAAGCCGAGTGCCGCGAACTCACGGGCTGGATGTGCGACGTACTCGATGCGCTCGCAGCCGTCGCCGCCGCCGACGACGCGGGCAAGGCGGATGCCGAAGCGGAGGTGGAGCGTCGCATCGAGCGCGTGCGCGATCAGGTGCTGGAGCTCTGCATGCGCTTCCCGGTCTACGGCGCGACCAGCGAGCCGCTGCGCCGGGCTGCCGCGAGCTGAGCGGACGGTCCCGTGCACTGCCCCTTCTGCAGCGCGGCCGACACCAAGGTCATCGACTCGCGACTCGTGGGCGGCGGCGAGCAGGTCCGGCGCCGGCGCGAGTGTCTGTCCTGCGGTGAACGCTGGACCACCTTCGAGACCGCGGAGCTGATCATGCCGCGCATCGTCAAGAACGACGGCACGCGCGAGCCCTTCGACGAACGGAAGCTGCGCGCCGGCCTGCAGCGGGCGCTCGAGAAGCGGCCGGTGTCCGTGGATGCGGTCGAGGCGGCGATCGGGCGCATGCAGCACGCGTTGCGCAGCCGCGGCGAGCGCGAGGTGCCGTCGAAGGAGGTGGGCGAGCTGGTCATGGACGCGCTGCGTGGACTCGATCAGGTCGCCTACGTGCGTTTCGCCTCCGTCTACCGCGACTTCCAGGACATCAGCGAGTTCCAGCAGGAGATCGAGCGGCTCGCGCGTACGCCCGAGGGCGACGGCGCCGGGGGTGGCACCTCCGACACGGGTATCGAGACCGCGGCCGACGGCTGAGCCGTCGCCGCTGCCGGGCCCGTCCGCCATGGCCTTCACCGAC
>JAZBPO010000140.1:0-13625 GCA_036351675.1 Pseudomonadales bacterium
CACCCCCGCCCTTCGCCCCCTGCGCCGGGTGGGCGCCCCGCCGCCCCGGATGCGACACCCTCTCCGATCGCAACGAACAGCACCTAGGCCCCCGCCAGCAAGGACAGGATCTCGGCCAGGTCCTCGTCCGTGACCCCAGCAGCCCCCAGCACCTCGGCCGTATCGGCCCCCAGCACCGGCGGCTCGTGCCGGATCGACGCCGGACTCCCGGAAAAATCGAGCGGCGGCCGCACCGCGCGATAGGTACCCGCGACCGGATGCTTCCGCTCCTCGAACATGCCCACCGCGTTCAGATGCGGATCGTCCAGCACCTCGCCATTGCGGTTCGCCCGCATGGCCGGGATCTGCGCCTCACCAAGCAGGGTCATCCACTCGTCCGTGGTGCGCGTCCGCGCCACCTCCTCGATGAGCGCGTAGAGCTCGTCCGTGTGCTCCGTGCGCGAGGCGTGGCCCGCGAAGCGCGGATCCTCGGCGAGATCGGCACGGCCACCGAGCTCGAAGAAGCGCGTCCACTGATCGTCCAGGTAGGGAACGATGCAGATGAAGCCGTCGGCCGTGGCATAGGGCTTGCGATTGATGCTCGTGGTCCGCGTATAGCCCATGGGCCCGTCTATCGCCGGGAAGGTCTGGCCGTAGAGGTTCTCCACCATGTGGAAGTGCGTGAAGGCCTCGAACATGGGCACGGAGACGAACTGGCCCTCGCCCGTCGTGGCGCGGTGGTAGAGCGCCGCCGTGGTCGCGCCGAAGGCATAGAGCCCGGCGGACTTGTCCGCGATGACCGAGGGCGCGTACTGCGGCGGGCCACCGTCACGCAGCGTCGCGAGATCGGCGAAGCCCGTGGCGCCCTGCACGAGATCGTCGAGCGCCTGGCGACCCGCGTAGGGCCCCTCGGCGCCGTAGCCGGCACAGTGCACGTAGACGATCGAGGGATTGAGCTCACGAACCGCTTCGTAGCCGAAGCCGAGGCGCTCCATGCCCGCGAGACGCACGTTGTGGAAGAAGACGTCGGCGCCCTCGAGGAGCTTGGTCAGCGCGCGCTTGCCGGCGGCCGAGGAGAGATCCAGGGCCACGGAGCGCTTGTTGCGGTTCAGGGCCATGAAGATCGGGCCGAGGCCCGGCGTGGGCGTGGCGCCGGCGTGGCGCATGACCTCGCCACCGGAACGCGGGTTCTCGATCTTGATCACCTCGGCGCCGAGGTCCGCCAGCATGAGCGAGGCGAAGGGGCCGAAGACGATGGTGGACGCGTCGACGACGCGCACGCCCGCGAGCGGGCCGCCGCGTGCGGGGTCGGTCATGGTGAACTCACCGGACGCCCGCGCCCGTGGCGGACGCGGGGCGAGGGAGGTCGGCGATCAGCCCTGGAACTCGGGCAGATCGACCACGAGGCCGTCGAGATCCGCCGTGAAGGGAATCTGACAGGACAGGCGCGAGGTCTCCTGGCGCTCGGGGTTCAGGTCGAGCATGGACTCTTCCATGTCGCCGATCGTGCCCGTCTTCGCGAACCAGTCCGGCTTCACGTACACATGGCAGGTGGCGCAGGAGCACTGGCCGCCGCAGTCGGCATCGATGCCGGGTACGCCGTTCTGGATGGCGTTCTCCATGACCGAGATGCCCTCGGTCGCCACGACTTCGTGCTTCGTGCCGTCGTGCTCGATGAAGGTGATGATCGCCATGTGTCGTCTTTTCTCCACGGAATGACTGAGCGGCCGGGATTCTAGTGGCGCAGCGGCCCGTTGACCATGCGTTCGGTCACGGCGGCGCTGTTCATGCGCCCCGACGAGTACTGGACCGAGGACCAGCAGGCCGCCGTGTACCGGGCCCAGTTCGACATGCAGTCGCGCATCCCCTTCCTGCGCGGCACCTCACCCGGGATCCTCGAGGACTTCCGTACGCCGAAGCGGCCCTTGCCGGGCATCCAGGACTACTTCGATCGCAAGGGGCTCGTGAACGGCAGGGGGCGGCGCACGGCGGCATGGCAGGTCGTGCACGATCACTACGCGCGGCTGCGCCGCCGCTGAAGCAGGCTCAAGCGGGGCGCAGACCGTAGCGCGCCGGATCCTCGGCGATGCGCTGCTCGGCCTCGGCCCAGGAGACGGGATTGCCGACGTCGAGCAGCGGGCCGGTCTGCTCCCAGCCCTGAAGCGGCTCGCGCGTGTGCAGCCAGGCGAGGAAATGGCCCGGCGCGTCGCGGTGACCGCCGGCGTCGAGATACTCGCGGACGCGCCCCAGGGCGGTGGCCTGGAAGTAGTAGAGCGGCGCGGAGGACCAGGGGCCGATCGGTACCTCGGGCTTCTCGACGAAGGCGACGACGCGGCCGTCCGCGGCGAGTTCGAGATTGCCGCGCAGGCGCTGGTCCTCGAGATCGGGATTCCGGCGCACCGCGACCACACTCGATCCCGTCGCGCGACCGCGGTCCACGAGCGGGCCCAGTTCGAAGCCGAGCACGTTGTCCGCCGCCAGCACGAGCGCGTCCTGGCCGGCCCCGAGCCGTTCGAGGGCGAAGGCGAGATCTCCGATCGCCCCGAGCCGCGACTCAGCGTCCCTCGCCCCGTCGTCGAGGATCTCCACGTCGTTGGCACCGCTGCCCCGCTGCCAGGCGCGGAACTGCTCGAGATAGTGATGATTGCTGACGAGCAGGATGCGCTCGACGTCCGGCAGGCACCGCACCCGGGCGAGCAGGTGATCGAGGAGCACCATGCCGCCGACTTCCACCAGCGCCTTCGGCCGGTCACCGATGATGTGCACGAGACGCGTGCCGAAGCCCGCGGCGAGGAAGACGACGTTCACAGCGGCCCCGCGCCCGCGGCGGGCCGGCTCGCGAGAGCGAAGCTGTCGCGCGCGAGTTCGGGCCGGAGGCGGGCGTAGCGATCGATCGCCTCCGCCGCGACGTCCTCCGCTGCGGCGCAGTCGACGAGCGCCACGCAGCAACCCCGGAAACCGGCACCGGAGAAGCGCGCCCCGTGTACGCCGGGAAGCGCGTCGAGTGTGCGAAGCAGGTCGACCATCGGTGGACTTCCCGTCTCGTAGTCGTCGATGGAGCTGCGCGCGGAAGCCCTCATGGCCGCGCCGAAGGCCTCCACATCGGAACGCTCCCATGCCGCGAGGGCCGCGTCCACTCTCTCCGTCTCGGTCAGGAAGTGCCGCGCTCGCCGCGCGAGCGGTGCCGGCAGGCCCGGGCCATGCTCGGCGAGCAGCGCGCGCGGCAGATCGCCGAGGCGCGGCGCCGGATCCGGGAAGGCGCAGCGTTCCGCGAGCAGGCGCGCCGCCGCCCGACACTCCGCGACGCGGTCGTTGAAGCGCGAGCCGGCGACCAGTGCTTCCCGCTGCCCGGCCGACACGGCGAGAAAGCAGACGTCCGCCGCGGCGGCGGAACGTACCGTCCGATGCCCGAGATCGCGCGTGTCGATGCGCAGCAGAGCGCCGGCTTCCGCGAGTACCACCGCAGCCGGATCCAGCAGCCCGTTCGCGAGGCCGAGGAAGTCCTGCTCGATGCTGCCCTGGGCACGGATCAGTGCGGTGGCGCCGAGCCGGACGCCCGCACGCTCCGTGAGCGCCAGCAGATAGGCGATGCCCGCCGCGGCGGAGGAGGAGAGCCCGGACTCGCCGAAGGCCCCGTCGACGAGCCCGATCAGGCCCGCCGGCACGATTCCCTGCGCGCGCAGCGCGGCGACGGCGCCGCGCGCGTGGTCGCCCCAGTCACCCTGCGCCGTGAGCGCCGCGTCGAGCGGGATTCGCACCGTACCCGGGAAATTCCGGCTCGCCAGCGTGAGGTGGCCGTCGTCGACGGGCAGCCAGGCAATGAGCAAGGCGTGCTCGAGGCCGAGCGCGCAGACGGGGCCGAACTGATGGTCGACGTGAGCGCCGACGGGGCAGATGCGGTAGGGCGCGCGGACGATGCGCACCGTTTCCTCGCTGCGAGCCGCGCGCGCCGCGAGCTCGCGGCGAAGCCCGGCGGCGCGCGCCTCCAGTGCTGGCGCGCGCAGCGCCTTCACGCCGCCAGCACCGCCTGAAGCTCCGTCGGGGTGAGGCGAGCGCCGCAGGAGATCACGGCGACGCGCGCATCCGGTTCCCGCCGCAGGAACTCCGCACCGGCCGCCAGCGCCACGCCTGCCGCGCCCTCCACGAGCTGATGCTCCTCGAGGATCATGCGCCGCACCGCGTCCACGATCGCGTCCTCCTCCACCCGTACCCAGTCCGCGACGAGATCGCGGCAGACGGGGAAGGTGATCGCGCCCTCCTCGATGCCGCCGGCCGTGCTGTGGGAGAGCGTCGGGCGCGCGGCCACCTCGATGATGCGGCCGGCCGCCACCGACGCGGCCATGGCCGCGTCGGCCGCCGGCTGCGCACCGACGACCCTGGCACCCGGCAGGGCATGCGCGACCCAGGTGGCGATGCCCGAGACGAGCCCCCCACCGCCCACCGCCACCACGACCGCGTCGAGGCCCGGCCACGCGAGCTCGTCGAGCTGCGAGAGGAGTTCGACGGCGATGGAACCCTGCCCGGCCGCCACGACGGCATCGTTGTAGGGCGAGACGAAGGTGCGGCCGTCCGCCGCGCCGATGCGGCGCGCCTCGCGTTCCGCATCGGCGCAGTCCCGACTCGCCACGCGCAGCACGGACGCCCCGAGGCGCTCCAGGCGCCCGGTGATGGCACGGTCCGTGTCCTCGGCGACGCAGACCGTGACGGGCACGCCGAGGCGGCGGCCGGCCGTCGCGACGCCGATGCCGTGGTTGCCCGTCGACGCCGTGACGACGCCGCGTGCGCGCTCCGCGTCGTCGAGCGCGAGCAGACGCGCGAGGGCGCCGCGGAACTTGAAGGAGGAGGTGTGCTGGAGATGCTCGGCCTTCACGGCCATGGGCGCGCCGAAGGCTTCCGTGAGCAGGACCGGCGTCCGGCGCACGTACGGCGCGAGGCGTGCGGCGACGGTCGCGACGAGATCGGGGCTCAGGTCGACCACGTGCGCCGTCCCTCAGGATTCCTCGAGGCCGAGGCTCGGCAGATCGACGGTCGCGGCCGCGTCCTCCGCTTCCGCGATGCGCCGTTCGAGTTCCGCCGACAGGAAGCGTACGCGCGCGTCCGCCGCCGCCTCCTCGCGGATGTTGACGAGGAAGAAGTCGCTCGCCCCACTCTCGAAGCGCCGCACTTCGGCCTGCTGCATGAGCCGCGCCTGGGTGACTTCCTCCGAGGCGATGTTGACCAGCTCCGTGGCCGCATCGAGTTCGACGAGGATGTTCCGCACCTCGATCTCGATGCGCTCGGACAACTGGCGCTCCGCGAACAGGATCGCGTCGCGTTCCGCGCGCTCTGCGGCGAGTTCGCCTCTTGCCCGGCGTCGCTGCAGGGGCACGGAGAACTCGAGGCCGACGATCGTGTCCGTGGTGTCGCGGGAACTGCCGCCCTCGCCCGTCTCACCGAGACCGTCTCCGACCTCGACCTTCAGATCCACGCGCGGACGCAGCTCGTTCTCGCCGAGTGCGATCCGGTTCTCGGCCCGCGCGATGGCATTGCGCAGGAGCCGCAGCTCGGGCCGCTCGAGGAGCGCCGCCGAGACGTCGCTGCCGGAGACGGGTTCGACGTGGGCCTCGGAATCGCGCACGTCGGGCAGGCGCTCGGGCTCCGGCGCCCGTGGACGACCGTCCTCGTCGCGCAGGTAGAACGCCAGATCGTTCGAGGCGAGCTCGAACTCCCGGCGTGCGGCGCGCGCGAAACGCTGCCGCCGCAGGATGTTCTGGCGGTTCTCCGTCAGGAAGATGCTCGCGCGCGCGCCGGACTCGACCTCGCGCTCGAGGCCGGCCTCGCGCTCGAGGGCGATCTTCACGAGGTTCTCGTAGACGGCGAGCTAATGGCCGGTCTTCACCCAGCGCCAGTAGGCGACGAGGGCGCGCTGCTGGACACCGATGCGGGTCAGCAGCACCTCCAGATCCGCCGCTTCCAGGGCGATGCGCGCGTCACGCTCCGCGAAGCGCGCGTCGTCGATGAGCCGGTCGCGCAGCAGCGAGAACACGACGCCGACCTTCGCCTTGCCGCCCCGGGAGGTGAAGTTCTCGTCCTGATAGACCGGGAAGTCGCCGCGCGAGAGGCCATAGCTGCCATAGACCTCGGCACCGAGGGGGCGGAAACGCCGCGACGCCTTGCCCTCGAGCACGCGGCCGTCGTAGAAGCCACCGGCCCAGCCGAGACCGTCGGCGGAGAAGACGACGTCGAAGGCGCCCTGCGAGGCGAGCACGTCGCCCGCGGCGGCGCGGCGCTGCGCGAGCGCTTCGAGGATCGCGGGGAAGTGCTGCGCGGAAGCCTCGAGCACCTCGCGCGGCGCCAGGGCGCGCTCGGCCTGCGCCGATCCCGCGACGATCAGCAGCAGGAGGACGAGACAGCGCGGAAGTCTGTGACCCTCAACCCTGGGCACGCTGCACGAACTCCGGCGGGAAGTTGTTCAACTGGCGCCAGATCTCGTAGCCGACGGGCACGGTCTCGAACAGGACCCAGCCCCGCGCCTTGGACCCGAAGCGGACGTAGTCCTGCTTCGGCCAGGGGTGCGGATCGCTCTCGTCCTCCGTGACCAGCACACGGAAGCGACCGCTGGCGTTGGCCGAGGGGTCCACGGCGACGACCTTGCCGCCGAAGGTGCCCACCGCGACGGAGGGCCAACCGCTGAACTGCACGATCGGCCAACCCTCGAACTCGATGCGCACCTTCTGACCGGGGCGCACGAGCGCGACGTCGCGGCCATCGATGTAGAGCTCGATGGCACGCACGACGTTGTCGGGCACGAAGGTGGCCATGACCTGGCCCGCGCTCGCGAAGGTCGCGTCCCCGCCGGCGTTCACGCGGAGGATGGTCCCGTCGCGCGGCGCACGGACGATCTGGACCGACTGTCTGGAGAGGTTCACGTCCACGCGCTGGAGCTCCGCGGCGGCCTCGGCGACCGGCGCCCGCAGTTGCTCCACGCGGATCCGGGCCTGTTCCAGCTCGCGGCGCGCAGCGAGACCCTGCTCGAACAGCTCCGTGGTCCGTCGCAGATCGATCTCGGCGGTCTCGCGCGCAGCCTCCGCGGCATCGAGCTTGGCGAGCACCTGCGCACGCTCCGCGTTGAGGCGTTCGAGGAGCTGGGGATCGTTGTCCGCGATGCGCACGATCGGATCGCCCACCTTCACGTGGCTACCGTCGCGGACGTACCACTCCATGATGCGCCCGGGCACGAGCGCGTTGATCTCCTGGAGCCGATCGTTCGGGTTCAGCGCCGTGACCGTGCCGGCACCCATGGTGGTCTGCACCCAGGGCGTGAAGTAGAGGAACGACGCCGCGAAGATCGTGAGGCCGACGATGAGCGCACCGACGACCCGCGCGATCCGGGGCTGCTTGATCCCGTGCAGCGTCGTGAAACAGGCATCGTGGAGCGCGTGATAGGCCATGACTCAGGACTCCCGGCCCGCGGCGAGCGCCGGACTGCGGGCAATGCGCCCCTGCCGCCAGGTCACGACCTCCTCGTAGAAGGCCTCGTAGTCCTCGAAGGTCGGCTGCTCGGAGGCATGCATGTCGATGAACAGATCGAAGTCGAGCTCGCACTCCCGGTTCGAGAAGTAGATCACCGTCACGGGCCCGCCGGACTGGAGCAGGTCGAGGGAGCGACTCAGCGCCTCGGCCGACATGACGTCGTAGAGCTGGTTGAGCACGAGCAGGCGCGGCCGGGCGATGATCGCCGCCGCGAGCTTGAGCTGCATCGTCTCGCTGATCGAGAGCGGCCAGCCGGTGGCGGCGAGCTCCGTATCGAGGCCCTCGGGCAGTTGCGAGACGGCATCCTCCAGATCGACGGCGGCGAGCGCCTCGAGGATCGCCTCCGGCGACCCGCCCTGGTCGCTCAGCTGCAGGTACTCCCGGATCGACATCTCCGTCAGGTTCGGCCGATCGAGCACGATCACCTCCTGACGCAGCTGGTGCACCGCGACGCCCATGAGATCGACACCCCCGAGCGAGATGATGCCGGCGCGCGGCGCCTCGTGGCGCTTCAGGAAGCTCGTGAACAGGCGCTGCACGGCGTGGCTGTCGGCGTGCGCCAGCACACGGGCGCCGCTCGGGATCGAGAAGTCGAAGGTCGCATCGATCCCGCGCGCATCCCCTCTCGCCTCCTTGAGGGTCAGGCGCGCGTCGTTCCCGAGCGGGGCGGGCCGCTCGATGAAGGGCTCCTGTTCGACGTCGTAGAACAGCGACAGCTCGTCGATGGCGCCGCAGAGATCGTAGAAGTAGGTCAGGTAGGTTCCGAACTGCGAGATGCCGAAGAAGGCGACGGAGAGCACCAGCTCTGCCGCCACGAGCTGGCCGAGGGTCAGCTGGCCCTGGATCACGAGCCAGCCACCGAGGCCGAGCAGCAGCGCACTGGCGAGGGCGTAGATCAGCAGATACCAGATCGTCTGCGTGAAGTAGTTGCCGAAGTGCTTGCGATGCTGGGAGATGTAGTAGTCGCTGATCGAGTCCGTCCGCGCGAGCGCGTAGTCGATGTGTCGCTCCGACTTGAAGAAGCCGTTGGAGCCACCGAGACCCTCGAGCCAGGCCGCGGTCGCATGCTTGCGATGCGAGAGTTCGACGGCGCTGTCGATGGCCCTCGGACCCCAGATGCTCCACACGAGCCAGCAGAGGAGCGCGACGACCAGATTGAAGATCAGGAACAGCGGGTGATAGAGCGAGACGAGCACCATGCCCACGAGCACCTGCAGGAGGATCGTGAAGCCGCCGATGAGGAGGTAGGGCAGGGTCTTGTGCACGATGATGATGTCGAAGTAGCGATTGAACAGGGGCCCCTTGCCCTCGTCGGCGAAGAACGGATTGACCGCGTAGATGGCCCGCAGCGCGATCTCCGAGACCATGCGTGCGTAGAAGCGGCGCGCGAACAGATCCATCAGGTGGATGCGCATGGCGTTGAGGAGCCCCGCGAGCCCGAGCAGCAGGAACAGCGAGATCGACAGCACCACCAGGGGCGTCGTCAGGCCCGTGTTCGCCACCGTGTTCACGAGCATCTGCACGGCGATCGGCGTCGCCAGCGAAAGCAGGCTGATGCCGACACCGTAGATGACCACCAGGATGTAGTAGTCGCGCTCCGGTGCGAGGATGCGGCGCAGGAAGGCGAACAGCCGAGTGGTCGAGCGCATGCCTGGAAGTGCTTGTCCGGCCATGGGGGGATGATCCGAGGTGAAGGCCGCGCGGGGGCCACGGCGCTCGCCGGAGACCGGCGTGCGAAGACGATGGGCGACCCTGAGCGCGAACGCGGCAGATCGGGGCGATGACGATTGCTCGACGTGCACCACCCGGATGATCACGCTTTCTACCAGATGAAGGTGAAGCTCGGAAGACGGAGCAGGCTGAGCCACGCTGCGGCACGGCCGATGCGTACGCGAGCCGCCGGCCCGGCGGAACGCGACGGTATACTCACCGGCCCGCCTCTGCACTGATCCGAGATGGCCAAGCTCTACTTCCTGCCGAGGACGCTCCTGAAGGACCGCGACGGCCTGCTCCGCGCAGGCTGGCGCCTGGAGGCCTTCGGCGTCGGTCTGTTCCTCGACCTGCTCCGGGTCCTGCCGCTGGAGCGCGCGGCCGCGTTCGCGCGACTGCTGTTCCGGGCCGTCGGTCCGCGCACCGGCGTGGCCACCAAGCTGCTGCGCAACCTCGCGATCATCCATCCCGAAGCGCCCATGGACGAGCTGCGCGCCCGGGCTCGTACCAGTTTCGGCTGGCTGGGCGTCGCCATCGCCGAGATCGCCCACATCGGCGAGATCCGCGCGCGCATGGAAGAGCTGGTCGAGTTCGACGTCGATCCGGCGGCCGCTGACGCCCTCGCCGACCCCGAGCGCGCCGCGGTGCTCGTCACCGGCCACGTCGGCCCCTGGACGCTCACCAACCTCATCGCCGGCCACTTCGCCTTCCCGCTCACGATCGTCTATGCGCCGGAGTCGAACCCCTACGTCCGGGACCGGATCCTGGCGCTGCGCAGCGAGCTGCCCGTCGAGCTCATCGAGCGCGACGGCAGCATGCGCGCACTGCTCCGCGAACTCGCGAAGGGGCACAAGATCGGCCTCGCCTCCGACGTCCGTCTGGACGGGGGCGACCTCGTTCCGCTGCTCGGCCACGACATGGAGACGAACACCGTTCCGGCGCGCCTCGCCCTGCGTCAGGGCTGCCCGCTGATTCCCGTCACTGCCCATCGCCTTCCGGGCGGCCGCTTCCGCATCGTCGCCGAGGCGCCGATCACGCCAGACGATCCCGACGCATCCACGGAGGCGCAGATCACCCAGATGGCGCACGGCCTGTCCGCGGTCTACGAGCGCTGGATCCGCGAGCGCCCCGAGGAATGGATGTGCATGGCTCGGCGCTGGCCGAAGACCCTGGAGCTCGAAGCCGTCGCGCGTGCCGAGGCCCGCGTGCGGGACCGCGCCGCATGAAGTTCCTGTTCGCGCCCGGCCTCACCGACGAGCTGGAGCAGCACGCCTGGCTGGCGCGCGTGGTCTGGCGCGTCGAGGCTGCGTTCATGTATGCGCTCTGGGGCCTGCTGCGCGCCCTCGGACCGGAGCGCTCGGCCCGCCTCGGCGCCGCGTTCCTGCGCACCTTCGGTCCGCGCACACCGAAGAAGGCGGCCCTGGTCCGACAGCAGCTGCGCGTGATCGAGCCCGACGCCGACGCGGCGCGCCTCGACGACCTCGCGCGCCGCTCCTGGGAGAGCCTCGGGATGGTCATGGGCGAGTACGCGAACCTCGAGCGCATGGCCGTGGGCGGACACATCGAGCTCGTCGATCACGTGGGACTGGAACGCTACCGCGAAGGGGGCCGCAGCGCCGTCTTCTTCGGCGCGCACTACGCGAACTGGGAGCTGCTCGCCCTCGCCATCGCGCGAGCAGGCGTACCCATGGTCGCGCTCTACGCACCGATCGCGAATCCCTGGCTCGACGCACTCATGGCCCGCGCGCGGACCCAGCTCGGCTGCGGCACGCACGCGCGCGGCGAATCCGTGCGGCCGCTGCTCAAGCACCTGCGGGGCGGCGGCAGCGTCGGCACGCTCGTCGACCTTCGCGTGGAGGACGGCGCCGAGCTGCCCTTCTTCGGCCATCCCGTGCCCCTGCCGACGACCGCCGCGCGCCTCGCCCTGCGTACGGGCGCCGACCTCGTGCCCATGCACGCGGAACGCACGGGCCTCGCGCGCTATCGCATCCACGCGGGTCCGGCACTCACGCCGGAAGCGGGCGAGGACACGGAAGCCGCCGTGCTCGCCACGACGACGCGCATGGTGTCGATGCTCGAAGCGTGGATCCGCGTCGACCCGGCTCTCTGGCTGCTCGCCAACCGGCGCTGGGACAAGCGGCTGCTCGATCCCACCTGGGAGGCGCGGCGAGACGCGATCCTCGCCCGCCGGGCCGCGAAGCGCTGACCCGGATCAGCGGACGACCGCGCCCTTGCGCTAGAATCCGCCCCAGGAAACGCACCCCGCCACGTCTTCGAGGTCCGTCTTGGCTTCCATCGTCGTCGTCATCGTGCTGCTCGCCCTTGCGGGCGGCGCCTTCTACCTGTTCCGGCGCTTCGAGAATCTGCCGAACAAGAAGAAGAAGAAGTTCTTCACCAAGACCGTGAACAAGGTCTTCCACTGGTTCGAGGACGTGGGCCTCATGCGCCGCACGCTCGCCTACGACCGTGACTATCACCGCGCCTTCCCGGGCCTCGCCGAACTCGAGGCCGGGCACGGGGACGTGAAGGCCGAGTGCCTCGAGCTGCTCGGCATCAAGGACAAGCTCACGGACATGCGCGAGCTCGGCGCGGGCTACACCGCGGGCGGTATCCACAAGGCGCAGTGGAAGGTGTTCATGTTCGCCTCGGGCGGGCGCTTCATCGAGGAGAACTGCGAGCGCGCACCGAAGACCACCGCGCTGCTGAAGGCCATCCCGAACATGGACACCGCCTTCCTCTCGGTCCTCGACCCGAACCAGTACATCACCCCGCACTGGGGCTACTACAAGGGCTATCTGCGCTATCACCTCGGCGTCGTGATCCCGGAGAACAATGCCAACGAGCGCTGCTGGCTGCGCGTCAACGACGACGTGGCCGACAACGCCTCGCAGGAGAAGGAGCGCATCGAGCGCGGCGAGAAGTACCACTGGCACGAGGGCGAAGGGATCATCTTCGACGACAACTACCTGCACGACGCCGCGAACGAGTCGGACGAGGTGCGGGTCGTGCTCTGGCTCGACATGCGCCGGCCGATGCCCTTCTACGCCGATCTCTTCAACCGCTTCGTGCTCTGGTTCGTCGGCCGCGACGCCTCCGTCGAGAAGATCCGCCGCAAGGCCGCCGTCGGCACCTGAGACCGCGCCCCACGACCCGACCAGTCCCGGTTGTCCGGGACTGGCCTTCGCGCTTCGTCAGAACCCCATGACAGAAGTCTGACGATCCGACCAGGCGCCACACCGGCCGTGGAGCTCGGGCATGGATACCTGCAACCGGATGTCGCGATTCGCGAGCTGACACAGCGTCGCGAGCGTCACCACCGGTTCGTCCTTGATGCTCGGATGATGCGTTGGTTGCGTGGCGCAACCGATCGTGGAAAGGCAGGCCGCCACGACAAGGCACGCGGTCGCGCCGCGCATGACTGCAATCTGCATATCGGACAATCCCCCAAAACGCCGAGGCAGGGGTTGGACGCTACAGAAGATTACAGATTGATGTCACCTCAGTGACGATCCGCTTGCGCAGATGCGTTAATGCATCGAAACGTCACATTATGCGGAAGCTGACACCTGCCCCCCTTCGCGGTTCGAGTGCATCGAGAGCACCAGACGAAGGGCCGAGACCGTAGCAATCTGTTCCCCAGGGTAAGAGCTAGTCGGCCGGACGCAGCCGCTCCTGAAGCTCTCGCCGACGCGGCGCGACGCAGCAGAGGGCCTGGACGCGCTCGGGATCATCACGCTCCTGGAGAGCGGCTCCCGGACGGGCGGTCGATCGGCGAACCGCGTCAGTCGCCCAGTCGCTCGCGCAATCCCGTCATGTACAACAACACCGGTGGCGCGGATTCCGGGTACTCCAGATACGCGAGCGTCGTCCCGTCCTCGGTGACGTCGTAGAGACCGTTCAGAAGGGACCCCGGCCCGTGGAGCCGGACCCGCTGCTCGGTCGGTCCGAAGGCGAGTCGTTCCCCCGTCGCGCGAACCTGCACACGCTCCACCCAGCCGTCGCTCTGGAAGTAGAGCTCCATGCCGCCCTCTGCCCAGCGGGGCGCGTTGCCGCCCGTGCGCGTCACCCGCCAGCGCGACCGGCCTTCCGGGAAGCGTCTCACGTAGATCTCCGGACGACCGGTCGCGTCGCTCGAGTAGGCGAGAAAGCGCCCGTCAGGCGAGATCGCGCCGAAGTTGGAGATCGCAGCGGAGCCGTCGACCTCGATCTCCTCGCCGCCGGCAGTCCGCAGGAGCAGGTCGCTGTTGGTGAGCAAGCGCACGGGCGCGTAGAGGATGCCTGCATCCACCCATTGGCGCGTGAAGAAGACATCGGACACGGGGAAGCGCAGCGATGGCGCGGCGGTCCCATCGACCGCGACCTCGAAGATGCCCTCTCTGAAGCGACTGAATGCGATGCTGCGCCCATCCGGTGACCAGACCGGA
>JAZBPO010000141.1:0-3128 GCA_036351675.1 Pseudomonadales bacterium
CCACGGACTTCGAAGAGTGGGCGAGACCTTCCGAGGAGCAGCGTCGAGACATCGCGAGGCACTGGAGTCCTCACGATACGCGCGACATCGACAGTCTCCTCGAGGGGATCGCGGTCGCTGAAGAAGGCAGTCGTCGATCACGGCCCCTGGAAGCGATTTCGGCGCACGAGCGGACGTACCTCTGAACCTCACCGACGACCTGTCACTGGCGCTCCGCCTGGCCGCTCTCGCAGCCGAGATGGCGCTGAAGGCGCAAACGGCTCTCGCGCACCACCCCGCGAAGGCCGACGGCTCACCCGTCACGGACGTGGACCTCGCGATCGAGACCCGGCTCAGGGACGAGCTTCGCAGCGCACGACCCGAGGACGCCATCCTCGGCGAGGAGTTCGGCCGAGCCGGCCAGGGCGATCGGGTCTGGATCATCGATCCCGTCGACGGAACCGCGCACTACATCGCCGGCCGTGAAGACTGGGGAACGCACGTCGCCCTGCAGGCATCCGGAGACGTGGTCCTCGGCGTGGTGACACGACCTGCGCGCGAAACCACCTGGTACGCCACACGGGATGGCGGCGCCTTCGTCCTGTCCTCGTCCTCTGCAACGCCCTCGAGACTCGACATGCCGACCAGCCCTTCCGCCGGCAGACCCCGGATCGCGGTCTGGGAGAAAGAAGGCGGCACGCTCGCCTCTGCGCTCTCGGCCCGGTTCTCGATCGTCCCGTCGACGCTGGACGCCATCCTGCATGTCGCCGAGGGGAGGCTGGACGGTGTCGTGGACGTCAGCGGCAGGCCCTGGGATCACGCTCCATACGCCCGCCTCATCGAGGAAGCTGGCGGCCGCTTCTCGGACCGCTTCGGCCAGCGCTGCATCGACGACGGTCTCGTGTGCTACTCGCGCAGCGACATCCATGACGGGCTGCTCGAGCTGATCGCGCGCTACGGGCAGTCCGGCGGAACCTGACCCGAGCAGGCGACCCGCTCCTCCGGAGGGGCGCCGCGACGCCCGTGCCCTCGTCATGCACCATCAGGGACTTCAGGCCTGTGCACGCGGCGTGCACGTCATGCACGCCCAGCCTCGGCGTGGCCCGGCAAGGTTCCCTCGACATGATCCCGAACAGCTGCATCGCCATCCGCACCGATCGCTTCCCGATCCTCGCCGGTGAGGACGAGGAGATCATCAACGAGGGCACGTACGGCATGGCCCTGTGCAAGTACCTGGCGGCCCGACTGCCGGAGACCGGTGTCACCGTGCACGGCTTCAACCCCGAGGACTGGGGATGGTGGGTGAGCGTCGAAGCGGACGGTTTCACGATGGGGCTGTGCGTGTACTCCGATCCAGAAGCGGAAGGTGACCCGGTCCGCTACGCGATCCTCCCCTCCGAGGACACTGCGAAGAAATGGTCCTGGGCACGCCTTCGCAGGGTCGACGTCTCCGGCCCCGTACTGCGCATCATGGACGCCGTGGCCGACGTCTTCGCCCGTGACGAGGAGATAGACGCGGTCTCGCGCCACGATGACTTCCCTTTCTGAGTCCAGCGGCCCGAGCACGCGCGCCGCGGCAGCGCGCTCCGGCCAAGCGGAACCCTGACCCGAGCGCCGAGCGCAGGCCGCTGGCCGCGGTTCGACGCACCGCCAGACTGGCAGCCCCCGGCCGGGGGCCACGAAGTCGAGATCGAACCCTTCACCCTTCCGCCGGATGCGCGCCACGTGTGGCCAGCCGACCTACTGCCCGCGAAGCCCGACGTTACCGCGGAAACATCACTCCGCTTCGCGCCGCTCCGCCGCCAGCGCGCCGGGCATCGAGTGTTCCGCCGTCGCCGACCGTTCGTCGCCATGGGAACGCGCCCGGAGCGCGGCGACGCTCGCGCTGTAGTCCGGCCGCGCCGTGTAGCCGACGCCGGGCCGGCCGGTGTGGCCGTCGATCGCGAGGCCGCGCCATTCGTTCCCTTGGACCAGTTGCCGGCAGTCGCCCGGTTTCTGCGGAAACGCGCTGGGCAGCAAGCGGCCGTCGGCCGTGGCGAAGGCGAAGTCGCCGCTCGCGTCGCGGCGGATCTGGACGCGCCGCTCGTGGATCGCCCGGTGATGATGCCGGCAGAGCAGGACGAGGTTCTCGAGCGACGTCTCGCCCCCTTCTGCCCAGTGCACGACGTGGTGCGCGTCGAGGTGGCGCGTACGAGTGCAGCCAGGGAAGCGGCAGCCGCCGTCGCGATGCCTGAGTGCACGACGCAGCCAGTGCGGCACGGTGCGGGAACGGCGACCGATGGACGCGACGCGTCCGTCCGCGTGTTCGTGATGGGTGACGACGCTCGCGTCGCAGGCGATGCGGCGCGCGGTCTCGTGCGGGACGGCCGGGCCGTCCTCGAGCTCGCAGACGGGTTCGGGCCCGGGCGGATCGTCGCAGCCATGCGCGTTCCCAGGCTCCTGCGCGACCGGGACGTGCATGACCACGAGCGTGCGTTCGCCGCCCGGCAGCTCCGCGTCGACGGCGCCGAGGCCCGCCTCGACCATCTCCACGAGCGCGTCCGCCCGGCGCGCGCCCACCGGCGACTCTGCCTCCGCGTCCACGTCGCCCTGTACCCTGACGATGAGTTCGGCGGACTCCGCCGCGCGTTCGTCTTCCTTCATGCGGGTGCACACGGCCTCGATCGCCCGGATGAACAGCGCGCCGTCCTCCGGCGCCAGCCGCCCCTCGAACACGAGCATGCCGTCGTCGTCGAACCACCAGCGCAGGCCACGCCGCTGCCGCTGGCGGAGCACGGTCTCCGGGTCGGCGAGGCGCTCGACCCGGCGGTAGCCCCGCACCACGCGCTCCATCTGCGCGGCCGTCGCATTCAGGCCGTAGCTGAGCAGCAGCTTCTCGTTGTGCGCATCCGCGACGCGGGTGATGGCGCGCACCTTCGAGTAGCTGATCCTGCCTTCGGCGAAGCACCGGCGGATCTCCGGCAGTTCGCGCAGGGCGCGCGCCACCCGCAGTTTCTCGCGCGCGGCGTTGCCGTCGATGCCGCAGTAGTAGCCGAGCCAGGCCGGGATCGAATCGGTGCCGCAGATGCCGGCCTCGCGCCGCAGGTCGAGTTCGCCGACGAGGCGGATCAGCCGGTACTCGGCGGCGTTCATGTGCGCGGAGAAGGCGA
>JAZBPO010000142.1:0-2396 GCA_036351675.1 Pseudomonadales bacterium
CGGCGACGAGGCCGTGACGGCACTGTGGTTCTGGTGGGCGCCGGACGGGCGTCGGGAGGTCTTCTCCGGAAACTACGAGTTCACCGAGCCCGCTCCGCGACAGCCTGCCGGGGCGGGCTTCGGTGAGCCGGCCGAGCAGGTCTACCCGTGAGATCGGCGGGCAGACTGCTGATGCTCTGCTTCTACCTCGCCGCCGTCGACTGTGCTGCGGCGGAGTCCCCCGTCGAGGTGACAGCGGCGCTGAACGGGGACGCCACGCGACCGGCCTCGGCGCTCTGGCTGCGCACGGAGCTGTATCTCGCCGTCGGGCGTGCAGACGACCCGGCCGGACCGCGCATCGACGAGGCGACCTGGCGCGCCTTCCTGGACGCGGAGGTGACGCCGCGCTTCCCGGACGGCTTCAGCGTGCTCGACGCCTACGGTCAGTGGCGCGGCCGCGAGTCCGGTCGCATCGGCCGCCTCGAATCGAAGGTCATCGTGATCCTGCATCCCGATGCCGAGGAGGCGGACGAGCGCATCGAGGCGCTCCGGCGCGCCTTCAAGACCCGCTTCGGGCAGTACTCGGTCCTGCGCGTCACGGGGCCCGTGGAGGTGTCCTTCTGAGGAGCCTGCGAGGAATCCTCGCGGCGCTGACGCTGCTCTTCGGGGGCGAGGCCAGCGCGGCGCCTGCCGCGAGCTGCGCCGAGTCGGTCATGATCCACGCCCTCGATCCGGAGCGTGGCATCGACTTCTCCCTGCGCCTGGCGCGCCGGCCGGAGGCCGGGGAGGCGGAGGTCTGGCCGCGCCTCGCTGCGCCGGGGCTCGATCCCCACTCCCTCGCGGACCCGACCTTCCGGCCCCAGGGCCCCGCGATCACGGCGATCTCCGCCCCTCGAGCCAGCTTCGAGGCCGCCGGTGACGCGGACCAGTGGCTCGCATTCGAGGCGACGGAGCGGGGCGCCGCGGGGCTCGCCGGGCGCGTGCGGGGACGCCTGCTGGTCGCCGCCACGCAGGATCCGGAAGCGGGCCCTTCCGCCGCGGCCGAGGCCCTCGACGTCGATCTGCGCTTCCGGGCGCGCGCGCCGGGCCTGCGCCGCGGCGGGCGCTGGGAACGCGTGGGAGCCATCACGGGCAGGCTCCGCGTCGGCGCCGAGACCGTCGAGATCGACGCGCCCCTCGGCAAGTGACACGAGCAGACCGGACCGAGGGCCGGTTTCGCACCGGCCTTCAACTACCTGAACGTCCTCGACGAGGCGCACGCGCTGCTCGCGATCCGCTTCGCGGATCGGGCCGTCGCCTGTCTCGAACGCGACGGTGCGGTCACGGCGGTCACGGCGGTCACGGCCATGGAGGTGTCCGATTGCCCCGCGGACGCCGATTCCGGAGACGAGGCCTGGCCGCGCAGGGTCCGCGTGACCTGTGCCGACGGCACCGTGATCGACGGCCGGGCGGAGTGTCTGCAGCGCTGGTCCGTACCCATCGAGAGGGTGCGCCGGCCCGGCGCGAGCATCGTGCTGGCGACGGGCAGTGCACGGCGCCATGGCAGCCTCGACGACTGGCGGCCGCCGGCACCGCCGTGATGGTCGTCAGAGTTCGAGGCGCGCGCGTATCAGGTCCGGCTCCTCCGGATCGGCCTCGGTCTCGAAGCCGAGACTGCGGACGAAGGCCAGCATGCGCCGGTTGTCGCGCAGGACGATGCCCGACATGGTCGCGAAGCGCCGGTCCCGGGCCGTGTCCACGAGCTGCCCGAGAAGCGGCCCGGCGAGGTGGCGCCCCTGCCAGTCGTCGGCGACGACGATCGCGAAGTCGCACTCGCCCGAGTCACCGATCGCTGCATAGCGCGCGACCCCGACCTGACGTTCCCGGCCCTGCTCGCGGATCACCGCGATCAGCGCCATCTCCCGGTCGTAGTCGATCTGCGTGAAGCGCGAGAGCTGCTGCGGCGGGATGTCGCCCATGTTGTACAAGAAGCGGAGATAGCGGCTGCGCTGTGACAGGCCGTTGACGAAGTCGCGCTCGAGCGTCGCGTCCTCGGGCCGGATCGGCCGGATCGTCACCGCCTCGCCGGCGGGCAGGACGAGTTCAGTCACCAGTTTGGTCGGATAGGGGTGGATCGCCATGTGCGCGTAGGGCCGCGCCGACGGATTCCGGGGGCTCAGCACGATGCGTGCGTCCACCGCCACGGCGCCGTCGGCGTCGACCATCACGGGATTCAGATCCATCTCCTCGATCCAGGGCAGTTCACAGACCATCTCCGAGACGCGCAGGAGCAGGTCCTCGACCGCGCGCCGGTCCGCGGGCGGCGCGCCGCGAAAGGCCTCGAGGAGCTTCGCGGCGCGGGTGCCGTCCACGAGGCGACCGGCGAGGAAACGGTTGAGGGGCGGCAGGGCCACGGCCCGGTCGCGGAGCACCTCGAC
>JAZBPO010000143.1:0-14893 GCA_036351675.1 Pseudomonadales bacterium
GAGGCAGTCCGGGACGAGGGCGAACACGGTCCACCAGTTGCCGGGCGTGCCGGTGGCGGTGCCCGGTTCGGCGACGGGATCGCGGTCGGGGCCGAAGAGTGCGTCATAGAGCGGCAGGGCGCTCGCATCGGCCTCGGCGCGAGGCACTTCGCGCAGTCGCGGCATGATGGATCCTCCTCAGGCAGCCGTCGCCGGATGCATGTCCATGCCGCCCGGCGGCTCCGAGAAATCGAGCTCGTCCGAGGCGAGGGCGGCGAGGGCGCGTTCCCGGTCGGCGGCGTCGAAGCTGCCCGTGGTGAGGCAGAACTCCACCATGTTGCCGTTCGGGTCCTTCGTGTAGACCGAGCGGCACCAGTTGTGATCGATCTCGAGCACGTCGAGTCCCGCGTCGGTCCACTGCTTGCGGCGCGCGTCGAGTTCCTCGCGCGAGTGCACGTCGAAGGCGATGTGGTTGATGCCCTGGGGCAGACCGACGCCCTCGGAGATGTCCGTGCGGGCCGCGTCCGCGCCCTCGACGTCGTGCAGTTCCCAGAAGGCGATGAACTTCGAGTCGTCTTCCATGCGGTAGAAGAAGTGCTTCGCCCAGCCGCCGGTGCTGTGCGGCTGGATCTCCACCTTCACGAGCTCGAAGCCCATGACGCCTTCGTAGAACTCGTGGATGGCCTTCATGTCGTGCGTGAACAGTGCGAGATGGTGATAGCCCATGGTCGTCTCCCTCGTTCCGGTCGGGCTCCGGAAGCTAGTGCGTCGGGCTGCGGCTGGCAATGCATACTCTCGACTCGGTGGCCGGCGGGGAGAGGCGACGTGCATCGGAGGAGTCTTCTGGGAGCGCTGCTGGCGCTGCTCCTGGCCGGGGCCGCCGTGGCTCGGGAGCCGAGCTTCGATCTCGTGCTCGTCGGCGGACGCGTCGTCGACGGCACGGGCAATCCCTGGTTCCGCGCCGACCTGGGCCTGCTCGACGGCCGTATCGCCGCCATCGGAGATCTGTCCGCCGCGCGGGCGGTCGAGCGCGTCGACGTCACGGGCCTCTACCTGACGCCCGGCTTCGTCGACACGCATTCCCACGCCGGGCCGGGGCTGGCCACGGAGGAACTGAGCGACGCCGCGCCGCTGCTCACGCAGGGCATCACCACGGTGTTCGTGAACCCGGACGGGGGCGGGGCCGTCGACATCGCCGGGCAGCGCACGGCGCTCGAGGCCCATGGGCTCGGCGTCAACGTCGCGCAGTTCGTGCCCCACGGTGCGGTGCGGGCGTCGGTGATCGGCGCCGAGGACCGCCCTGCGACCGCGGCGGAGCTCGACGCCATGCGCGCGCTCGTGCGCCTCGGCATGGAGGCCGGCGCCTGGGGATTGTCGAGTGGCCCCTTCTACGCACCGGGAAGCTATGCGGACACGCAGGAGCTGGTGGCGCTCGCGCGTGTCGCGGGCGCCTTCGGAGGGGCCTACCAGAGCCACGTCCGCGACGAGTCGAACTACGGCATCGGTCTGCTGGCAGCGCTCGACGAAGTGATCACCGTGGCGCGGGAAGCGCGGTTGCCCGGCGTGCACACGCACATCAAGGCGCTCGGCCCGCCCGTGTGGGGCATGTCGGAGCGGATCGTCGAACGCATCGAGGCGGCGCGCGCCGAGGGCGTGGAGGTCTACGCGGATCAGTATCCCTACCTGGCATCGGCGACGGGCCTCGCACCCGCGCTGCTGCCGCGCTGGGCACAGGCCGGCGGTGAAGCGGCGACGCGGGCGCGCCTGACCTCGGAGCCGGACGCGAGCCGCATCCGCGAGGCGGTCGCGGAGAACCTCGCGCGGCGCGGCGGCGCCGAGCGGATCCAGTTCCGACGCGTTCCCTGGGACGAGACGCTCGAAGGGCGCCGGCTCTCGGAGGTGGCGGAGCAGTGGGAGGTCGAGCCCGTGGACGCCGCGCTGCGCATGCTCCTCGCCGGCGGCGCGGGCATCGTGTCCTTCAACATGCAGGATGGGGACGTGCGCACGCTCATGCTGCAGCGCTGGACCATGACCGCATCGGACGGGGGACTCGTGCCGCGGGGGCGCGGCGTACCGCATCCGCGCAGCTACGGCACCTTCCCGCGGCGCATCAGGCGCTTCGTCGTCGAGGAGCGGCTGCAGTCGCTCGAGGATGCCGTGCGCACCATGACGTCCCTGCCGGCGCAGGTCTATCGCATGTCCGAACGGGGCGTGATCTGGCCGGGCCTCGTGGCCGATCTCGTCGTCTTCGATCCCGAGGCGCTCGTCGACCGGGCCACCTTCACGGATCCGCATCAGCTCTCGGAGGGCCTCACGCACGTGCTGATCGCGGGCCGCTTCGCCCTGCGTGACGGCGTGCTCACCGGCGAGCGCGCGGGCGCCGTGCTGCAGCGCAACTGAGCGCGCTCAGCGCACGATCAGGATCTGCCCCGACGCCGGTTTCGGGCGCGTGACGCGCACGTCCACACGACGGGCGTCTTCCAGCTGCGCTTCGCAGCGTTCCGCGAGGGCCGTGAAGGGCGGCCGGCAGGGGTCTGCGATCATCACGGTGCCGACGCCTGCGCGCTTCGCGCGCCGGATCAGGTTGTAGAGCTGGAGCGCGAGCTCGTCCCAGAAGCAGATGTCGCCGCCGAGGATCACGTCGAAGTTCGCCAGGATTCGCGTCGTGAGCTGATCGAAGGTCTTCCGCTCGCAGCTCATCTCGACGCCGTTCAGCTCCGCGTGCAGGCGGAGATAGGGCAGCACGTTCGCATCGGCGTCGATGCCGTGGACGCGCGCGTCGAAGGTCTTCGCGCACCAGATCCCCAGCAGGCCCCAGCCGCAGCCGATCTCCAGCACCCGGGCGCGCTTCGGCAGGGGGTGCTTCTTCAGGTGCTCCATCACCAGGAAGCTCGAGTTCCAGAGCTTGTTGCCGTGGATCTCCGCGACGTGACCGGCGCGCTTCAGGGCGCGCATGCGCGGGTGTGCGCTGTTGAGGATGGTCAGGCCGTTGGCGCGGCGCTGGGGGCGGGTCGGCATGCGGCTCGCGGCTCTGGTCTGCGGAACGGCGCACCCTAGAAAGACCGGTGGCACCTTGTCCAGTGGCTTTCCGGCCGATGTGGATCGTGTACGGTCATCGCCCTCGTCGTCCTTCCCGGAACTGCCATGTCGCCCCTTCGCATCACGCTCTTCCTGCTCCTCGGCCTCGGCCTGCTCGGCGTCGGCGCGCGCTTCGCACGCGAGGCGGACTACGGCGCCGGGCCGCGGGACAGCAGTGGCGACCCCGCGGGTCCCCTGCGCGAGATCGCCCTCGTCTCGAACGTGGTCGGCGGCAGCGTCTCGCTGATCGATCTGCAGGCGCGAGCGGTGCTCGGCGAGCTCGACATCAAGCCCGACGGCGCCCGCGTCTCCTTCTTCCGCGACCCCGAGCAGTCCTTCGCCCAGCCGATCATCGAGGGCAGCGGCGGCCTCAACTACGCGCAGGACACGGATCTGTCCCGCGACGGCCGCGTACTGTTCGTCTCGCGCGGCCATCTCGGCGACGTCGCCGCCTTCGACATCGGAAGCGGGCGTCTGCTCTGGCGGACGCCGGTGGCGGGCATCCGTGCGGACCACATGACGCGCTCGCCGGACGGCGAGCGCCTCTACGTGTCGGCGCTGGTGCGCGGCGGCGACGTGGTCGAGGTGCTGGACGCGGCGAGCGGCGCGCGCCTCGGCAGCTTCGCGACGGGCCTCTGGCCGCACGACGTGCACACGAACGGCGACGGCTCCCGGGTCTACGCTGCGAGCCTCGGCGACATGCAGCTCGAGGCCGAGGCGCGGGGCGCCGCGGAGAACGCCTACGAGGTGACCGTGGTGCGGGCCGAGGACCTGGCGGTGCTCGATCGCCACCGCTTCGATGCCGGCATCCGCCCCTTCGCGATCACGGCGGACGAGCGTCGCCTCTACGCGCAGCTCTCGAACACGCACGCGGTGATCGCCTACGACCTCGAGACGCGCGAGGTCGTCGCGCGGCTCGATCTGCCCCGGGCCGAAGGCATCGGCGAGAGCGACTGGGACTTCGAGGCGCCGCATCACGGTCTGGCCCTGACGCCGGAAGAGGACGCCCTGTGTCTCGCCGGCCGCGCTTCGGACTATGCGGCGGTGGTCGCCACGGACGGCCTCGAGCTGCTCGCCACCGTGCCCGTCGGCGATGCGCCGAGCTGGGCCGAACTCGATGCGGAAGGTGAGCTCTGCGTGCTCGCCAACACGCGCAGTGACGACGTCTCCATCGTCTCCCTCACGCGCTTCGAGGAGATCGCGCGCCTGCCGGTCGGCCGGGCGCCCAAGCACGTGACCATCGGTCTCGTGCCCGAGACCGTGCTCGCTACGGTGTCGACGGGCAGGGGCAGCCGATCGAGATAGATGGCGTCGCGGTGCGCCACGCGCACCGCCTCTGTGCCGTACCGCGCCGCGGGTATCAGGACGCCGTGATGTCGCGCGCCCGGACCCAGGGCAGGACGCTGGTGCCGAAGTTCAGCCGCTCGCGCGACACGGCGTCGATCGACTCGAGCAGGGAGACGAGATTGCCCGACACGGTGGTCTCCCTGATCGGGAAGCGGATGCGCCCGTCCTTGATGTAGTAGCTGTTCTTCGCGATGCCCGAGAAGTCGCCGCGGTCGTTCGGCCGACCACCGGAAAAGCGGGTGATGAGGATCCCCTCGTCCACGGAGGCGATCATGTCGTCGTAGGCGGTGTCGCCCGCGTCGACCATCAGGCAGCCGCCGGCGTTCGCGGCGCGCGGCAGATCGAGCTTGCGCGCGCCGTAGAGGCCGAGCAGATAGGAACGCAGCCGGCCCTGCTCCACCACGCAGAGATCCTCCGCGCGATAGCCGTCGCTCGTCACCCAGTAGCCGCTGGCGATCTCCGGCGCGCGGGGCATGCAGCGCAGCGTCAGCAGCGGGCTCGCCACGGCCTCGTCGAGACGACCCGCGTACACGGACGTACCCGCGATCATCGGCCCGTCGCCGATGCGCGCGGTGAGGAAGCCGGTGAAGTCGCCCAGGCAGTTGGGGGCGATGACGAGATCACCCTTGAACTTGCCGGGGATGTGCTCGGTGCGGACCTGTTCCGTCGACTGCCGCAGGAGATCGTCGACGTTGATCGCCTCCTCGATGGGCGTCGCGAGATCATGGCTGCTGTAGCCCGTGTACATCATCGAGCTGGTGTCTGTGCCGTCGCGGGAGCTGAACTGGATGCCCACCTGATAGAGGCCGCGCCGCGTGCGGAAGACGACGTCGTTGGAGTTCGCGTAGCAGGCCCGACGCTTGACGAAGGTGACCGAGGCGCTGCGCAGGCTGAGCGTGGTGTACTGCCGGCGCACGTGCTCCTGCAGGCCGACGACGCGGTCGTACATGGCGTCGTGGTCGGGTTCCTCCGGGCCCGCCTCGAAGCTCTCGTGGGGCTGGGCTTCGGCGATGTCGTTCGCGTCGTCCGGATTCGCGCCGGCGGCCATGGTGCGCAGATCCGCGACGGCGGCGTCGAGGGTCTCGCTGTCGGTCCGGTTCACGGACAGGGACGCTCGCCGGCCGCCCTCGATGCCGACGAGGGCGACGTCGGTCTCCATGGCGGTGCGGAAGAGATTGATCTCGCCGGTCTCGGCCTGGAGCTCGTGGAGCTCGTCCGCGCTGACGCGGCAGGCGGCCTTCTCGAAGCCGGCGCTGGCGATCGATGCGAGGGTCTGCTGCGCGAGTTCCTGCTGACTCATGCCGCGCGCCTCACTCGCCGCCGATGAAGACTTTCGTCTTCACGGCCGGACCGCCCATGCCGACGGGCATGGGCTGCTTCTTGCCGCACATGCCGGCGCAGCTCCACACCATTTCGTCGGAGAGCATGTCCACGGCCTTCAGCATGTCGAAGGCGACGCCGGAGATGGTCGTGTCCGTGATGGCGCGTCCGAGCTTGCCGCCCTTGATCTCGTAGCCCATCTGCACGCCGAACATGAATTCGCTCGTACTGTCCGCCTGGCCGTTGGTCGGCCGCATCAGGAGATAGCCCTCGTCGATGGACGCGATCATGTCCTCGAAGCGGTCCTTGCCCGGGAGGATCGCCGTGTTGCGCATGCGCACCAGCGGTTCGTCGGCGTAGCCGAAGGCCCTGGCATTGCCCGTGAGTTCGTGGCCGAAGTGCTGGGCCGAGTCCTTGTTGTGCATGAAGGACTTCAGGATGCCGTTCTCGATCAGGACCGTGTCGCGGCTCTCGACCCCCTCGTCGTCGAGGTAGACCGGGACCGGCAGCGTCTCGCCCTCGAAGGTGTGGGCGAAGTCGACGAGGGTGACGAGCTCGCTCGCGACCTGCTTGCCGAGCCAGTCCCCGGCCACGGAGCCGGCGCGGACGATGTCGCCCTCGGTCGTGTGGCCGATGGCCTCGTGCGCGAGGATGCCGGCGAGGTCGCTGGCGAGGATGACGTCGTGGAAGCCCGAGACCGGCAGTACGGCCTGCTTCTTGTCGAGGAGCTGACGGTAGAGCCGGTCGATGCAGGCCTCGATCTCGGCGGTCGACTCGAACACGTCCTCGAACTGGCCACGGGCGCCGATGGCGTCGCTGAGCTCGATCGGCTCGCCCCGGTCGTTCCGCGTCGTGAGCTGGACCCGGACGATCGAGCGGGTGGTGACGTTGTGGCCGTGGGCGCCCTCGGAGGTGCGGAGCTTCTTCTCCATGTCCAGGCAGCTCATGGCCACCTGCCTCGAGACGATGTCCGGGCAGGTGCGGGTGATGTACTCGTCGATCCGCTTCAGCACGCGGATCTTCTCCTCCTGGGACAGCGGCGCCTTGCGCGTGCGGAAATCGCTGTCGCCGGTGCCGCTCGCGGCGGGCAGGACGGCCGTCTCGTCACCGGTGCGCCGCGCCAGGAAGGCCGCGTTGCGCGTGGCGGAGGCGATGGTGTGCTCGAGGGCCTCGTCGGTGAGATCCGCGCTCGAACTGAAGCCCCAGGCGCCCCGGTCGAAGACCCGCGCCGAGACCCCACCGGAGGTGTCGCGCGTGTTGGCGACGACGTCGCCGTTGAGCAGGGCGATGCTCTGGGCGCGGTTCTCGTGCAGGCGCAGCTCCGTGTACGAGGAGAAGCGGTTCGCGTAGCGGGCGAGGTCGACTTCGGCGATCTGCATGGGCGGCGGATCCGTTCGGTGGTGGGGGCAGGACAGTCTAGGGAAACGTCGATCGATGCGCGCGCCCTCCGGCGGCCCGGTCGAGGCCTCGGGCGACCCCGCGATCGAACTTCGGAACGGCCGCCGGCAGCGTGCGCGTGTAGTCGCGGGCTGGCCACTGGCGGACCTGTTTCATGGCGCGCATCGATTGCGCCGGGCCCTCCGGGACATCCAGCTGGGCAACGACGCTGTGCCCTGATTCCTCTCGGAATCCGACTCGGGTGTCCACGCAGATGTCGTCGATCGCCTCCGCTTCGCGCCGGTCACAGCGCCAGGCTTGGTTCTGGCCGGAGCTCCAGGCGACTCCTTTCTCCTTCCTCGAGCACGATCCCGAACAGCTGCTCGTAGGGGTCACCATCGAGCGGTTCGGCCCGACCGCTCTCGATGAAGAACCGCTCCCCATCGATCTCGAGGAGTGCGAACACGGTGCAGGCAAGCGATCTGCCGAAGGCCTTCATCGCCGACCAGTGCGATACTTCCGCCTGACACCTCGCGTCACTGATCTCTCGATCGCATTCGAGGTCCCAGGCGTTGACCTGCGGGTATATGCCGTCGCCGCACAGCCGGGAGTAGTCCTCGAACATCTGCGCATCGATCACATGCACGCGTTCAGGGTGAAGGCACATCAGCCGGTCCGGCTCGTCCATGGATCGCACGCGTCCAGTGGACACCCGATCTGCGCAGGGATGCAACGCCCTGATTCCTTTTGGGGTTCGGGATGGATGTCCACTAGGACGCGCAATCGTCCTCCTTGCGGTAGACCACCAGGTGAGCCTGCACCGGGTGGATCGGCACAGGCGGATCGATCTCATCGCGCGGCCTTGCCGCCTCCGGGTTCTCCGCGAGGAACTGGAAGCTGTCGGCCAGCAGGTCGTGACAGGCCTCCGCCTGCAACAGGCCGAAACGCTCGGCGTCGTGCAGGAAGAGATCGATGAGGTCCAGTTCGGCCTTGCGGCTCCGGCGATGGGCCACGGCCTTCAGACCCCGGCTTTCTTGCCGGCGACCGCCTCGAGCGCCTCCATGGTGCGAGCACCCTTGCCGCTGGCCGGACCTGCGTCGACCAGCGCCTGCATGTGACCGATCCTCGACTGGCGCGCCTGGTCGCGACGGATCAGCGCCCGCACGTGGTCGCTGGAGCTGCCGACGCGACCGGACCGGGCCTGTCGTTCTACCCAGCGCCAGCCTGTCGCCGAAGGCCGGTACACCTCTGAACTGCGGTATCCCGGGTTTCGAGACGAAGCATCAGTGGTGATGTGACGCCGCGAGTTCAGCGGCGATAGTCGGGCTTCGAGCAGGCGGGCAGTCGAGGAGGCGGTTCCCGCGTCAGCGCACCGAGTGGATGCATGGCAGGGTCCGCTGTGATGGTGGCCGAAGGCAGCCTGCCGGCCGCGTCCCGTCAGATCCGATCGAGCGCCTGCGCCAGATCGGCGATCAGATCGTCCGGATGCTCGAGGCCGACGGACACGCGCATGTCGCCGGGCCGCAGCCCCATGGCGGCGAAGCGTTCCGGTGTGTATTCCTTCAGGGCGCTGATGGAGATCGAGTAGACGAGGCTCTCGTGGCCGCCCCAGGACACGCCACGGCGAAACAGGACGAGGCTGTCGAAGAAGCGCTTCACGGCGGCGACGTCGTCCGTGGCGAGCGTGAACGCGAACAGGCTCGAGGAGCCCGACATCTGACGCTGGGCGAGCGCGTGCTGCGGATGACTCGGCAGGCCCGGGTGCAGCACTTCGGCGATGCGCGCGTCGCCCTCGAGGAAGCGTGCCACGGCGAGGCCGCCCCGTTCGTGCGCGGCCATGCGGGCCGGCAGCGTGCGCAGGCCTCGCAGCAGCAGCCATGCCTCGAAGGGCGCGGCGCGTGCGCCCAGCAGCTCCGCCTCCATGGTCGCGATCGCATCGACGAGTTCTGCCCGCCCGAGCAGGACGCCGGCGATCAGATCGCTGTGACCACCGAGATACTTCGAGGCGCTGTGGATCTCGAGGTCTGCGCCGAGTTCGAGGGGACGCTGGTTCAGCGGTGTCGCCCAGGTGTTGTCGATGATGACGCGGATGCCGCGCGGCCGCGCGATCTCGGCGATGGCGGCGATGTCCTGCAGGCCGAACTTCGCCGAGGAAGGGCTCTCGAGATAGATCACGCGCGTGCGTGGCGTGAGTGCGGCCTCGAACTCGGACGGATCGCTGCCCCGGACGAAGCTCGTGCTCACGCCGGCCTTCTCCGCGAGCCAGCTGTCCATGAAGCGCGCGGCCGGGCCGTAGACGTTGTCGATGGTGACGAGGTGGTCGCCGGCGCGGAGCGACGCGAGCAGCGCCGAACTGATCGCGCCCATGCCCGAGCCGAACAGGCGGGCCCGCTCGGCGCCGGCGAGGGCCGCGAGCTGCGCTTCCGCCGCCGCGACGGTGGGATTGCGCTGACGACCGTACACGGCCGTGCCGGTGCGGTCCTCGAAGGCGGCGTCGAGGGCGTCCCAGCTGTCGAAGACGTGCGTCGAGTTCTGGTAGAGCGGCGGTATGACCGCGCCGTGTACCCGGTCGGCGTGCTCGCCGTCGTGGTTGAGACGCGTCTCCGGTCTCCAGTTCCGTCGCTCCGACTCTTCGTTCAAGGACTCCGCTCCCGATCGCCGCCCGTGCCATAGCCGCAGCCGATGCCCGTGATCGCGAGCACCGGCGCGACGATGAGGTTCACGAGCGTCAGCAGTTGCCAGTGCCAGTAGTCCGCCACCGGCACGCCGAGCGTCGCGACCATGAACAGCGCCGTGGCGTGCCAGGGGATCAGCGACTCGATCATCGTGCCCGTGTCCTCGATGGAGCGCGACAGCATGCGGCGCGGGATCGCCAGGCCGTCGAAGCGGCGGCCGAAGGCGTCGCCGACGATGAAGGCCGTGGCGCTCTGGTTCGAGGTCATGGCGTTGGTCGCCGCGGCTGCGCCGAGTGCGGCGAGGACCGTGGTGGCCTGGCCCCGGGCCGCCCCGAACACGCGCCCGACCACGCGCGGCATGGTGTCCAGCAGATCGATGGCGCCGACGAACAGGAACACCAGCACGGCAACGAAGATCGCCTCGCGCATGGAGTAGAGGCCGCCACGCTCGACCAGCACGCGCACGGCGTCCGGGACCGGTGTGCCGTCGCCCATGGCGAGCGTGAAGCCCGTCGTGAGCGAGCGCAGCACGTCCACGAGGGCGAAGTCCTGCAGCAGGGCGCCGAGTAGGGTGGCGACGAGGATCGAGGTGAGGAGCACGGGCAGGGTCGGCCAGCGGCGCAGCGAGCCGAACAGCACCACGGCCGGTGGCAGCAGCAGAAGCGGGTGGTAGGTGAACTGGCTGCGCAGGCCCTCCAGGAACGCGCGCGCGGCATCGGCCCGGGCCGCGTCGACGTCGAGGGCGGCGCCGAGGCCGACGGCAGCGTAGACCCCGAACGCGATGAGGGCCGAGGGGAACGTGGTCCAGAGCATGGCGCCGATGTGTTCGAAGAGGTCCACGCCGGCGCCGATGGCGGCCATGTTCGTGGTGTCGGAGAGCGGTGAGAGCTTGTCGCCGAAGTAGGCGCCGCCGATGACCGCGCCGGCCACGATGGCGAGGTCCGCGCCGACCGAGGCGCCGACGCCCATGAGCACCACGCCGATGGTGCCGGCCGAGCCCCAGGAGGTGCCGGTCAACGTCGAGAACAGCGCCGGCACGGCGAAGGCGAGGGCGTAGATCCAGTCCGGATCGATCAGGCGCACGCCCCAGTCCACGAGCATGGGGATGGTCCCTGAGACCATCCAGGCCCCCACGAGCAGGCCGATGGCGAAGAGGATGAAGATCGCGGGCATGGCCTTCGCGAGGCGTTCGACGATCGCCTGCTGGATGCGCAGCCACGGGAAGCCCATGTACAGCAGCTGCGCGATGGCGGCGCTGGCGGCGCCGAGGAAGACCACCTCGAGGGGAATCGGCGCCTGGTCGAGCAGCAGCGGCCGCGCCATGAGCCCCCAGAGCACGAGCGCGAGCAGGACGAGGGCAGGCAGGGCCGACGCGGCGAAGCTCACCGGGTGGCCATCGGGCGTGTGGACCGAGCGCATCGGGCGAAGCTAGCACAGGGTCGGGCGCAGGGAGGCCTTCAAAGGCGGCGCGGGCCGCGCTAGCGTCAGCGTCCAGCAGATCGGGGAGGAAGAGGCCGATGCACAGGTTGTGGAAGCACGTCGCACTGCTGGCGCTGGGTGCCGCGCCCGCGCTGTCCGCGAGCGCCCTCGAGGACGGTCCGGGCCGGTCGGACGTCGAGGCGCTGTGCAGCGCCTGTCATCGCGTGGAGCTGATCGAGCGCAGCTCCGGCTACACGCAGCCGGAGTGGACGGCGCTCATCGGCACCATGATCGACCTCTCCGGCGATCCGCAGTTGCGGTCCAGGATCACCGGCTATCTCGCCGAGCACTATCCACCCAACGACCGGCGCACGCCGGTCCTCGTTCAGGGTCCGGTGGAGCTCGATTTCGAGACCTGGGTGGTGCCCACGCTCGGTCAGCGCTCGCGCGACCCGGTCGAGGCGCCGGACGGTTCGATCTGGTGGACGGGGCAGGGCGGCAACAACATCGGCCGCATCGATCCGGAGACGGGCGAGATGCGCGAGGTGTTCCTGCCCGAAGGCACCTTCCCGCACAGCGTCACGCCCGATGCGAACGGCGACATCTGGTATCTGGGCAATCGCAACGGCACCGTCGGCATCGTCGACGGCGAGACCCTCGAGTTGAAGCAGGTCTACCAGATGCCGGACCCGGAGGCCCGCGACCCGCATACGGGCGAGTTCGACGCCGAAGGGCGCTTCTGGTTCACGCTGCAGCACTCGAACATGGTGGGTCGCATCGATCCGGCCACGGAGGAGATCCGGCTGATCACGCTGGACCGGCCGCGTTCGCGGCCCTACGGCATCAAGATCGCGGACGACGGGTCGGCCTGGGTGGCCTGCAACGGCGGGCCCTGTCTGTACAACATCGCCGCCGACGACATGGCTCTCGAGCGCATCGAGCTGCCGAACCAGGAGTCGCACGTGCGTCGCCTCGATCTCGATCGTGACGGCAGTATCTGGTACGTGAATTCCGGCGCCGGGCGCCTCGGTCACTACGATCCGGTGTCCGGTCAGCTGCGCGAGTGGCCGTCACCGAGCGGGCCCGACTCTCATCCCTACGGGATCGTCGTGGTGGACGGCATCGTCTGGTACAACGAATCCGGCAAGCGACCCGATCCACTCGTGCGTTTCGATCCGGAGACGGAGACCTTCCAGAGCTGGCCGATCCCGTCCTCCGGCGTCTACGCGGGCATCCTGCGCCACGTTCGCGCCGACACGCAGGGTCGCCTGCTCATCCACCAGAGTTCGACGAACCACATCATGCGCGTGAGCGTCGCCGGCGACTGACGAAACCCGGGGTCGGTACCCGGGGTCCACGGTACCCGGGGTCGGAGTGGTTTTTTCCTGACCACTCAGGCACCGACCTGGACGCAAGGGTCGGGGTGGTCAGGAAAAAACCACTCCGACCCCAGGGCGTCACCCCAGGGCGTCAGGCGCACATGCCGCCGTCGATGACGAGTTCGGTGCCGGTCATGTAGCTGGAGTCGTCGCTCGCCAGGAACAGCACGCCGCTCGCGATGTCCGCCGGCCGGCCGGCCCTGCCCATGGGCACGCCCATGGCGGCCATGGCGTCCACGTCCACCGCGTTCTCGCCCTCGGCCAGGAATTCCGGGTTCACCTTGGTCCAGATCGGCGTGTCGATGACGCCCGGATGGACCGAGTTGACGCGGATCGGCCAGCCCTGCTGCGCGCATTCGAGGGCCACGCCCTTGGTGAACAGGCGCACGCCCCCCTTGGTGGCGTTGTAGGCCGCGAGATTGGGCGCGCCCTTCAGCCCGGCGACCGACGAGATGTTGATGATCGAGCCGGAACCCGCGTCGCGCATGGCGGGAATGCAGTGCTTCACGCCGAGGAACACGCCGTCGAGGTTGATGGCCTGCTGGCGCCGCCACTCCTCGAGCGTCATGTCGAGGATGCTGCCGCCGATACCGATGCCCGCGTTGTTCACCAGCACGTGGAGGCCGCCATGACGTTCCACCGTGTGCGTGACGACGCGCGCCCAGGCGGCCTCGTCCGTGACGTCGTGGGAGAGATACTCGGCCGTACCACCGGCGGCGTTGATGCCGGCCACGACCTCGGCGCCGAGTTCGTCCTGGATGTCCGTGACGACGACGATCGCTTCCTCCGCCGCCAGACGCTCGGCACAGGCGCGCCCGATGCCGGAGGCGCCTCCCGTGACGATCGCGATGCTGCCCTCGACTCGCCCCATGCGTTCCCCTCCCTTCAGTGGCGCGTTCAATCGGCGCGGAAACGCTCGTGGCACTGCTTGCAGGTGGCTCCGGTCTCGCGGAAGGCGGCGGTGATCTCGGTCATGTCGCGTCCGTAGGTCGCGCTCTGGAGCTCCTCCGCCTTCGGTACGAGCGCCTCCGCGATGCGCTCGAAGTCCGCCTTGTCCTCCCAGATGGCGGCGAGCGCATCCGTTTCGTAGCCGTCGTCCGGGCCGCTGCCGTCGGGGAACCAGGACGGGATCTTGAGGGCATAGCCCAGGATCACCTCCGCCGCCTCGTCGAGCGCGGCGAAGTCTTCGGGCGCTTCGCCCCGGATCTGGTCACGGAAGGTACCGAAGGCATCGCCCATCTCCTCGAAGCTCTCGTGGCGTTCGTGAACGAGTTCGGCGTACTCGCCCTCGCCCCCTGCGGGCAGCGCCGTGGCGGGCGCGAGCGCGGCGGCCAGAGCACTGGTGGCGGCGAGCATGCGGAGACTTCTGGGTGCGATCATCGACGAGAATCCTCGGTTGGTCCGGTCGTGGGAGCGCTGGCGAAGATGCCGCCTCGGCGTCCGTTCGTCCAGCGACTTCGGAGCGCGCCCGGCGCTTCCTGGCTGCCCGAGCGGGAACTCTGCGGCGGAGCGTGGTCTTACGAACCTGACCGACTCGTCACGACCGGGAGCTGCCATGCGAACGCCTCCACGACTTCTCGTCCCGTTTGTCCTCGGCGTCATGCTGAGTCTCGCCGCCTGCGGGGATGCGCGCGGCGACGCGGCGTCGGCCTCCGCCGCCGAGCCGGCGGAGGTGCGCGCCGAGGGTCGCGCCCTCTTCGCCGCCGGCTGCTTCTGGTGTGTCGAGGAGGCCTTCGAGAAGGTCGCCGGCGTCGCGGAGGTGATCTCGGGCTACACCGGCGGCGACGTGGAGAACCCGAGCTATCGCCAGGTGACCACGGGGCGCACCGGCCACTACGAGGCGGTCGAGGTCCGCTTCGATCCGGCCGAGGTGAGCTACGCGGAGCTGCTCGCCGTGTACTGGCGCAACGTCGATCCGACGGACGACGGCGGCCAGTTCTGCGATCGCGGTTCGTCCTACCGCGGCGCCATCTTCCCCGTGGACGCGGCCCAGCGCCGCGCCGCCGAGGCCTCGAAGGCCGCGCTCGAGGCCGATGCCGCGGCGCCGTCGCCGATCGTCACGCCGATCATCGACCCCTCGCCGTTCTACGCGGCGGAGGACTACCATCAGGACTACTACCGCAAGAACCCGCTGCGCTACGGCTACTACAAGGCCGCCTGCGGTCGCGAGCGGCGTCTCGACGAGGTCTGGGGGAACTACCGACCGGACTTCGACGTCTAGTCGGTCTCCGGACGAGCGGCCTCGCGCGGCTCAGTCCGCGGGCACGCGGAGCTGGAAGACGTTGCCCTCGGGGTCCATGGCATCGCAGGCGACGAAGC
>JAZBPO010000144.1:0-10532 GCA_036351675.1 Pseudomonadales bacterium
CCGCATTCGCAGGGCCTTTCCGGACGACGCCATCGTCGGCGAGGAGCAGGGTGCCGACAGGACCGGCGCCCGGCGCTGCTGGACCATCGACCCCATCGACGGCACGCGCGGCTTCATCTCCGGCTTCGTGCAGTGGGGCATGCTGCTGGCGCTCTCCGTCGACGGCGAGCCGGTCCTCGGCGTCGTGCATCAGCCGTACACCGGCGAGACCTGGACCGGCTCCGCCCTCGGCGCCGAGTTCCTGCGTGCCGGGCAGACGCGGGCGATCGGCGTGCGCGCCTGCGAGGCCCTCGATGCGGCCGTGCTCGCGACCACCGATCCGTTCCTCTTCCCCGAAGCCGAGGCGGACGCCTTCGACGCGCTGCGCCGCGGCGTGCGCCTGACGCGCTACGGTGGCGACTGCTACGCCTACTGCATGCTCGCCATGGGCCAGCTCGACCTGGTCGTGGAGTCCGGCCTCTCGCCCTGGGACGTCCGGGCGCTGGTGCCCCTCGTCGAGGCCGCGGGCGGCCGCATCACCGACTGGCGCGGGGGCGACTGCTCGGACGGTGGCCAGGTCCTCGCGAGCGGAGACGCCCGCCTCCACGCCATCGCCCTCGATCACCTGGCCGCTGCCGCGACGGGAAGCCCATCATGAAGCTCGACGGAATACGCGTGCTCGACCTCTCGCTCTTCCTCCCCGGACCGAACGCGACGCTGATGATGGCGGACCACGGGGCCGAGGTGATCAAGATCGAGACCGTGGGTGAGGGCGAACCGAACCGGCACATCGGCCAGCGGCGCGACGGCGTGTCCGTCTACTTCGACTGCACGCATCGCGGCAAGAAGAGCCTCACGCTCGATCTCAAGGCCGAGGCCGGCCATCGCATCTTCATGGAACTGGTCGACACCGCGGACGTCGTGGTCGAGGCGTTCCGCCCGGGCGTCGTCGATCGCCTCGGCATCGGCCCGCGCGCCGTGCGCGAACGCAATCCACGCATCGTCTACGCCTCCATCTCCGCCTTCGGACAGACCGGGCCGCTGGTGGGCCGACCCGCGCACGATCTCGCCGTCGAGGCCATGTGCGGCCTGCTCTCGAACAACGCCGACGGCGCCGGGCGTCCGGTGCTGCCGGCCATGCCGGCCGGCGACATGCTGGCCTCCGCGCTCGCGCTCGCCGGCATCGCGATGGCGCTCTACCGGCGCGAGCTCACCGGTGAAGGCGACTACCTCGACCTCGCGATGATGGATTCGATCCTCGCCTCCATGCCGAACTCCATGGGTGCGGCCTTCGCCGAGAAGCGGGCGCCGAAGCGCGAGGAGGAGCGGATCTGGGGCGGCAACGCCTTCTACCGCATCTATCGCTGCGCGGACGATCTCGAGCTCGTGCTGGGTGGCGTCGAGACCAAGTTCGTCCGGAGCCTGCTGGGCGCCCTCGGGCGCGAGGACCTGGTGCCGCTCTGCGCACGACCCGGCGCCGGTCAGGCGCCCGTCGTCGACTTCCTCGAAGCGACCTTCGCCTCGCGGCCGCGGGCGCACTGGCTCGCGTTCATGGAGGATCTCGACGTCTGCTTCGCGCCCGTGAACGATCTGCGCACGGGCCTCGATCTGCCGCAGACGCGGGCGCGGGAGATGGTGCTGGAGGACGCGGCGGGCCGCGAGCATCTCGGTACGCCGCTGAAGTTCACGGCGGAACCGGGCACGCCGGTGCTCGTCAGCCCGGCGCACGGCGCGGACACGGATGCGCTGCTGGCGGCGCTCGGCTACGACGCCGACGCGATCGCCGCGCTACGTGCCGACGGCGTCTGCTGAAGGGCGCGCCACGAGAAGCAGGGCAGGAAAGACTCAGGAGGCCTGCGCGAGATCGCCCTGAGAGATCACGACGTCGCCGGCTTCGCGCCTGATCGTCTCCGTCACTGCGTCCACCTCTTCGGCCGCCACGTCGACGAGTACCAGGATCCTGCCGGCTTCGATGGATTCCTCGAAGGGTTTCAGGTCGCGGTGCAGGACCCCCACGCCGATCAGCGTCGCGCTCCAGGTGCCGAACGCCGCGCCTGCCGCGGTCATGGCCGCCAGGGCGCCGGGTCCGGCGACGACCATTCCGGGCGCGAGGGCGGCACCGGCGGCGAGCCCCGCCAGCAGTGTCGTGGCGCCGGCGGCGGCGCCGCGGCCGGCTGCGGGCAGCACGTCGGTGCGCTCCGCGATACCCCCCTCCGGCAGTCCCTGCAGCGGGTAGCGCTCGCGATGGGCGACCACGCTCACGTCGTCTTCGCCCAGTCCTCGTGCCTTCAGCCCGTCCACTACGGCTCGGGCGGCCGCTTCGTCGTCAACGAGGAAGTAGAGGCGCGTGGTCATGGGGTGGACTCCTGTCCGGTCGACATTTCCGCCCGGACGGACGTGACGGCCGTCCAGGCCCGAAAAAGCCCGGGAGACTAGCAGATCGCCTTTCCATCCTCAGCGGATCCGACCTCCGCGGACGTCGCGGCGCGAACGGGTGCGGCGGCGCGTGGAGCACCCTCAGCCGTAGGCCCGAGCGGGCAGCCAGGTCACCAGTTCGGGCCAGAGCCAGACCAGCGCGGCGCCTGCGGCCTGCAGGCCGATGAAGGGCAGCACGCCCCGGTAGATGGTGCCGACGTCCATGCCCTCCGGCGCGACGCCCTTCAGATAGAAGATCGCGAAGCCCACCGGCGGCGTCAGGAAGGACGTCTGCAGGCACACGGCGAAGAGCACCGTGAACCAGACCGGATCGAAACCGAGGCCCGTGACGACGGGGGCGACGAGCGGCAGGACGATCAGCGTGATCTCGATCCAGTCGAGGAAGAAGCCGAGCAGGAAGGTCGCCAGCAGGATCGTCAGCACGATGCCGTCGGGACCGAAGGGCAGGCCCAGCAGGGCGCGCTCCATCAGCTCGTCGCCGCCCAGCCCCCGGAGCACGAGCGAGTAGGCGGTGGCGCCGAGGAACACGGCGAAGATGAAGGCCGTGGTGCGGCTCGTCTGCAGGAGGACCTCGCGCAGGACGTCGCCGCCGAGGCGACCGTTCAGCGCGGCCAGCAGGGTCGCGCCCGCCGCACCGACACCCGCCGCCTCCGTGGGCGTGGCGATGCCGAAGAAGATGCTGCCGAGCACCGCGAGGATCAGCGCCGCGGGCGGCAGCACGGCCTGCGCGACGTCGGCGATCACCGCGAGATCGACGCGTTCCGCGGCGGCCACGGCTGGCGCGGCACCCGGCGCGAAGCGCGCGTAGAGCAGGATCCAGGTCACGTAGAGACCGGCGAGGAGCAACCCCGGGAAGAGCGCGCCGAGGAAGAGGTCGCCGACTGACATGGCGAGGCGGTCCGCCATCAGCACCAGCATGATGCTCGGCGGGACCAGGATGCCGAGCGTACCGACCGCGCAGACCGTCCCGGCCGCGAAACTCGGCGCATAGCCTTCCCGGAGCATCACGGGCAGGCCGAGCAGCGCGAGCAGCACGACGCTCGCGCCGATGATCCCCGTCGACGCGGCGAGCAGCAGGCCGATGAGCGTCACGGTGACGGCGAGGCCGCCGCGGACGGCCCCGAACAGGCGCACGAAGTTGCGCATGAGGGCATCGGCCATGCCCGAGCGGTCGAGCATGAGGCCCATGTAGATGAACAGCGGCAGGGCGACCAGCACCCAGTTGCCCATCACGCCCCAGATCCGCTCCACGCTGATCGAGGCGTAGGCCCAGTCGACGTTCGTGGCAAGGCCCAGATCCACCTCGACGACGATGGCCAGAGCCGTGAACAGGACCGCGAGTCCCCCCAGCACCCAGGCGACCGGGTAGCCCGTGAAGATGAGCAGGATGAAGGCCGCGAACATGGCGACGGCGAGCCACTCGCCGGGCGTCACGGGTCGCCGCTCCTTCGCGGCAGCGGACGCGGTGTGCCGAACAGGAACGCCGTCGCCCGGGACAGGCGCGCGAGGGCGGCGAGGGCGAGGAGCAGGAAGCCGGCCGGGAGCGCGCCCTTGATCAGCCAGCGCAGGGGCAGGCCCCCGGGCGCCTGGGAGACCTCACCGACCGCGAAGGACGCGCTCACGAACGGGATCGAGTGGACGAGCACGAGCGTCACGAAGGGCAGCAGCAGGAGCAGCGTGCCGTAGATCTCGACCCAGGCTCGCCAGCGCAGGGGCATGCGCTCGTGGAGCACGTCGACGCGGACGTGATCGTCCGTCGCGATACCGAGGGAGAGGGCGACGAGGAAGCCCACGGCGTAGACGTGCCACTGCAGCTCCTCGAGTTCGATGCGGCCCTCGCCGAAGACGTAGCGCAGCACGACGCTCAGCACCACGAGCGCGAGCAGCACCAGCCAGAGCCAGGATGCGAGTGCGCCGAGGCGCAGCAGCAGACCGTCGACGGCCCTGGAGAAGCGTGTCTCGGGCAGGCCGGAGGGCGCGTGCGGCAGGGTCTCGTCGACGTGCGGCGCGTCCATCAGAAGTCGCGCGGGAGGTAGGCGAGGCGCTTCCAGGCGGCGTAGGAGGCGCTGAAGGCCTGCTGCGAGGCGAGGATCTCCGCGAACTCCGCATCGCCCGCCGCCTCTTCCTCGAGGACCTCGAGGGTCACGGCGCGCAGCTCCTCGAGCAGCGGTGCCGGCAGCCGCCCGGCGCTGACGCCGGCGTCGGGGAAGGCCTCGATGACCGGGCCCTGCAGCGCTTCGGAACGCGCGAGGTTGCGCGTCACGCCCGCCGTGCAGGCGTTCTCGATCGTGGCCCGGGTCGCTGGCGAGAGCGCGCGCCAGGTGTCGAGGCCCACCATGAGATGCGCCGCCGTGAAGGTCTGGTGCCAGCCCGGAAAGTAGTTGAAGCGGGCGATGCGGTCGAAGCCGAGCTGGCGGTCGACGATGGGCAGCGAGTACTCGGTCGCGTCGATGGCGCCCTTCTCGAGGGCCTGGAAGAGGTCGCTGCCGGGAATCATGGTCACCGACGCGCCGAGGCGCTGGAGTACCTTGCCGCCGAGGCCGGCGAAGCGGATCTTCAGTCCTTCGACGTCGTCGAGATCCTCGATCGGTTCGCGGAACCAGCCCGCCGTCTCCGGTCCGATGAGACCACACAGCACCGGGTGCACGCCGCGCTTCTCGTACAGCGCCTCGCCGAGCGCCTGCCCATCACCCTCGTACCACCAGGCCATGAACTCCCAGGGCTCCATGCCGAAGGGCACGGCGGCGAGCAGCACGGAGGCCGGAATGCGGCCCTGGTCGTAGCCGAGCCAGGTGTAGCCGGCGGGGATCTTGCCGTCGGCCACGGCCTCGACGATGGCGAAGGCGGAGACGATCTCTCCCGGCTCGAAGACCTGCCAGCGGATGGCGCCGTCGCTCGCCGCGGCCAGGGCGTCCCGGACCCAGACGGCATTGTCGCCGAGGGCGGGCAGGTTCGTGTTGAAGGCGGCGGGCACCCGCCAGTCGATGCGATCGAGGCCCGACGGGCCTGCCGATGCCGCCTCGGTGCCGGCGGGGGCACCCGGCGGCCTCAGTGCCAGACTCGCGAGCAGACCAGCGAGAAACGCCACGACGACGGCGAGCCCGACGGCGCGGGCGCTCACGGCCTGCTTCGATTCCGACGTCTCCAAGACTGTCTCCCCGGGGTCCAGGCGCGCAGCGCAGCGGCGCGAGGCCCGGATTCTCGCGGCGCCTGCCCGCGCCTCGCAAGCGTGCGGCGGGGGGCTTAGGCTTGGTCTTCCGACCGTGCTTCGGGAACGACCTGCATGAAGCCCCTCCGCCCGACCCTCGCGATCTGCCTCCTCGCCGCCCTGCCGGCCTGGTCCGCATCCCTGATTCCGGACGACGTGCGCGCCGAGGCCGCGGGCCTGCGCGACCGGGCCCTGGAGGCGAACACGGCCTACGCCATCGTCGAGAGTCTGACGACGGAGGTGGGGCCACGGCTGGCGGGCACGGACGCGGAAGCGCGGGCGCGGGACTGGTCCGTGGCGAAGCTCGAGGCGCTCGGTTTCGAGAACGTGCGCGTGGAGCCCTTCGACATGCCGACCTGGGTGCGCGGCGACGAACGTGCGCGGATCGTCTCGCCCTATCCGCAGCCGCTGCGAGCCACGGCCCTGGGCAACTCCGGGTCCACCGGGCCCGAAGGGCTGACGGCGGAGATCGCGTACTTCGAGACGCTCGAGGCCATGGAGGCCATGCCCGAGGGGTCGCTGACGGGCAAGGTCGCCTTCGTGGATCACGCCATGGGCAAGACCCAGGACGGTTCCTCCTACTCCTACTTCGGCCGTGCCCGGTTCCAGGGCCCGCGCCTGGCCGCCGAGCGCGGTGCCGTGGCGATCCTGATCCGCTCCGTGGGCACGCACTCGCATCGCTTCCCGCACACGGGGGGCACGAGCTTCGGAGACGTCGATCCGATCCCCGCGGCGGCCGTGTCGCCGCCGGACGCCGATCAGATCCGCCGCATCGTCGAGCGCGGGCAGCCCCTGCGGGTGGCACTCACGCTGACGCCGGAACAGCTCGGCCCCCGCGAGAGCGGCAACGTCATCGCCGAGATCCCCGGCGCCGAGCGTCCGGAGGAGATCGTCATCACCGGCGGACACCTCGACAGCTGGGACCTCGGCACCGGCGCCATCGACGACGGTGCGGGCGTCGCGATCACCACGGCGGCGGCGAAGCTGATCCTCGACAGCGGCCTGCGCCCGGCGCGCACGATCCGCGTCGTGCACTGGGGGGCGGAGGAGGTCGGGCTCCTCGGTGCCCGCGCCTACGCGCAGGCGCATGCGGCGGAGATCGGGCTTCACGTCGGCGGTTCCGAGTCGGACTTCGGCGCCGAGCGCATCTACGCGCTCGCCACCGGTGAGCTCTCGGAGCAGGGCGCGGCGCTGACACGCGAGCTGGCGGCGATCCTCGCCCCCCTCGGGATCGCGCTCGACGCGGGCAGCGGCGGTAGCGGCGGTCCCGATCTCTCGCCGCTCAACGCCCGCGGCATGCCCGTGCTGCGTCTCGCCCAGGACGGCCGCGACTACTTCGATCTGCACCACACGCCCGACGACACGCTCGACAAGATCGATCCGCAGGCCATGACGCAGAACGTCGCGGCCTACGCCGCCTTCCTCTGGGTGCTCGCGAACACGGACGTGGATCTGCGCTCCGCAGCGCAGGAGTGAGGGCGGCCAGCGCGGCTGACCCGGATCAAGCCCGGGCGCCCGCGCCGCGGTGACAATGTCGCCATGACCGCTGCGGCCGTGCCAGAACCCACGCTCGTGCCGGAGTCCGGGCGTCTGCTGTGCGCCGGTGCCTGGACCCTCGCCCATGCGCCTCGCCTGCAGGCCCTCGTCGCCGCACAGCGCGTTCGGGGACCGGCCGGCGACGTCACGCTCGACGGCGCGGGCATCGAGACCCTCGACACGGCGGGTGCGCTGCTGCTGCTCGAACTCCTCGGCGACGGCGGCGCGGCCGAGGCGGAGCGCGTGGAGGGGCTGTCCGAGGCCGACGCCGCGCTGGTTCGGTTGGTGGCAGCCGGTCGGCACCGGGAGCGTCCTCGGCCCGAGCGCCGCGCGAGCCTCGTGCTCGTCCTCGAGCGCATGGGGGAGGCGGTGATCGGGTTCTGGCGGCTCGCGATCGGTTTCCTCGGCTTCGTCGGTCTCGTGGTCACCGCCTTCGCGGCCCTGCTCGTCGGCCGGCGCCGGTTGCGGCTGACCTCGACGGTCTTCCACATGGAGCAGATCGGCCTCGACGCCGTACCCATCGTCGCCCTCCTCACGTTCCTCGTGGGCGCCGTCGTCGCCTTCGTCGGCGCGACCGCGCTGCGGGATCTCGGCGCAGAGGTATTCACGGTCGAACTCGTGTCCATCTCCTTCCTGCGCGAGTTCGGTGTGCTGCTGGTCGCGATCCTGCTCGCCGGCCGGTCCGGCAGCGCCTTCGCGGCGGAGATCGGCTCCATGAAGAGTCGCGAGGAGCTCGACGCCATCGACGCGCTCGGCCTCGACGCCGTCGAACTGCTCGTGCTGCCACGGCTTCTCGCGCTCCTCGTGATGCTGCCCGTGCTCACCGTCGTCGGCATGCTCGCCGGCATCCTCGGGGGCGCGGTGGTCTCGGTCCTCGCGCTCGACATGACGTCCGCCATGTTCCTCTCGCGGCTTCAGGAGGAGACGGCGCTGCGCCATTTCTTCGTGGGGATGGCGAAGGCGCCGGTGTTCGCCTTCCTGGTCGGTACCGTCGGATGCCTGGAGGGGTTCCGCGTCACGGGGAGCGCCGAGTCCGTCGGGCGGCACACCACGTCGTCCGTGGTCCAGGCCATCTTCCTGGTCATCGTCGCCGACGCGTTGTTCGCCATGTGTCTCATGGAGATCGGCCTGTGAGCGGCGATGACTGGGTGATCGAGGTCGAGGGCCTGCGTACCGCCTTCGGCGCGCAGGTCGTCCACGACGGGGTGGATCTGCGGGTCCGTCGTGGCGAGGTCCTGGGGGTGATCGGCGGCTCGGGTGCCGGCAAGAGCGTGCTGCTGCGGTGCATCCTCGGACTGAAGCGTCCGGACGCGGGTCGCGTGCGACTGTTCGGGGAGGACCTGGCAGCGCTGGATCGTGACGCACGGCGCCGCCACGAACAGCGCGTCGGCCTGCTGTTCCAGGACGGCGCCCTGTTCTCGTCGCTCACGGTGCTGGAGAACGTCCAGGTGCCGCTCCTCGAGTACCACGACCTCGCGCCGGAGCTGCTCGACGATCTGGCGCGGCTGAAGATCGCGCTCACCGGCCTGCCGGCGGACGCCGCGCTCAAGTACCCGTCGCAGCTCAGCGGCGGCATGCGCAAGCGAGCGGGACTAGCGCGAGCGCTGGCGCTCGATCCCGAGATCCTCTTTCTCGACGAACCGACCTCCGGCCTCGACCCGATCGGCGCCGCACGCTTCGACGAACTCGTCGGTACGCTGCACAGGGCGCTCGGCCTGACCGTGTTCCTCGTGACGCACGATCTCGACAGCCTCTACGCGATCTGCGACCGCGTGGCCGTACTCGCGGACGGACGGGTGCAGGTCGTCGATCGCCTCGAGGTCGTGGAGGCCCATCCCCACCCCTGGATACGGGACTGCTTCCGTGGCCCCCGCGCCCGCGGTGCGCGCGCCGTCGATCCCGCCTCCGCCCTTGCGCCCGGGGCACGCTGATGGAGACACGCGCGAGCCATGTCCTGATCGGCGCCTTCGTGCTGCTGGTCGTCGCCGTGGCCGTCCTCTTCGTGCTGTGGCTCGGCCGTCTCTCGCTGGATCGGGAGTGGGACCGCTATCTGGTGGTGTTCGAGGAATCGGTCACGGGTCTGTCCGTCGGCAGTGCCGTGTACTACAGCGGAATCCAGGTCGGCGAGGTTCGTGAACTCGAACTCGATCCGGTCGACCCGCGTATCGCGCTCGCCACGATCCGCGTTCGCGGCGGTACGCCGGTGAAGGCGGACACGGGGGCGCGTCTCACCTTCACCGGGGTCACCGGCGTGGCCGCGATCCAGCTGTCGGGCGGTACGCCCTCGGCGGCCCCGCTGCGGCCGGGACCGGCCGGCGGGTTGCCGCGCATCGTGGCCGAGACGTCCGCCTTCCAGAGCCTGCTCTCCGGCGGAACGGGCATGCTCGAGGGCATCAACACCCTGGTGCTGCGCCTCTCCGTGCTGCTCGGCGACGACAATCTCGCCGCGATCTCCGCGACGCTGAGCAACGCGGAGCGGTTCTCCGGCACGCTCGCGGCGCGCGAGGTGGAGATCGACCGCTTCGTCGCCGACCTGGCCGAAGCATCGGCGATGCTCAGGACGACGCTCGCGCGCGTGGACGGCGCCGCGAGCGAAGCGGAACGTCTGCTGCGGGACGACCTGCCCGTCATGAGTGCGTCCGCGCAGGCCGCGCTCGGCTCCCTCGAACGAGCAGCCGCGGGCATCGAGACCCTGATCGAGGAGAATCGCGAGGCCGTCGGTCGCTTCACGCACGACGGTCTCGCCGACGTCGAGCCGACCCTGGAAGCACTGCAGGCGGCCCTCGTGCCCCTCAGGCGCCTCGTCGAGCGCCTCGAGCAGCAGCCGGGCCTGGTGCTTCAGCCCACCACGCCGCCTCGGGAGCTGCCGGCGCCATGAGCCATCTTCCGTCGTTGCCCGGTTCGCTCTGCCTGCTCCTGCTGGGTGCCTCCCTCGCGGGCTGCACGCTCGTGGACCTCGAGCCGGAACCGCTCGTGATCTTCGATCTGCGGCAGCCCGCGGTCCTCCCCGCCGGCGATCGGCGTGGGGCGCGCGGCCTCGCCGTCGCGCAGCCGGTGGCCTTCGATCCCGTCGCCGGTGAACGCATCGCGGTGCGCAGCGGCAACGGCAGCCTCGGCGTGCTCGCGGGCGCGCGCTGGGCAGGGAGCGCGCCGCGCCTGTTCCAGGATCTGCTGCTGCGTGGCCTGGAGGACGCCGGCGCGGCGCCCTTCGTCATCCGCGCCGGTGAGGGCGCGTCGGCGGACTGCCATCTCGCCGGGGACCTGCGCGCCTTCGAGTACCTGCCGGAGGAGGCCCGTGTCCGCGTGCTTTTCCGCGCGCGCCTCGATTGCGGTGAAGGAGGCGGTCGGGCCGCGCGCGCCTTCGAGGCGCGCG
>JAZBPO010000145.1:0-9394 GCA_036351675.1 Pseudomonadales bacterium
CGCCCTGCGTGCCCAGATGCGCACCCGGCGCAGGGGGCGGATCTCGGCATAGGCGCAGGGCAGGGCCCGCGCGAGATTCCCGGAACCACACACGAGCAGGGTCTCGGCGTCTTCGCGAGCGAGGTGCCGGGCCGCGAGCGCGGAGGCGGCCGCCGTGCGGCGCGTGGTCAGGGCCGCGGCGTCGAGCAGGGCGAGGGGTGTGCCGTGCTCGGGATGGAACAGCACGTACAGGCCCTGGATGCGCGGCTTGCCGCGTTGATCGTTGTGTTCGAAGAGCGTGACGAGCTTGACGCCGATCTCGCCGGCCGGAACCCATGCCGGCATGACCAGCAGGTCCCGTTGCTCGGGTCTCCCGGGCGCTGCGCCGAGATCGCCATGGATGCGCAGGGGCGTCTCCACCGGCCGCCGGAAGGCATGTGCCAGGGTGTCGATGAGGGCGCCGAAGGGTAGGCGCGCGACGACGGCTTCGGCGTCGATGTACTCGGGTGCGTCCATGGCTTCCTCTCGCGTCGCACGGCCGATGCTGGCGGCGCAGGGGCACGGGCGCAACGCCGGCGGGCGGACAGCGAAGCGGGCTGCGCGACTTCGCGGCCCGGCGTATCTTCCGAATTCCCCGCAGTGAACCGGACGGAGTCCAGCCGTGCACGACGCCACGCCCCTCGCCCGGGCCCGCCACCTCGTCGCCGCGCGCAAGCTCGAGGACGAGACCACGAACGTGGAGCGGCTGCTCGAGGCCGGCGCCCTCTCCGCCACGGCACGCGCCCGGGCCCTCGATCGCGCGCGCGACCTGGTTCGGACGGCGCGCGCCCGACGCTCCGACCGCTCCCCCCTCGACGCCTTCCTGGAAGAGTACGGGCTCTCCAACGAGGAGGGGGTGGCGCTCATGTGCCTCGCGGAGGCGCTGCTGCGGATCCCGGACGACGACACGATCGACGAGCTCATCGCCGACAAGATCCCGCAGGGCAGGTGGTCCGAGCACCTCGGTGGTTCCGATGCGCTGATGGTGAACGCGAGTACCTGGGCGCTCATGCTCACGGGACGGGTGATCGAGCCATCCGCGATCATGGGCGGCGAGCCGCCGCGCAGCTGGCTTCGGCGCATGCTCTCGCGCGTCGGCGAACCCGTGATCCGCGAGTCCGTACGCGCGGCCATGCGCATCCTCGGCCGCGAGTTCGTCCTCGGCGAGACCATCGCCGACGCGATCCGCCGCGGCGGCCGCGAGTACAAGGACCGCGCCCTGTTCTCCTTCGACATGCTCGGCGAGGGCGCGCGTACGAGGGCCATGGCGGAGCGCTATCTCGAGCACTACGCGAGCGCCATCGAAGCCGTGGCCGAGACCGCGCGCGGCGACGACGTACGGGCGCGGAACGGCATCTCCATCAAGATCTCGGCGCTCCATCCGAAATACGACCCGGCGCACTTCGCGGGCAGTGAGGACGAGCTGTACGCCGCGCTCAGGTCCCTCGCACTCGCGGCGAAGGCCGGCAACATCGGCCTCAACGTCGATGCGGAGGAGGCGGACCGCCTCGAGATCTCCATGGCGCTCTTCGAGCGCCTCGCGCGCGACCCGGAACTCGATGGCTACGAGGGGCTCGGCTTCGTGGTGCAGGTCTACGGCAAGCGCGCGACGGCCACCATCGAGTGGCTAGCGGCCCTGTCGCGAGAGACGGACCGGCAGCTCATGGTGCGCCTGGTGAAGGGCGCCTACTGGGACGCGGAGATCAAGCATGCGCAGGTCGAGGGCCTGGCGGGCTTTCCCGTGTTCACCCGCAAGGCGTCCACGGACCTCAGCTATCTCGTCTGCGCCCGCATGCTGCTGGAGGCCGAAGGTCGCATCTACCCGCAGTTCGCCACGCACAACGCGCACACCGTCGCGGCGATCATGGAACTCGCAGGGGAGAAGCGGGACTTCGAGTTCCAGCGTCTGCACGGCATGGGGGAACTGCTCTACGAGGTGTGCATCGCGGCCTGGAACGACTTTCCACGCCTGCGCACCTACGCGCCGGTGGGCGTACACGAGGACCTGCTCGCCTATCTGGTCCGGCGCCTGCTCGAGAACGGCGCCAACTCATCCTTCGTGAACCGCTTCCTCGACGAGCGCTATCCGGTGGAGGAGGTGGTCACGGACCCGATCGCCACTGTGCGCGCGACGGACACGATTCCGCATCCTGACATTCCGCTGCCCGAGAACCTCTACGCGCCGCGGCGCAACTCGACGTCCGTCGATCTCGCCTCGGACTCGGAACTCGGGCGCCTCGGAGAGGCCTATGCGGCGCTGGAAGGTACGCGCTTCGAGGCCGGCCCGGTCGTCGGTGGCCGCGTGAAGGACGGCACGCGCGTCGAGGTGCGCGACCCGGCGGATCGCGAGCGCATCGTCGGGACCGTCGCCCTCGCCGACGCGTCACTGCTCGATGCGGCCGTCTCCGGCGCCCGCGCGGCCCAGCCCGAGTGGGACGGCCGTGGCGGCGCGGCCCGTGCGGAGGTGCTCGAGCGCATCGCCGAGCTCTACGAGGCGAATCTCGAACGGCTCATGTACGTCGCCTGTCGGGAGGCGGGCAAGAATCTCCCTGACGCCCTCGCCGAGGTGCGCGAGGCCGTCGACTTCTGCCGCTACTATGCCGAGCGCGCGCGTGAACTGTTCGCCGGGCCGACGGGACTACCGGGGCCCACCGGCGAGCGCAACCAGCTCACGCTGGAAGGTCGGGGCGTCTTCGCCTGCATCAGCCCCTGGAACTTCCCGCTCGCGATCTTCACGGGGCAGATCGCCGGGGCGCTGGCGGCGGGCAATGCGGTCGTCGCCAAGCCTGCGGAGCAGACGTGCCTGATCGCGGCCGAAGCGGTCAAGCTCATGCACGAGGCCGGCGTCCCGGGCGACGCGCTCCAGCTCCTGCCCGGCGACGGGCCTGCCGTCGGCGCGCCGCTCGTGCGTCACCCGGGCATCGACGGCGTCGCCTTCACCGGCTCGGACGCCACGGCCCGCGCCATCCGCCTCGCCATCGCCGAGCGCGAGGGGCCCATGATCCCGCTCGTCGCCGAGACGGGTGGGCTGAACGCCATGTTCGTGGACTCCTCGGCGCTCCTCGAGGCCGTGACCGACGACGTGGTGCGCTCCGCCTTCGGCTCTGCGGGCCAGCGCTGTTCGGCGCTGCGCGTGCTCTATCTGCAGGCCGACGTGTACGAGAAGGGTCTGGAACTGATCCGCGGCGCCATGGACGCACTGGTGATCGGCGATCCGGCGCAGCCCGCGACGGACGTCGGACCGGTCATCGACGAGGAGGCGAAGGCCATGCTCCTCGCGCACGTGGAGGACATGCAGGCGAAGGGCTTCACGCACCACACGGTGCCGCTGCCGGATGCATGCGCGGCCGGCACCTTCGTCGCGCCGACACTCTTCGAGATCGGTACGCTCGCGGATCTCCCCGGGGAGAAGTTCGGGCCGATCCTGCACGTCCGGAAGTTCGAGGAGGATGATCTCGAACTGTGCATGGAGGAGGTCGCGGCGTCACGCTACGGCCTCACGCTCGGTATCCACTCGCGCATCGACGGCCGCTCACGCTGGATCGCCGAGACCCTTCCGGTCGGCAATGCCTACGTGAACCGGAACATGATCGGCGCCATCGTCGGTTCCCAGCCCTTCGGCGGTCGCGGCCTGTCCGGCACCGGCCCGAAGGCCGGCGGCCCGCACTACCTCCTCGCCTTCGCGACGGAGCGAAGCGTCACGATCAACACCGCCGCCAGCGGCGGCAACGCCGAACTCCTGCGCCTCATCCGCTGACCGGATACCCAGGGGTCGGAGTGCATTTCCTCTGACCACTCTGGCACCCACGACGGGGGTCGGAGTGGATATTTTCTGACCACTCCGGCACTTCGCCGCTCAGGCGTTCGCGGGGAACACCGGCCAACGGTCGACGATTCGTCCGTCCTCGACGACGCGCAGGTCGCCGAACTGCAGCATCACGAACTCGCTCTGGGTCGGACGCAGGAACACGTGATCGCCCGGCTGCAGATCGACGGCCGTGGAGGTGCTGAGCGGTTCCTGGTTCGTGGAGTGGTAGAGCGCCTCGGGGATGCCCGACGGCGAGACGTAGCGCGCCTTCCAGTAGCCGCCGTAGACGAAGTAGAGGCGTCGGCGGTTCGGGTCCCACCACTGCATGAGGTCCGTAGCGAGCTTCGGGGCGGGCGCCTTCAGTTCGTCGTAGCGCTTCAGGATCGGCGTGGCGATGAACAGGGCAGGCTGATTGTCCTCGAGCAGCGCCGTGTCGAAGTCCGTCGGCTTCACGATGCCCGAGCCCGCGGCAAGATCGTTCATGAGGCCGTCGCGCTCGTAGAGGCGCAGCGTGTGGCTGCCGGCGCCATTCAGGGTCAGGCGCGACGGATCGTGACCGGCGGCCCGAGCGACATCGACGAAGCCGCGGTAGATGCCGAGCGCCGCCTGAACGGGCTGCTCGTCGACCGACGTCGCCCCGGTCAGATGCGGCTCGTAGCCCATGAGGCCGGCGAAGGACAGGTGCTGCGGGTCGTCGGCGATCGTCTCGAGCAGCGGGACGAGGGCCTCCGGCGCGGGCAGACCGCCACGATGCAGACCGATGTCGATCTCCACGTTGATGCGCAGGGGCACGCCCAGCTCCCGCGCCAGAGCCCGGTACTCGGCAAGCCGCTGTGGAGTGTCGACGAGCCACTGGATCTGCCGCGCCGGATCGAAGGGGCCCTCACCGAGCTCCGCATAGAAGCTTCGCACGGCCTGCACCGGCATGGGCTTGCCCAGGAGTACGTCGGCCTCGGGGAACTCGCGGGCGATGACGTTGAGGAAGGGCTGGTGGAAGACCATCAGCGCCTTCGTCGACGCTCGCGTCATCACCGCGCGCAGAAGCGGCACCGAGGGCAGGGACTTCACCACGACGCGCCAGGTCTTCCCGGGCCCGACGGAGCCCGCGATCACGTCGACGTTCCGCAGCAGGCGGGCCTTGTCCACGACCATGGCCGGATGGCCGGGGCCTTCCCGTTTCAGGAGCTCGTTCAGCGTCGAGAAGTAGGCGTCGTGCGGGCGGGTCACGTCGCGGGGCTTCGAAACCATGGCGCCGCCCAGGCCCACCGCGGTGAGGCCAGCCGCGCCCGCAGCGAGGACCTTCCTGCGGTTCATCGCCATGTCGATCTTCCCCCTTGCTTTCGCGCCGAGGGTGCCAGAGTGGTCAGGAAAAATGCACTCCGACCCCAGCCCTGGGTGCCAGAGTGGTCAGGGAAAAAGCACTCCGACCCCGGGCCATGACCCCGGTCCGTTCATCGGGTTCACGCGTCGAGCATGGCGTGGAGGTGGGGGTTGAGCATGCGGCCCTCGGGGTCGAACTCGGCGCGGATGCGGCGGAAGTCGTCGAAGCGCGGATAGAGCTCGCGCAGTTCGCCCGCCGTGAGCGAGTGGACCTTGCCCCAGTGCGGGCGCCCGCCGTACTTCGCGAACACGGGCTCGATGCGATCGAAGTAGGGGCGGTGATCGCGTTCGGCGAAGTCGTGGATGGAGATCGACACGCGCGGACCGCCCTCGAACATGGACAGCCAGGGCGTCTCGGCGCCGACGTAGCGCACCTCGAGCGGGAAGGTGACGTCGATGCCCTCGGCGATCGTGTCCATCACCTCGCGTACGCAGGCCATGCCGACGTCGGCGGGCACCGAGTACTCCATCTCGTTGAAGCGCGTGTTGCGGATGTTGCAGAGGATGCCGTAGCTCGCGTCCGCTGCTTCCGTCTCGTCGATCGCCTGGGCGATCTCGTTGGCGAGCGGGCGTCTGAGCCGGAGGGGCGTCGCGAGCAGGAGTTCGAGGGCTTCGCGCAGCGCGGCGTCCTCCTCCGGCGTCGGCGGCGGGTTGTGCGTCGGTGCGTCCGCCGGCGCCTCGTCGATCTCGAGCGCCAGGGCCCAGTCGCAGTGCGGCAGCGGGAAGAACTCGAAGTGGCGGTGAGCGCGGACGCGGGCGTCGAACTCCGCGAGCAGGACGTCGAGCCTCGCAGTGAAGTTGCGCGCGCGCAGGCGGTAGGGTGCCACGTTCGCGAGCGTCGCTTCCGTCACCACCCCGAGCGCGCCGAGGTTCGTGGCGGCGGCGGCGAGGAGGTCGGGCTCCGAGGCATCGATGGAGCGCAGCTCGCCGCGCGACGTCACGATGCGCAGCGCCTCGACCTGCCCCGACAGGCTCGGGAAGTCGCCGGTGCCGTGGGTCGCCGTCGCGAGGGCGCCGGCGAGGGTCTGCCGGTCGATGTCGGGCAGGTTCACGCTGGCCTGGCCAGCGCGTTCGAGCAGTGGGCCGAGATCGGCGAGGCGCGTCCCGGCCCGGACGCGTGCGCGGCGGCCGGCCTCGTCGATTTCCGCCAGGCCTGCAAGACGGTCGATGGCGACGAGATCGCCGTCCGTGGGCACCAGCGGCGAGAAGGAATGGCCGCTGCCGACAGGTCGGAAGGGGGCCGTGGTCGTGCGCAGGAAACGTGCGAGTTCGGCCTCGTCGGCCGGCGCGACGCGGGCACGCGGCATCGCTGCGAGGGCGCCGGACCAGTTCCGCCAGGGTGTGGGCGTCGGTACGGCGGCGCCTGCCGCCAGGCTCGCCGGGCCCGCGGCGGCGAGGGCGGCGGCGCGGACGAACGTGCCGAGGATGTCGCGACGCGACCGCTTCATGCGTCGCTTTCCTCCGGGCGCAGCGATGCCGGCACCATGAACCGGATCAGCGCACGGAAGTCGTCCTCCGTGCAGTCCATGCAGTAGCCGAGGGGCGGCATGGCGCCGAGCCCCTCTAGCGTGTGTCGCAGCATCGCCGCTTCGCCGGCCGCGGCGCGGCCGGCCCAGCTTTCCGTATCACCCACGAGTGGTGCGCCGGCGTTGCCCGTGGCGTGGCAGAAGGCGCAGCTGCGGGCGAACTGCTCGGCCGTACGCGTCGGCGTGAGCGCAGCGAGCGCCACCTCGAGACGCGCTGCCTCGGTCGCCGCCACCGCCGCCGGCGGTGGCGCGACGGCTGGCGCCTCCGGTGTTTCGCCGCAGGCGCCGAGCAGCAGGAGGCCGCTGACCGCGATCGGCCGCAGGTGGTCTCCGCCCATGAGTCCTCCCCTCGTCGATGCCGGACGTCGTTTCAGTGTAGCGAGGCCGCTTCTCGATCGGTCTCGACGCGGTTGCGACCCCCGTGCTTCGCATCGTAGAGCGCCGCGTCGGCGAGCTGCACCAGGATCTCGGGACCATGCGTGATCGAGGGGGTGATCGCCGCGACGCCGGCCGAGATCGTGACCACCCCGGTCGCGCTGTCCGGATGCGGTATGGCGAGCGCCTCGACGGCCCTGCGCATGGTCTGAGCGAGGTGAGTGGCCCCGGCGCTGTCCGTTTCCGGCAGGATCACGGCGAGTTCCTCGCCGCCATAGCGCGCGACGACGTCGCGCGGACGCACGGCAGATGCTGCCAGGACGCCGGCGATGCGGCGCAGGGCGTCGTCGCCCTCGAGGTGGCCACGGCTGTCGTTGAAGGCCTTGAAATGGTCCACGTCGACCATGATGAGCGCGAGCTGCAGATTCCGGCGCAGGTGGTCCGCCCAGGCCGCTTCGAGCTGTTCGTCGAAGTAGCGCCGGTTGCCGATCCCGGTGAGTCCGTCGATGCGGGCACGACGCTCGAGCTCCTGGTTGAGGTGCTGCAGCTCCGCCGTGCGCTCGGCCACCCGCGACTCGAGCTGGCGCGCATAGGCGTCGAGGGCGTCACGGGTCTCCGCGAGCGACCCGGAAGTCTTCTCCAGTGCCGCGAGCGTGGTCGAGGAGCGCAGCGCGAGCGCACTCGCCTGGCAGCCGATGAACACGAGCAGGCCCAGCGGCTGCAGGTCGAGGCGACCACCGAGCAGTTCGAGGGAGGGCCGGTCGCGGAACAGGTAGAGGGCCACGTCGTGCAGCCCCGCCAGCGCGAGCGCCAGCAGACCCGCGGCGAACAGCCAGGCCCCCTCACGGCCACGCAAGGCGGCTCGGGCCACGAAGGCGGGACCCACGAGCGCGGAGAAGACCACCAGTGCCTGGAGACCCGGCAGCGTCGCGGAGAACAGGCTCGTGGGCGTGAGGAGCACGATCGGGAACCATGCGAGGCACGCAGCGGCGACGCTCCAGGCGAGGCGGGCAGGGACGTCCAGTGGATAGAGGGTGCGCATCTGGATCCAGACGGCGGCAAGCAGCGCCGGCATGGTCAGATACTCGATCCGTACCGCGTTCGCCCAGGACAGCTCCGGGAAGATCTGCAGCAGCTGCACGTCGTCCACGGTCAGGGCGCGCAGCGCGACGGCAACGCAGATCACCACGAAGGCCAGCGCGCCGCGATCGCTCCGGCGCGTGGCCCAGAGCATGAGGTGGTAGAGGCCGGCGACGCCGAAGGCGCCGGCGAGGAAGCCGGCGAGGCGCGTCCTCTCGGCGCGCTGGGCTTCGAGCGTCCGGCGGTCGCCGAGCCAGAGCAGTTCCCAGGGTCCGCCGCGGGCGTAGTCGTCGTTGGCGATCTGCAGCGTGAGTACCAGCTCACCCGACGGTGCGGGTGGCAGCGCCGCGACGACCGGATCGTAGTCCGGCTCCGCGTCTCCGCCGGCTTCCGGCACGCGTCCCGCGGAGGCGACCAGCTGCGTACCCGCCCAGAGACGCCAGGCGGTGCCGAAGGTGGTGACGCGCAGGGCGAGGTCCCGGGCGCCCGTGGGCAGCCGCACGCGGGCGCGATAGGTGGCCGTGCCGTGCCCCGCGGGCAGATCGGGCCGCGCCAGATCTCCGTTCCAGAGACCCGGTACCCGGGCATGGCGCGGGAAGGCCGCGTCGGGGGCCTCGGGCGGCAGCAGCGCGTGCGGAGCGAAGCGCCAGCGACCGTCCAGGCGCACGCCCGCGCCGAGCGCTTCTGCATCCGCACTCAGGTCCACGTGGCCGTCGATCACGCGCGGGGCCGACTGGGCGGCTGCGGGCAGGGCGAGGACCAGAAGCAGGGTCAGGGCGCGGGCGAGCATGGTCTCCGGGTCTCGCCATCCTGGCGGACGGACAGTTCCCTCCACCGTAGCACCGGATCGCCGTCGATACCGCTCCGGTTGGTAGCGGTGTCCGCGCGAACCCGTCAGGGCTCCGGTGTGCCGCCGCCGAGCACCTGAGCGAAGGTGCCGCGGTCGACGTTGCCGCCGCACAGCACGACGCCCGCAGCGCGTCCGGCGAGGGTCGACCGCTCCTGCATCAGGGCGGCGAGGGCCGCGGCGCCGGCGCCTTCCGCGACGTTGTGGGTCGCGCCGTAGAGCATCCGCATGGCCTCCGCGATCTCGTCCTCCTCGACCTCGAGCACCCGCGCGGCGCCGGCGCGGACGATGGCGAGGGGTTCCGGCTGCGGGTCGCGGCAGGCCATGCCGTCGGCAAAGGTGTCGGCGCGCGCCGTCGGC
>JAZBPO010000146.1:0-6605 GCA_036351675.1 Pseudomonadales bacterium
CCGCACGGCCTCGTCGCGGGCCGCAGCGTCGAGCGCAGTGTTCAGCTCGTGGAGCATGCGCGCGCTCTGGGCGTTCGCCTTCTCGGGCCGGTCGAGCACGACGAGCGCCACGCCGGGCGCCGGCGTCTCCCTGCGGATGGTGGTGAAGGCTGCGTCGTCCGTCATCGTCCTCTCCCGTGGCTCCGAGCACCCGGCGCCAAAGGTAGCGCACTGCCGGCCGTGCTCGCTCAGCCCGGCCGACCGAGCCAGGCGAGGAGATGCGGCCGCGTCGCGGCGAGGGAGTCGAAGCGATGGTGCACCGCAGCGGGTAGCGGCTGCGGAGGCACGACGAGATCGGGCACGAGCACCGTACGCATGCCCGCCGCGTGTGCGGAACGCGCACCGTGCAGCGAGTCCTCGATGGCGATGCAGCACACCGGGGCCGCGTCGATACGGTCGGCGGCCGTGAGATAGATCTCCGGATGCGGTTTGCCCTCGGAGACCTCGTCGCCGGCGCAGATCGCCGCCACGTAGCGCAGCAGGCCCGCCGTCTCCAGGCGCTGCTCGACCGCAGTGCGACGCGTGGACGACGCCACCGCGACCGGCACCCCGAGCTCCGCGAGCCGGGCGAGGAGTTCGAGCGCGTGGGGCTTCGCAGGCCAGCCGTCCGCCACGGCCACCTCGACGAGCAGCCGCGCCCGCGCGAACACCTCGGCGAGGGGGAAGTCGTCGCCCAGCTCCTCGCGCAGGATGCGATCGGCGGTGGCGCGGCTGGTACCGATGATGCGCTGGAACAGCGTTGCCGGAAGGTCGCGGCCGAGTTCCGCAGCGGCGGCGGTCCAGGCGTCACGCAGGATCCGTTCGGAGTCGATCAGGACGCCGTCCATGTCGAAGACGACGGCAGAGAAGCGCATGGCGACCTCTCGCAGGGTCGGAGGGCCCGGAGCATAGCTTCCCGGGGGCCCCGGCGCCGCGATCGGAGCGGCGCGGCAGGGCTCGTTCCGGAGCGCCGAGGGCTCCCGACGTCGAGGACTGCTCGCCCCGGCCGCACGACGCGGCCAGCGTCGGATCGGGTGGAAGAGAAAGGATGCCGCACCGTGAAGCTCGGACCCTGCCTGCCCCTGCTCCTCGCCCTGCTACCGCCGACCGCGCTCGGCGGGGAGGGCGTGCCGGACCCGGGGCGAGGCCCCCGCGTCGCGCGGGGGCTGGACGAAGGGCTCGCGGCCTACCTAGGCTCCGGCGTGCAGGACGCACGCGGCTCAGGACTGAACGGGACGTCGGCATGTCGGAAGAGATCGTCATCCTCGGCGGGGGCCTCGCCGGGCTCGTCGCCGCGCTCAAGCTCGTCCAGCGCGACTTCCACGTCACCCTCTACGAAGCGAGGGACCGCCTCGGTGGCAAGGCCGGCAGCGACAGGAAACCCCAGCTCTACGACGCGAACTTCGAACCGAGCAGCGACACGCTGAAGGACGGCGTCGAGTCGGACCACGGCTATCACCTCTTCCCGGGCTGGTACGTCAACATGTACCGGCTGTGGAAGGAGATCGGCCTCGACCAGGACACGGAATGCTATCCGGGCTGGGGCCCGCGCAACCTGAAGCCTCACGACGGCCGCTACGAGTTCCTCGACGACGACCCCTACACCGGCCGCGCGCGCATCACGCTCCTCGACCTGCTCACGCGCCCGGACGAAGAGGTCGAGGACCGGACCCTCAAGGGCTTCCTGAACTCGCGCTTCTACAACTCGATCGGCTCCGTCAGCTTCGGACGCCTGCTGCTGAACGCGCTCACCATCCGGGAGTACGACGTCTCCGCGCGCTCCATCCGCAACGTCTTCCTGCAGTGGTTCCCGGTCATGGAGACCATGCCGAGCTGGGTCGCCCTGCGCGGCTCCCTCGGCCGCGTGTTCATCGACAGGATCGAGGCTGCGATCCGCCGCTACGCCGAGAAGGGCCGGGGCTCCTTCACCCTGAAGCTGAACACGCGCGTCACGTCGCTCGACGTGCAGGACGGCCGACTCGTCGTCACCGTCGAGGGTGAGGAAGAGCCCATCCGCGACAAGCTCGTGCTGCTGGCGCTGCCCCAGGAGGTGCTGCGCGCCCTCAACAACGACGCGCTCTATGCGCTCGATCCGGCCTTCGGCCGGCTGCAGTACCTGCGCTCGAACTCCTTCGGAGCCCTCGACGTCTACTTCGACGGCGAGATCCCGGAGCTGCCCCGGGAGCATTTCCGGCTCCTGGACTCGCAGCACGCGCTGACGGCCTTCGCCATCCATCACCACTGGCCCGAGCTGAAGGAGCACTACCCGGGGCACAGCGTGCTGCAGTTCGTCGCCGGCGACTGTTCGGCCTTCGACGAGCTCTCGGCCGTCGGCTTCCTGAAGGCGATCACGCAGGAGATCAGGAAGTACGTCCCCGAGGTGGCGGACCGCGTGAAGTACTACATCCCGCATCAGAACAACGACGCGCCACTGTTCGTGAACGACGTCGGCATCTGGGACTACCGGCCCACGAACAGATCGCGCATTCCCGGCGTCTATCTGGCCGGTGACTTCGTGCAGCACAGCACGGAGGTGGCCTCCATGGAGGGCGCCGTGCGCAGCGGCCTCGATGCGGCCGAGTTGATCCGTCTGCAGCATGCGGCGCACACGCCGAGCGTCGAGATCCTGCCACCCCTGGACCCGGGCGAGTCCTGGCGCCTGAAGTTCCGCCTCGCCATGCCCTTCATCCGCAGCTACGCCTGGCTGCGCTATCGCGTCCCGGAATACCTGAACCTCTCCGCCTGAAGGCCGGCCGGCGCGGGTCAGACGTCGGCGCGGCCGGCGATCGCCGCATCATTCGCCGGCGGCCGCACCCGCGCGCAGAGCAGGAACAGCACCGTCGACGTCGCGAGCGCCGGGAACACCTCGTGCACCACGCGGTCGCCGGACGTGAAGCGCCAGGCGAGCAGCACGGCCAGGCCACCGAGCATGGCCACCAGCGCCGTGACGCCGTCGCCGCGCCCGAGGAAGAGCCCGCCGAGCAGTGTCGGCAGGAAACAGGCCGCATAGAGACTCCCGGACCAGATCGTCAGCTCGACGATACCGGCGGGCGGCCGCCAGGCGAGCATCGCCGTCAGCGCGCAGAGGCCGATCACCAGCCCCCGGGTCCGGCGTACGGCCCGTGCGTCGCCATCGCCGACCCGCAGCGCGAGCACGTCACGGTCGAGGGTCGAGGCCGCGACCAGGAGCACGGAATCCAGCGAGGACATGGCGGCCGCGACCATGGCCAGGACCAGCAACGCCGCGATCCAGGGCGGGAAGATGTCCATGGCGAGCAGCGTCGGCACGACCAGATCCGTATCCCCGATGGCTTCCGCCGGGAGGATCATGCGCGCGTAGAGACCGATCGGCAGCAGCAGACCGAGCACGAGCAGCACACCGAGGACCGCGACGACGAGTCCCTGCCGGGTCGCCGACGTGTCGCGCAACGCGAAGAAGCGCGACAGCTGACGCGGCTCGACCAGGAGCTTCACGGAACCCGCGAAGAGGATGCCGAGGAGTACGGGGAAGGGCATGGCCGCATCGAGATCGAAGAGACCTTCCGCACCCGGCCGTGTCGGCACGTCGAGGATCGAGGCGACACCCCCGGCCGCCCCGGTGACGCCGAGGAAGAGCACCACCGAGCCGGCGGCCAGCAGCAGGCCCTGGAACACGTCCGTGCGCACCACCGAGTGGAAACCACCGGCCGCGGTGTAGAACACGACCACGAGCAGCACGAGCACGATCACCGCGCCGTAGGGCACGGCGAGGAACACCTCGAGCAGGTTGCCCACGCCCTTGAACACGGCAGTCATGTACAGGAGCGAGGCGAACACGACGATGAGCGCGGCCAGGCGCCTGACCCGATCGTCCGCGAAGCGGCGGCCGAACCACTCCGGCAGCGTGAGCGCCGCATGCGCCGCCGTCGCCTGCCGCAGGCGCGGCGCGATCCACCACCAGGACAGGGCGCAGAAGAGCAGCATGAAGGCGAGGTTCAGGAGCCAGGGCAGACCATAGGACCAGCTCTTGCCCGCGTTGCCGATGAAGGAATTGGTGCTCGCGTAGGTCGCGTAGAAGGAGATGCCGAGCGCGATGCCACCGAAGCGGCGGCCGCCGACGTAGTATTCGCTGACGCTGGAACTGCGGGCGCGGCCGGCGCGGCCGTTGACGAACAGCACGGCACCGTAGAGAAGCAGCAGCAGGAGCACGCGCCAGTGTTCCGCAGGCCAGAGCGACATGGCAGGACCCGAACGGAGAAACGGCAAGCATAACGGCGCTGCCTCATTCAGCCCCAGTCGAGGCTCCACAGGCGCACTCGAACCGTGCATTCCGGCATCCCTGATAACCAACCATCTTGTCGAGGCGCAGCATCGTGCCAGCGATCGATCCTACCGGGACGCGGCGATGTCCGATGAACGCGATCAGGACGCCAACCATGATGCGATGATGCGCGCCTTCGAGCGGCTGCGGTCCGAGATCGCCGAACGACGCTCCGGCGAGTGCACCCTCGCTCGGCGGATCGCGCTGGCACTGGTGGAACGGGCGCTCACCACGGAGCGCACCCTCCAGGCCGGTCCCCCGCGGGACGATCACCGGCGCCGGAGCGTGCTGGTGGAGTGAATCCGCGGCGCCGGTGCCGGTCCTGAGCTCGGGTACACTCTCCGCGTTCGAGGCCCGGGAAGGACGTTCATGGAGATCGCCAGCATCGGCGGCATCGAGTACGCCTGGCGCACGGCCGGGCCGGAGACCGGCACGCCCGTGCTCCTCGTCCACGGCTACACGGGCAATCTGCGGAACTGGGCCCTCACCGTGCCTGCCCTCACGGCATCCGGCTATCGCACCCTGTCCGTCGACAACCCCGGCCATGGCGGCTCCAGCGCGCCGCGCCGCTTCGAACCCTACGACCTCCGCAACGTCGCCCGCGACCTGCACGAACTGGCAGACGCCCTGGGCTTCTGTCCCGGGATCGTGGTCGGCCATTCCATGGGCGCCGCCATCGCCGAGGAGTACGCGATCAGCCATCGCGAGCACGTGCGGGCCCTCGTGCTCGTGGGCAGCGCCGGGGGCGCCTCGGGCCCGGAGCGAGAGGATCTTTCCGAGGACATGGAAGTGCTGCGCGCCGCACGCGACGAAGGCGGCATGGAGGCCGTGTTCGATCTGCTCGTGGCCCACGGCAAGCGGCCGCAGGCGGCGGAGACCACGGCCGAGCGCCGTGCCCTGCTGCGCCGCGAGTTCGCGCGCACGAGCTTCGAGGGCTTCGAGTTCGGCGCCCTCGCCCTGCGCACCCGCCGCGACACGCTGAACGATCTCGCGACCCTCACCTGCCCGGTCCTCGTGGTCCGCGGCGAGGACGAGGCCCCCGTGCTGGTGAAGGTGTCGGAGGATCTCGCCGAGACGATCCCGGGGGCGCGCTCCGAGGTGATCCGCGGTGCCGGTCACAGCCCGCAGTTCGAGACGCCCGATGATTTCAATGCCCTGCTCATCGGGTTCCTGCAGGGCGTGCACTGACGACGGAAGCCGGCCCCGGGCCGGCGGCAGCTGGGAGAAGACCATGAGCGAACCGCTGGTGCGCGTCGAGCGCGACGCGGGCGTCACGACCGTGACCCTCAACAGACCGGATGCGCTCAATGCGCTGTCCACGGCGCTGCGCCAGGAGATCGTCCGCACCTTCCGTGCATTGAAGGACGACGTGACCACCGAGGTGGTCGTGCTCACCGGCGCCGGGCGCGCCTTCACGGCGGGCCTCGACCTGAAGGAACTCGGCGGCGAGACCACGGACGGCGCCGCCGCGGGCGAAGCCGTCAACGACACCGATCTCGGCGCGGCCCTCGAGGGCTTCGGCAAGCCGATCATCGGCGCCATCAACGGCTATGCGATCACGGGCGGCTTCGAACTGGCCCTCATGTGCGACATCCTCGTCTGCGGCGAGTCGGCACGCTTCGCCGACACCCATGCGCGCGTCGGCATCGTCCCGGGCTGGGGCCTGTCGCAGAAGCTGCCGCGCCTGATCGGGCTCCCCCGCGCGAAGGAGCTGTCGCTGACCGGCAACTTCCTCAGCGCCGAGCGCGCCTACGAGTGGGGCATGGTCAATCGAGTGGTCCCCGATGGCGAACTACTCGAGGTCGCTCTCGGCATCGCCCGTGACATCCTCACCACGGAGCCGACCACGCGCCTGACCGTCAAGCGCATCATGGACGAGGGCTGGCACAGGACCCTCGGCGAGGGCATGGCCATCGAGGACGCGGCGAGCCGGGCGCACATGCGCGAGAACGTCACACCGGATCAGGTGGCCGAGCGCCGCGCCGGCATCCAGCAGCGCGGTCGCCAGCAGGGCTGAGCATCGCAAGGCAGGCAGGACGATGGATCCGCATCGCATGGACCGCTGGGTCCAGGGGCTGAGCGCCCTCGGCATCCTCTTCGGGCTCGTGCTCGTGACGCTGGAGCTGAACCAGAGCGCGCGGCTCGTTCGTGCGGAACTCGGGTCGGGGAGCATGGAGTACCGCCAGAACCTGCTCACGAGCGTCCGCGGCGAGACCCTCGCCGCGGCGCTGGCGCAGTCCATCGACGATCCGACGCATCTGACGCGCGAGCAGCAGGTCGTGCTCCA
>JAZBPO010000147.1:0-9335 GCA_036351675.1 Pseudomonadales bacterium
CCCGAGCAGCAGCTGGACCACGCGCAGATCGGCGCCGTGATCGAGCAGATGGGTGGCGAAGGCGTGGCGCAGCGTGTGCGGCGACAACGGTTTGTGGATGCCGGCCTCGGCGGCGTGCGCACGAATGCGATGCCAGAAGGTCTGGCGCGTCATGAGGCGACCCTGCCGGGAGGGAAAGAGCACGTCGCTGCTGCGGTCGCCGGCGAGCAGCGCCCCTCGCCCCTCCGCGAGCCAGCGACGCAGCCAGGCGAGGGCTTCCTCCCCGAGTGGCACGAGGCGCTCCTTGCTGCCCTTGCCGACGATGCGCACCACGCCCTGGCGGAGGTTCGTCTGGCCGAGGCGCAGGCCGACCAGCTCGGAGACGCGCAGGCCGCACGCGTAGAGCGTCTCGAGCATGGCCCGGTCGCGCAGGCCGAGCGGCGTGTCCGTATCGGGCGCCGCGAGCAGTGCCTCCACCTCCCGTTCCGTGAGCACCGCGGGAAGGGGCCGCCCCGTGCGCGGCGCCGCGAGATCGCGCGTCGGATCCGCGTCCAAGGTGCCGCGCTCGAGGAGCCAGCGATAGAAGCCGCGCACGCAGGAGAGGGTCCGTGCAGTGGAGCGCGGCCGGTAGCCGCATTCGTAGCGGTGCGAGAGGTAGGCGAGGAGATCGCTGCGAGCGACGGAGGCGAAGCTGCGCTCCGGACCGAGCCAGCGCCCGAGCGCAGCCATGTCGCGGCGGTAGGACGCGAGGGTGTTCTCAGCCAGGTTGCGTTGCAGCCAGAGGTCGTCGAGCCAGGCATCGACGAGAGTGGCATCCGCCGGGGACGGCACGTCGACTCCCTCGCTGCTCACGCTGGACACCTCGCGCCGCTCACGGCCTCATCACAGCGCCCGCCGCAGCGGCCGTCAAGGCGCACGCATGCACGCTCACGGTGCCGATCCCTCGACACCTGCACCGCGTCAGCGCCGGTCTCGTGACGGTGCCGTGGCCGGCACAACCCTCGAACCAGCAATCGCGCCGAACAATAAACTTCATTGAATCAATCGCTTGGGAAAAAACCAGGGCCGTCCGCGCGGAACTGGCACGTCACGTGCGATAGCACACATGCGTCAGTCAGGTTCTTGCGTCCCCTCGAGCCGCTGTACGCAGATCCATACCCGGTCCGTCTCTCCCCGGGTCATGGATCAGGGGCTGGTCCGGAGCGGGATCTCCATCTCTCTCCCTCCCCGGTTGCTCGTGACGGACCAGCCCCACCCTTTTTTTCCCGCCTCTCGCACCACCGCCCCGGAACGACCGCTGCATCTCGCTGGCCGCACTCGAACGTCGGAAACGAAGAAGGGCCGCGACCCGATCGGGCGGCGGCCCTTCCTGAGGTACGTTCGAAGGGCAGCCAGGCCGCCCCGCGGATCACTCCTTCGGAGTTTCCGCGTCGTCCGCGGGCGCCTCGGCTGCGGGTTCGACCGCATCCGCCGCGACGGCCTCGTCCTCGATCGCCGGGCTGTTGTCGAGCAGCGTCTCCTCGGCCTCGGCAGCCTCCGCGGCCCGCGTGGCGCGGCCGCCCCGCGTGATCTTCTCGCGGATCCGCGCGGAACGACCGGAGCGCTCGCGCAGGTAGTAGAGCTTGGCCTGACGCACGTCGCCGCGGCGCTTGACGGTGATCGAGTCGATGAGCGGGCTGTAGGTCTGGAAGGTCCGCTCGACGCCGACGCCGTGGCTGATCTTGCGCAGGGTGAAGGCGGAGTTCAGGCCGCGGCTGCGGACACCGATGACGACGCCCTCGAAGGCCTGGAGACGCTCGCGGTTGCCCTCCTTCACCTTGACCTGCACGACGAGCGTGTCGCCCGGCCCGAACTCGGGCACCTCACGCGACATCTGCTCCGCTTCGAGCTCCGCGATGATCCTGTTCTTGCTCATCACCCTTTCTCCAGTCCCCCGGCGGCCGCCTCGGCCTCGCCGGCGATGATCTCATCGAGCAGGCGCCGCTGTTCGGCGTCGAGCTCGAGTGCCTCGAGCAGATCCGGGCGCCGGGCCCGGGTACGCGCGAGCGCCTGCTCGAGGCGCCAGCGGCGGATCCGCTCGTGGTGACCGGAGAGCAGCGCCTCCGGAACCCACTGTCCGTCGATCTCCTCGGGCCGCGTGTAGTGCGGATGGTCGAGGAGACCGGTCGCGAAGGAATCGGCGCCCGCCGACCCTTCATGGCCGAGCGTACCCGGCCTGAGTCTCGTCACCGCGTCGATGATGACCATCGCCGCGAGCTCACCACCGGAGAGTACGTAGTCTCCGATGGACCATTCCTCGTCGACGTCGCGCTCGATGACGCGCTCGTCGATGCCTTCGTAGCGACCCGCCAGCAGGATCAGCGAGTCGCGCGTGGCCAGCTCACCGGCGCCGGCCTGATCGAGCCGACGCCCCTGCGGTGACAGGTACGCCACCTTCGCACCGGGCAGCGCTTCGCGCGCCTCGGCGATGGCCGCGCGCACTGGCGCGACCTTCATGACCATGCCCGGGCCGCCGCCATAGGGCGCGTCGTCCACGGTGCGGTGCACGTCCTGCGTGTGCACGCGCGGATCGAAGGTCGTGACCTCGAGCAGACCGCGATCGACGGCCCGTCCGGTGATGCCGTGGGCCGCGATCGCCTCGAACATACCGGGGAAGAGCGTCACCACGCCGACGCGGAACACCTAGAAATCCGGGTCCCAGTCGACGATCACCTCGCCCGCCGCGATGTCCACGGAGGGCACCGCCTCGGCCGTGAAAGGCACCAGGCGCTCGCGTCCGGCACCCTTCACGACCATCACGTCGTTCGAACCGGTGGCGAAGAGGCGCTCGATGACGCCGAGTTCGACACCGTCCGTGGTCCGGACACGGCACCCCGTGAGATCGGACCAGTAGTACTCGTCCTCGCCTGCGGCTGGCAGCTCGCTGCGCGCGACCCCGATGTCGAGGCCCGTGAAGCGTGCCGCGGCGTCACGGTCGCGACAGTCGCCGAATCGGGCGACGAAGCCGCCCTTGCGCCCACCGCGCGTCGCCACTTCCGTGACCTCGACCTCGCGCCAGATGCCCTGCTCGTTGAGCAGCCAGGGCCCGTAGTCGAGCAGGTTCTCCGCCGGCTCCGTGAAGGACGCGACCTTCACCCAACCCTTGATGCCGAACACCGAGGTGACGCGACCGACGACCACCACGTCGTCGACGCGAGCGACCGGTTCCGGTGACGCCGAGGGCGTCGCCGGTGGCTTACTTCTCGGCGTCGCCTTCGGCCTCGCCCGCATCGCCCGCTTCCTCGACGGCGGCGGCCTCGACTTCTTCCTCGGCTGCCGCCGCAGGTGCTTCCTCGACCGGGGCTGCTGGCGCAGGCGCCGGCGCGACCTTCTTCTCGATCACCTTCGGGCCCGTCTCGCCCTTGCGCGCCTGCTTGACGAGCGCCGTGACGCGCTCGCTCGGCTGGGCACCGACGGAGAGCCAGTACTCGAAGCGCTCGAGATCGACGGACAGGCGCTGCGCCTTGCCCGTCGCGATCGGGTTGAAGTACCCGATGCGCTCGATGAAGCGACCATCGCGACGCGCCGAGGACTCGGCGACGTTCAGATGATAGAAGGGGCGCTTCTTCGCGCCCGTTCGCGTAAGACGAATCGTGACCATGGGTTCCGCGTTCCGTGACCTGTCATCGCCCCGTTCAGAACGCGGGGCCCGGCAGAAAGGGCGCGTATTCTATGCAAGACCCACGGGGAATGGAACAGCGCGTCGCCTCCCGACCCGGATCGCGATCCGAGGCTGCCGCGGCGCCTTCGGCGCGGCCCGCCGCCCGACGACGGTGGTCCGTCAAGGCGACGGCGGCGGCGCCGCTCCACCACGTCGCAGGGCGCCGTGTGCCTCCAGGATCGCCAGCACTTCGTCCCGCGGGATCGCCTCGAGCGTCCCGCGCGCGCTCGTGACGGTCGTCGCCGCGAACAGTGCGTTCACGACCGCCTCCTCCGTGGCCTCCGCCGTCGCGGCGAAGAGCGGCGACATGGACGCGTTGACGAGCGCCGGGGCAGATACCGGCTCGTCGCTCTGCCGCGGACGCCGGACGTCCGGATGGGTCGAGAAGGCGATGACGTAGTCCCCGGAGCCGTTGCTCGCGTAGGACCCGGTCCGCGCGAGGCCCATCATGGCGCGCATGGCGAGCCGCGCGAGGCTGCGCGCGTTCAGCGGCGCGTCGGTGGCCACCACCATCATGATCGAGCCGTCCTCGCGGTCCTCGTCGCGATCCGCCTCGAGAGCATCCGCGTAGGGATAGCGCCCGAGCAGCTGGCCGACCGGAATGCCGGCGATGGTCATGTAGCCACCGAAGTTGGTCTGCACAAGCACGCCGACGGTCCACCCGCCGAGCGCCCCCGGCAGCACCCGCGAACTGGTGCCGATTCCACCCTTGTAGGCGAAGGCCTGCGTTCCGGTGCCGGCACCCACGCTGCCTTCTTCCACCGGCCCGGTGGAGGCGCGTTCGAGGGCCGCGAAGACTTCGTCCCGGCCGATCGGGTCGGACCACATGTCGTTGACGCGGGCGTCGTTGGTCTCGCCGACGATCGGGTTCACCGTGTGCTCGCCCATGCCGGGTTGTTCGTAGACCCACTCCTTGAGCGCGTCCGCCGCGCGCCAGACGCACAGCGTGCACGTCAGCAGGATCGGCGTCTCGAGCTCACCGAACTCACGGACCTGCGTTTCACCGATGAGCTTGCCGTAGCCGTTGCCGACGTGGATCCAGGCCGGCATGGGGTGCGTGTAGAGGTTGCCGGGACCGGGGATGATCGCCGTCACGCCCGTGCGCACGTCGTCGCCGCGGAGCACGGTCTCGTGACCGACACGGACACCGCCGACGTCCGTGATGGCGTTGAGCTCCCCGGGCGGGAAGGCACCTATGACGATCCCGAGGTCCCGTGCCCGCGGCTGCGCGGGCGCCGCCAGGGACGTCGCGCTCGCCAGCAGCAGCAGTGAAGAAAGGATGGTGACGATCCGCATGGCCTGATCCCGGTATCTGCCCCGCACCGAGCTTCCCACGTCCGCGGCGTCCGCTCGACCCGCCATCGACCGCCCGCGGTGCGACAATCCGATCACGCGATCGGGAGACCGACCATGACCCTGCTCTGCGCCGACATCGGCGGTACGTCTGCCCGCATGGCCCTGGCGAGCGCGGACGACGATGCGCTCCGTGCGGTGGAGATCGTCCCCTGCCGCGACCATCCCTCGGCCGAGCACTGCCTGTACGACTACCTCGAACGTCACGGCGGACGCGCGCCGACCCATCTCGTGATCGCCGCGGCCGGCCCGGTGCGCGACGGTCAGGTGGCCTTCACCAACAGCCGCTGGGTCCTCGACGAGCAGGCGCTGACGCACGCCTTCCATGGCGCGGTCACACGCGTCGTGAACGACTTCGAGGCCATCGCCGTGGCGCTGCCGGACCTCGGCGCCGGAGATCTGCTCGAAGTCGGCCGCGCCGGCCTGCCCCGTACGGACACCGAACGCTTCACGGTCGCCCTCCTCGGGCCAGGAACGGGGCTCGGTGCGGGTGGTCTGCTGAGACGTGACGGCCACACCCTGGCGCTGCCCTCGGAAGCGGGCCACACGGACGTCGCGCCGACGGATGCGGAGCAGCACGCACTCCTGCGGCAGATCGCCGCCGAGGGCGTACGGCTGTCCGGGGACACCCTCCTTTCGGGGCCCGGACTCGAACGCCTGCACGCGGCGCGACGCGCGCTCGCGGGCACCACGGGCGCGCGTCTGTCGGCCGCCGGGATCTTCGAGCAGGCCGTCGCCGGCGACGAGACCTGCCGGGCCACGCTCTCGCTCTACGCGCGCCTGCTCGGCCAGGCGGCGGGCGACCTGGTCCTCACGCTGGCCGCCTGGGAGGGGCTGTTCCTGGCCGGGGGCGTGCTCCAGCGTCACCCCGGGCTCTTCGACGCATCCGCGTTCCGCGCGGGCTTCGAGGCGAAGGGTCCGCACACGGAACTCATGGCGCGGGTTCCGACCGCCCTGATCACTCATCCCTGGCCGGGCCTGCTCGGCGCGGCCGCGATCGCCCGGCAGCTGGCGGCACCGCCATCTACGAACCCCGCGATGAACGTCTGATGCGTGACGACCCGGCGCACGGCCGGCCCCTCGCGCGCGGCGCCCGCTCGATGCCCGGACGCCACAGGCGGAAGACGACGGCCGCCTACTCCGACGCGGCCGATCTGAAGTAGGCTGCGCGCCCACGGGCCCCGCAGGACGCACGAGCCGTGCGTCCTCGTCCGCTGAGGACCCCGCCATGCTCGCCTCCCTGCTCCGCATCACCGGCGCCACCGTCGCGGCCTGCTGCGTCATCGCCGCCGTCGCCGCGACCGTCGGCGACGGGACCTACCGCTACACGGCTCCCAACCGCGACGGCATCGGCAAGTGGTACATGGACCGCGAGATCAGCCACGTCATGGGGCATCTCGGCGCGGGCTGGCTGGAACGGTCCGGCCGCGAACGATCCGAGCGCACGGATCTGCTGATAGAGAACCTGCCCCTCGAACCGGACGACGTGGTGGCGGACATCGGCGCCGGCACCGGCTACTTCTCCTTCCCGGTCGCCGAGCGCGTTCCGGAGGGTCGCGTCCTCGCCGTGGACATCCAGCCCGAGATGCTGGCGATGATCCGCGAACGGCGGCAGGAGACCGGCATCGAGAACGTGGAACCTGTGCTCGGCAGCGAGGACGACCCGAACCTGCCCGAGCAGGGCGTCGACCTCATCTTCATCGTCGACGCCTACCACGAGTTCTCGCAGCCGAAGGAGATGGGCGAGGCCATGGCCCGCGCCCTCGTCCCCGGTGGCCGCCTGGTGCTCGTCGAGTACCGGGCCGAGGATCCGCGCGTGCCCATCAAGCGCCTGCACAAGATGAGCGAGGCACAGGCGAAGCGGGAGATGGCGGCCATCGGCCTCGAATGGGAGGAGACCGGCGACTACCTCCCGCAGCAGCACGTACTGGTGTTCAGGAAGCCCTGAAGAGCCCCACGGCCAGCGTCACGAGTCCGGCCGCGAGCACCGCGCCGCCCGGCCACAGGAGCGCCAGCGCCGGCCCGGCCTCGGTCGTCTCCGGCGTGGGCGCCGCGAGGAAGAAACCGAGCGGAAAGGTGATGGACGCGCTCGAGATCGCGATGCGCGCGAACCAGCGCAAGCGGTCCGAGAGCGCCGCCGCGTCGATCCAGGGCAGGCACACGAGCGCGAGCACGAGGAAGGCCGCGGCGTGTGCATGCCCGGCCCGCCAGAAGTCCTCGTGCAGGACACTGCCGGCATAGGCCGGCTCGCCCGTGAGTTTCCCCGTGATGACGGCGCCGCCGAACATCACGCCGAGAAAGGACAGGATGAACACGGCTGCAGTGACCCGGCTGGCTCGCGTCATGAAGACCTCCCTGTGCTCGCACGGGCCGCACGCTAGCGCGTGGTCGACACGAGGGCCAGCAGACGAGGACGCGGGAGAGGGACGGTGAATCCGAGACCCTGCGAACGGTGCGGCGCCGACGTGCTGGTCCGCTACCGGATCCAGACCGAGCCGAGCGGCCCCTGGCAGCTCGTCTGCCCCGAGTGCCAGACGAAGGCGGCACGGAGCGAACCCCGTTACCGCTACGGCGGCACCTGGAAAGCGAAGCGCCGGAAGCGATGAACGACGCTCGCCGCGACGGCGCTGGCGCACCCTCGCGGCCGATCCTTGACGCAGGACAACGCTTCGACCTTCACGCCCTGCCCTGCACGCGCACCCTGTACTACGATCATCGAAGCGCCCACGCGGGGCGCTCGACGAGACCACAGAGGGGATTGGAAAGTGGCGAACGAGGGCTATCACGAACCGATCGGTGAGCTTTCGGACGAGACGCGCGATCTGCACCGCGCGATCGTCTCGCTCATGGAGGAGCTCGAGGCGGTGGACTGGTACAACCAGCGCGTCGACGCCTGCAAGGACGCGGAGCTGCGAGGCGTGCTCGCGCACAACCGCGACGAGGAGATCGAGCACGCGGCCATGGCCCTCGAATGGATCCGCCGCCGCAATCCGGTCTTCGACAGGGAGCTGCGGGAATACCTGTTCACCGACAAGCCCCTGGCCCACGACTGACACGCCGGCGTCCGGCCTGGCCGGCGCCGGCGCGCAGTGCGGCTCAGTCGAGATCCAGCGGTCGGTAGTAGTCCTTGCCCTCCCGCTCGTACTGCATCCGGCGCTGCACGAAGGTCTCGCCGGCCGACCCTTCTTCCGTGAGGGTGAGGTTCTGGCGGAAGAAGTTGATGCTGTCAGGGTGCAGCGTCTGCGCCATGTTCCAGTAGCGCTCCGCCTGCTCCCGCCGACCGTGCTGCCGGAACAGATTCGCCAGCCGGAAGGCCGCCTCCGCACGCCGTGCATCGACGCTCAGAGCGCGGATGTTCCCGGTCACCGCCTCCGCGGACTGGACATAGGCGCTGTCGGCACCCTTCTCCACCCAGTCCCTCACCGCCGGCGCGTAGGCGTCGGTCCCGAAGGTGACCGTCCGGTCGCCGTTCGTGAGCGAGTGCGACTTCGCGTAGGTGCCCTCGTCGATGCGCACGATGCGGCCCGACTCGTCGATCCAGGCGGCAGACGGCACGTTGACGAAATTGAAGGCGCTGCTGACGAGGTGATCCTCGTCCACGACCTGGATGTAGGTCGGCGACGCCGCATCGAAGATGGGGCCCGCCACCGCTTCACCGCCGGTGTCCTCGGCGACGCAGATGATCTCGAAGTCCGGATCGTCGATGTCCTCGTACAAACGTTGCCACACGGGCACGTCGAACTGACATCCTCACCAGGACGACCAGGTCACCAGCAGGGTCTTCTTCCCCCGCAGGTCCGAGAGGCGGACGACCTTGCCCTCCCGGTCGGTCACTTCGAGATCAGGCGCCTGCGCGTCGACCATCATGCCGGCCCGCTTCGCGGGGATCTCGGCGAAGCTCCAGACGCGTGCTTCCCTGTCGGCCACCCAGGGCTGCTCCAGCAGATCGGCGAAGGCCGTGAGATCGAGCCAGCGGCGGCCGCCCTGCTCCACCAGGAATTCGTCCTTCAGCGGAATGCAGAGGTCCTCGAAACAGGCCCCCTCGGGCTTCAGCTCGAAGCCGTTGATGCGCGTGAGGTCCTCGGGACGGATCAGCAGGCGGTCGCCCTCGCCGGTCTCCTCGAGCGTGATGCGACGCCCCTGATAGAGGACGGTGGCGCAGCCCTCGGGATGAATCGGCGTTTCCTCGAAGGGATAGCGCTGCTCGGGGTACGCCATGAAGTTCCTGGCCATGTCCGGTCTCCTGCGGCTTCGGCACGTCCACCGTAGTGAATTCGGGGCTTGCAAAGAAGACCCGCAGGCG
>JAZBPO010000148.1:0-24585 GCA_036351675.1 Pseudomonadales bacterium
CATGGCGGCGTCGTCCTGCAGTCCCTGCGACAGGTCCGTCTCGACGAGGCCCGGGAGCACGGAGTTCACGCGCACCGAGAGCGGCCCCATCTCATCCGCCATGGTCTGCACGAGCATGTCGATGGCCGCCTTCGAGGCGCCGTAGGCGCCACCGCAGCGATGGGTCCGCGCCCCGGCGATGGAGGAGATGGCGCACAGGGCGCCGCCGCCGCTGCGGCCGATGGCGCGACCGGCGTGCTTGAAGGTGTGCAGCGTACCGTAGAGGTTGGTGCGCATGACGCGGTCGAACTCGGCTTCCGTCTGGGCCACCACCGGCGCCAGCGTGCCCGTGCCGGCGCAGGCCACGGCCGCATCGAGGCGCGCCCCGTCGTCGCTCGCGACCGCGACCGCGCGCTCGACGTCGGCCTCGACTGCGACGTCACCCGCGGCGATGCGGACGCGTTCCGTGCCGAGCGCCGCGCGTGCCGCCTCGAGCTTCGCCTCGTCGCGTCCCATGAGGGTGACGGTCGCGCCGTCGGCCAGGAAGCGTGCCGCGCAGCCCCTGCCGATGCCGCTTCCGCCACCCGTGATCAGTACGTTCCACCGGGCCAGCGCCGCGTCTGCCAATGCGCACCTCCTGTCATCCGTTGGGAAGGACTTCCTCGTGGCGCCGAAGTTGACCCCATGCACCCCCTCGGCTACAACCCCGCGACCACGGCGTCGCTCGCGCGAACCGGTTCCGCGGCATGACGACGCTCGCCTTCCCCGCCCGAGGCATGTCGATGAATCTGGACTTCAGCCCCGAAGACGAGACTTTCCGTGGCGAGGTGCGTGCCTTCCTGGCGGAGCACCTGACGGAGGATCTCCGCCGCGAGGCGCGGCGGCAGACCACGGTGTTCCCGGAACGGGACGTCGCCATGCGCTGGCAGCGCATCCTGCACGAGAAGAAGGGCTGGGCCGCGCCGACCTGGCCGGCGGAGTTCGGCGGGCCGGGCTGGAGCGCGACGCAGCGCTGGATCTTCAACGAGGAGTGCGCGCGCGCCGGTGCGCCGGGTCTCATTCCGCTCGGCACTCGCATGCTCGCGCCGGTGCTCTTCCGCTACGGAACGCCGGCACAGCAGGAGTACTACCTTCCGCGCATGCTCTCCGGTGAGCACTACTGGTGCCAGGGCTATTCCGAGCCCGGCTCGGGCTCGGATCTGTCGAGTCTCCGGACCCAGGCGGTGCGTGACGGTGATCACTACGTGGTCGACGGCGCCAAGATCTGGCAGACGCACGGCCACTTCGCCGACCACATCTTCTGTCTCGTGCGCACGCGTCCGGACGGCAAGCCCCAGGCCGGCATCAGCTTCCTGCTCATCGACATGAAGACGCCGGGCATCAGCGTCGACCCCATCGTGACCATCGCGGGCGATCACGAGGTCAACGCGGTGTTCTTCGAGGGCGTGCGCGTTCCCGTGGAGAACCGTGTCGGGCCGGAGCACGAAGGCTGGACCGTGGCCAAGTACCTGCTCGAGTTCGAGCGCGGCGGCGGCGGAGCCTCCGTCGGACTCCGGCTCCAGCTCGACTCGCTGCGGCGCATCGCCGGGCGCGAGATCGAGGACGGCCGCCGTCTGATCGACGAGCCGGCCTTCGCGGCGCGCATGGCCAGCGCGGCCATCCGGGTCGAGGCCTTCGAGTTCTCGGAGCTGAAGACCCTGGCGCGGCTCGCCGAGGGGGACTCCCCGGGTCCCGAGTCCTCGCTCGCGAAGAACACCGGGGTCGCCCTGCAGCAGGAGCTGAACACGCTGTTGCTGGAAGCCGTCGGCTGGTACGGCGTCCCGCATCACAATCTGCTGCGGCTGACGGACAGCAACGCGCCGACGGTCGGGCCGGAGGATCACGAGCCGGTCAACGGCCGCTACCTCAACTCCCGGGCCGCATCGATCTTCGGCGGTTCGCAGGAGGTGCAGAAGAACATCATCGCCAAGGCCGTGCTCGGCCTCTGAGGCCGGGACGGATCATGAAGGGGGTTCCGGTGAGCGGTGCGGTCGAGGGCGAGGCGCGCGTCGTGCTCGGTCCGGAAGGCGACTTTCCCGTGGGCACGCCGGTGGCGGTGGCGGCGCGCGGCTGGAAGCTCCTCGTGTTCCGTCACGCGGGTGGCCTGAGCGTGTTCGAGAATCGCTGTACCCATGCCGCGACGCGCCTCGACACGGGGCGCCTGAAGGACTGCGTCGTCGCGTGCCCGCTGCATCGGGCGCGCTTCGATCTGCGTGACGGCGCCGTGCTGTCGGGCCCGGCGACGAAGCCCCTGCCGAGCTTCCCTGCCAGCATCGAGGACGGACGCGTGCTCGTCGCGCTGCCGGAGAAGCCGGGTCCCTCGCGACCTCCGCCCGCGGGCGGACCGCCCTGGCGCTGAGCCGCCGCTGGACCGGAAGGCCGAAGGCTGAATACAGTCCTGACGAGAGATGGCCGTTCCGCACGGGCCGCGAAGGGAGGACCGCACGGTGGAGGGGAGCGCGCGCGCCGTCGAGCTGCTCGAGGCGCTCTGGAGTCGGGGCGATGGGGAGCCGGTGCGCGCGGTCGCGGCGCCGGAGTTCCGCTACAGCCTGTCGACGGAGGGTGATGCCCTCGATCTGGAGGCCTACCTGGCGCTCGTCGCGGGCTTCCGCAGCGCCTTCGACCCCATCGACCTGATCTTTCACCGCGTGCTGGCGGAGGGTGAGCGGGTCATGGCGCACTTCAGCATGACCGGTGCGCACGTCGCTCCGATCTTCGGCGTCGAGCCCACGCGTCGCATGACCTGGGTTCCGGTCATGACCTTCATGTACTTCGAGGGCGAACGTCTCGTGCGTCAGGTGTCGCTCACCGACTTCCTCTATCTCCAGCGCCAGCTGAGGGCGTCCTGATGGCGTTCGGCGGCTTCGACGACGACGACGCGCTGCGCGAGGCCGGCCGCCGCTGGCTCACGCTCGGCTGGCGCGACAACGACACGGCGCGCCTGCGCGCCCTGGCCGCACCGGACTACCGCTACGACCTGGTCGGTCGCGACGCCGAGGTCGGCCTCGACTGGTACCTCGGATTCCTGAAGACGACGCACCAGGCCGTCGAGGGCCTCGACGTCGAGTTCCGCGATCTGCTCGTCGACGGCGACGACGTCGCCGTGCACATGCTCATCCGCGGCAGGCAGACCGGCAAGCTCTTCGGGATCGACTCACGCGGGGCCAGCGGCGCCATCGACGTCATGACCCGCCTCGAGTTCCGGGACGGCAAGGTCCTGCGCCAGTCGACGATCGTCGACTTCGCGGCGCTGCAAGCGGGTCTGCGCCGCTGATTCGAGCACCCTGGCCCCGGGTCCTGTAGGCTCCTGCGCTCTGTCACGCGGACGCGCGCCATGGACGATCTCATCCAGCGCCTCGAGACACTCCTCGGACCCGGTGGCGTCCTCACCGGGAGTGACGTGACGAGCCGCAGCGCCGGAATCTGGCGTGACGATGCACTCGTGGCGCCGGCCATCGTCCGGCCCCGGGACACGGAGCAGGTGGCGGCCGTACTCGCGCTCTGCCACGAACGTGGCCAGGCCGTGGTCACCCACGGCGGCCTCACGGGCCTCGTGCACGGCGCCGACGCCGGGCCGGAGGAACTCGTGCTCTCCACGGAGCGCATGACCGCCATCGAGGCGATCGACCCCGTCGACCGCACGGCCACGGTGCAGGCCGGCGTGCCGCTGCAGGTGCTGCAGGACGCCGTCGCGGAGCACGACCTCATCTTCCCTCTCGATCTCGGTGCGCGCGGCAGCTGTCGCATCGGCGGCAACCTCGCCACCAACGCCGGCGGCAATCGTGTCGTGCGCTTCGGCATGACGCGCGAGAACACGCTCGGCGTCGAGGCCGTGCTCGCCGACGGCACGGTGATTCCGGCCCTCAACCGCATGGTCAAGAACAACTCGGGCTTCGACCTGAAGCACTGGTTCATCGGTACCGAGGGGACGCTCGGGGTGATCACCCGCGCCGTGCTGCGGCTCCGCGAGGCGCCGCGGTCCCGCAGCAGCGCGCTCCTCGCCCTCGATTCCTTCGACGCGGTCACGCGGCTCCTGAAGCATCTCGACGCGGGTCTCGGCGGCGGACTCTCCGCCTTCGAGGTCATGTGGCGCGAGTTCTACGAGACGGTCGCGCAGCCGCCCGTACGCGACCGCGCGCCGCTGCCCGTGACCCATCCCTTCTACGTGCTGTGCGAGACCATGGGCGGCGATCCCGAGGCGGATGCTGCGCGCTTCGAACGCGTGCTCGCGACGGCACTCGAGGCGGGCCTCGCCGTCGACGCGGTGCTCGCCGACAGCGAGGCGCGGCAGGCCGATCTCTGGAGCCTGCGCGATTCCGTGGAGGCCCTGTTCGCCTTCGGCCCGAGCCAGATCTTCGACGTCAGCCTGCCCGTGTCGGCCATGGCCGGGTACGTGGCGCGCGTGGAGCAGGGCATCGCCGCCATTTCGCCCGCGGCACGCCTGTTCACCTTCGGCCATCTCGGCGACGGCAACCTCCACTTCCTCGCGGCGCCCGGCGCGGACGATGCGGCGACGGTGGACGCGGTCGAACGCGCGGTCTACGAGCCGCTTCGGGCGATCGGCGGCGGCATCTCCGCGGAGCACGGCATCGGTCTCGAGAAGAAGCGCTGGCTGGCGCTGTCGCGGACGCCGGAGGAGATCGAACTCATGCGGCGCATGCGCCGTGCACTCGATCCGCGGGGCATCCTCAATCCCGGCAAGGTCGTCTGAAGGGCGTCGCCAGAGGACAGGCGAAGATGAATGATCCCCAGGGCCTCGATGGCCGTCAGCTTCACAGGCTCGATCTCGTCACCACCGTCGAGACCCTCGCCAGCGGCGCCGTCAGCGCCGAGGCGCTCACGGCGCACATGCTGGCGCGCATCGACGCCACCGCCGATCGCTATCGGGCCTATCGCTGCGTGCTCCCGGAGCAGGCGCTGGCTGCGGCGCGCGCCTGCGACGTGGCGCGCGCGGCCGGGGCGCCGCTCGGCCCGCTCCACGGGGTGCCCGTCGCGATCAAGGACCTGCTCGAGCTCGAGGGTACGAGCAACTGCGTCGGCTCGCCGGTCTACGCCGATCGCGTGAGCAGTGAGGATGCGGAGGTCGTGCGCAGGCTCAAGGCCGCGGGCGCGGTGATCCTCGGCAAGCTCGAGCTCACGGAGGGTGCCTTCTCGCAGCACCATCCCGCCGTGTCACCGCCGCTGAACCCCTGGCGTGCGGATCGCTGGACCGGCGTGTCCTCGAGCGGGTCCGGCGTCGCCGTGGCGGCGCGACTCTGCCAGGGTGCCCTCGGAACGGACACGGGGGGATCGATCCGCTTTCCCTGCGCCGCGAACGGTCTCGTGGGCCTGAAGGCGACCTACGGCCGGATCAGCCGCCGGGGCGCCTTTCCGCTTGCCGAGTCCCTCGATCACATCGGCCCCATGACCCGCACCGTCGCTGACGCGGCGCGCCTGTTCCGTGTCCTCGCCGGTCACGATCCGCGCGATGCGAATTCCGTCGATCGACCCGTGCCGGACTGCGAGGCCGGGCTCGAGGCGGGTGTCGCCGGACTGTGCCTCGGCATCGACCGGGAATGGCTCAGCGCGGGCGTCGACGCGCGCGTCGTGGACGCCGTGGAGACGGCCGCGGCCGCCTTCGGGGACGCCGGCGCCCGGATCGTCGAATGCAGGACGCCCGACGCCAGCGCGCTCGTCGACGGCTGGGCGATCACCGCCGCCGTCGAGGCGGCGCTCGCCCACGGCGAGCGCTTCCCGGCGCTGCGCCGTCGATTCGGTCCGGTGTTCGCTGCGCTGCTCGACCTGGGTCATCGGAGCACGGCCCTGGACTATGCGGCCCTGGAACGCGCCCGGGAGCACTATCGTCGCGCGCTGGACCTGCTGCTCGCGGACATCGACGCGCTGCTGCTCCCCGCCATGCCCTTCCGGGTCCCCGAGGCGGAACTCATGCAGAGCGGCGGACGCCCCGCCGCCGAAGCCGAGCCGATCACCTTCACGGCGCCCTTCGACTACTCCGGCCATCCGGCGCTGACGCTGCCGGCGGGCCTCGACGAGGACGGACTGCCGCTCGCCTTCCAGCTCGTCGGGCGCCCCTTCGAGGAGCCGCTGCTGCTGCGCCTGGGCGCCGCCTGGGAGCGGGCCCGGGGTCCGATGGCGCCGCCGCCGGGCCTCTGAGAGAGATCCCGGGTCCGGGCGCGCTCCGCACCTCGTCGTTCCGGTCGGTCGCCGGACGTGCCGCTGGAGCCTCGCGCGTTCCGGAATCCTGCTCCGCTGCTCAGTCCGGCAGTCCGAGGACCCGTTTCGCGATGATGTTCATCTGGATCTCGTTGGTGCCGCCGTAGATCGTGGTCGCCCGGGAGGCGAGCCATTCGCGCGTGATGTCGCGCTCGCTCGCCTGCTGCGTCCCGCCTTCCCAGATCACGCCCCGGGAACCGAGCAGTTCGCGGGCGAGATCGGCGCCGTCGCGCTGCAGCGTGGCGCCGACGAGCTTGAAGATCGACGTGGCGGCGCCCGGCGTGCCGGCGCGGTTCTCCTCGTTCACGCGCTGTGCCGTGAGGCGAAAGGCCTGGCTGCGCATGGCGTGGCGCAGCACCTTCTCCCGCACCACGGGCTGGCCGATGCGGCCATCCGTCTCGCCGAGGTAGTGCTTCGCCAGTTCCACGAGCCTGCCGCCGGGCGTACCGCGCGCACGGCCGCCGCCGGAGAGACCGCCGATGCCCGAGCGCTCGAACTGCAACAGGCGCTTGCCGACGGTCCAGCCCTTGTTCAGCTCGCCGACCAGATCCTCCTTCGCGGCCACCGCGTCGTCGAAGAAGGTCTCGCAGAAGGGTGAGGAGCCGCTGATGAGGCGGATCGGCTTCACGGTCACGCCGGGCTGGTCCATGGGCAGGAGCACGAAGCTGATGCCCTCGTGCTTCGGGACGTCGAAGTCCGTGCGCACGATCGCGAACATCCAGTCCGCGGTGCTGGCGCCGGAGGTCCAGATCTTCTGACCGTTGAGCACGAAGTGATCGCCGCGATCCTCGCAGCGCGTACGCAGCGCGGCGAGATCCGAGCCGGCGCCCGGTTCGGAGTAGCCCTGGCACCACTGCAGCTCGCCCCGGACGATCTTCGGCAGGTGGCGCTGCTTCTGCGCTTCCGTGCCGAATTCGAGCAGCGTCGGGCCGATCATGGTCGTGCCCATGCCCTGCAGCGGCGGCCGCGCGCGGGCGGCCGCCATCTCCTGAGCCACGACCTGGGCGAGGCGTGGCTCGAGACCGCCACCGCCGTACTCGGTCGGCCAGCCCGGTGTGGTCCAGCCACGCTCGACGCAGCGCTCGAGCCAGGTGCGCACGTCGGGCTCGAGTTCGATCCTGGTGCTGCCGTTGGCGATCTGCCCCGGGCCCCGCGCGCCGGCCGGGCAGTTCTCCTCGATCCAGGCGCGGGCCTCGGCTCTGAAGTCCTCGATCTCGCCCATCTCAGCAGCCCTCCAGTACGCCGAAGCGGTCACGGTGGAAGTCGTGATTCCCGAGCGTGGCGTCGGCGACGCCGCTGCGCTTCAGGAAGAAACCGATGTCGAACTCGTCGGTCATGCCGATGCCGCCGTGCATCTGCACGCCCTCGCGGGCGACCAGGCCGAAGGCCTCGCCGACCTGGCACTTGGCGAGGCTCGCGAGCTTCGCGATCTCCGAGGCGTCGCGCTGCTCGTCGAGGGCGGTGAGCGCCTCGAGCACGACCGACTTCGACAGCTCCACCTCGCAGTAGAGCTGGGCAGCACGGTGCTTCAGACCCTGGAAGCTGCCGATGGGGGCGCCGAACTGCTCGCGCTCCTTCAGATAGGCGACGGTGCGCTCGAAGCACTCCTCGAGGCTGCCCAGCATCTCTGCCGCGAGGCCGATGCGCGCGATGTCCATGGCGCGCTCCAGCGCGTCGGCCCCCTCGCCGAGCTCGGCGAGGATCGCGTCCTCGTGCACCTCCGCGTTCTCGAGGTGCAGTTCCGCCGCGCCGCGACTGTCGGCGAGCAGTACCGGCGTCAGGCTCACACCCGGGGCGTCCGCGTCGACGACGAACAGCGAGATGCCGTGGCGGTCGTCGAACTCGCCGGCGGTGCGGGCCACGACGATCAGCCGCTCGGCTGCGGCGCCATCGAGGACGAAGGTCTTGTGACCGTTCAGCAGGAAGGTTCCGCCCTGGCGCGTCGCCGTGGTGGTGACGTGAAAGGGCGCGTGATGCGCCCGCTCCTCACAGGCGACCGCGAGGCGCAGTTCGCCGGCCGCGACGGCGGAGAGCCACTCCTGCTTCTGGAGCAGGTTGCCGGCGAGGTTCAGGAGCGTGCCGCCGAACCAGACGCTCGCGAACAGCGGCGAGACGGTGAGGCGCCGGCCCGCGGCGCGGGTCACGACGCCGAGGCCCTTGTAGCCGAAGTCGAGACCGCCGCAGGACTCGGGCCAGGGGATGGCCGTCCAGCCCAGCTCCGCGATCTCCCGCCAGAGCCCCGCATCGTGGCCGCCTTCCGGCGGCTCGTCCCGGAGCGTGCGCAGGGCTCCGATCTCCACGCGAGCGCCGAAGAAGTCCGCCGCGGATTCCTCGAGCATGCGTTCCTCGTCGTTCAGCAGCATCGTCATGCTTTCGATCTCCCTCTCTCCCACGGCCAATGTAAGGCGTAGCGCCGGGCGTCTCCAGGATTCCGACTGAGTACGTGTTTCCGCCGCCGAAGCGTCATGCGCCCGCCGCGTGGCCGTGGCACAGTTCCCGGCCCCATCAAGGAGCCCTCATGGACTGGAACGTCTATCTCTCCGGCGAGATCCACACCGACTGGCGCGAGCGCATCATCGAGGGTGCGCGCGGGCTGCCCATCGACTTCAGTTCCCCGGTGACCGACCACGCCGCCAGCGATGCGGCTGGCGACGGCCTCGGGGAGAGACTCGAGGGCTTCTGGCGCGATCACCGCTCCGCCAGCGTCAACGCGATCCGCATCCGCACCCTGATCGAGCACTGCGACATCGCCGTGATCCGCTTCGGCGACAAGTACCGGCAGTGGAACGCGGCCTTCGACGCCGGTTTCTGTGCGGCGCTCGGAAAGCCCTATGTCACCCTTCACGACGAAGCGCTCGTACACGCCCTGAAGGAGGTCGACGCGGCCGCCATGGCCTGGGCGCAGACTCCGGAGCAGGTCGTGGAACTGCTCGCCTACACGGTCGGGAAGGGCTGAGGTGGCGCACCGCCTCTCGGCCGAGTTCGAGGCGCTCACGGCGCGAGCCCTCGACATGACGCGGCCCATGCTCGAGCGCTTCGGCGGCTTCTTTCCCTTCGGACTCGGCGTGGACCGCCAGGGTGCGCTCGTCAGCGTGCCGGTCTGTGACGACGAGGACCAGCCGAGCGGGCCGCTCATCGAGGCGTTGCGACTGTCCATGCGCACGGCTGCCGTACAGCGTCGCTTCGTCGCTTCCGCCGTGGTCTACGACGCCACGCTGTCCGTCCGCGAGACCCAGCGAGACTTCGACGTGGTGGCCATCGAGCTCGACGACCGCCATGGCCGGTCCATCGTTTCCTACGTGCCCTATGCGGGCACGGGCCCGGACTGCGCCTTCGGCGACGCCATCGTCGATCCCGGTGAGCACGAGATCTTCGGCGACCTGCCGGCGGCGCACTGAATGGCCGACGCATCCGCGGAAGCCGTCTGGCAGCTCGCGCAGTTGAACGTGGCGCGCATGCGGGCCCCCCTCGACGCGCCGGAACTGGCGGACTTCGTGGCCGCCCTGCCGGAGATCAACGCGCTGGCGGATGCGGCGCCGGGCTTCGTCTGGCGCCTGCAGACGGAGGAGGGCGACGCCACGTCCATCGACGCCTTCGGGGTGGACATGCTGGTGAACCTCTCCGTGTGGGCGGACCTGCGCTCGCTGCAGGAGTTCGTCTTCCGCACCGCGCACGCCGAGTACATGCGCCGGCGGCGGGAGTGGTTCGAGCGGATCGGTGACGCCTCGCTCGTGCTCTGGTGGGTCCGCGCCGGACACCGGCCGGGCGTCACGGAGGCGCGCGACGCGCTGGACACGCTACGGCGCCACGGCCCGACGTCGGCGGCCTTCGACTTCCGCGCGCCGTTCCCGGCGCCGGGGGCATCGTGAGCAGTTCGGCACTCGGTGCGCCGGACGCGCAGGCCGAGGCGCCGCTCCGTCGCGCCCTGAACCTGCGCGATCTCGTCTTCTTCTACATCGCCTGCATCGTCTCCCTGTCCTCCCTGGCCCAGGTGGCGCAGTTCGGCTTCGCGAGCATTCCGCTGTTCCTGCTCGCCGTCGTCACCTTCCTGATCCCGTCCGGCCTCATGGTCGCCGAGCTCAACGCGCGCATGCCGCAGGAGGGCGGCCTCTATCTCTGGACGCGCACGGCGTTCGGCGACCTGCACGGCTTCGTCGCCGCCTGGAGCTACTGGATCGCGAACATCGTCTGGCTGCCGACGGTGGCCCTGCTCGTGTCCACGTCCGTGCTCTACATGTTCGGGCAGGAGGCGCTCGCGCTCGGTGACGACGCCGTCTACAACGCGACGGTCTGCCTGGCCGTGCTGTGGGGCATCACGGGGCTCAACTACATCGGCATGGAGCGGGCGAAATGGGTCCAGAACGTCGGTGGCGCCGCCTCCTGGGCGACCGTGATCGTGCTGGCCATCGCGGCTGCCGTGCACGTCTGGCGTTTCGGCAGCGCTCAGCCGGTGAGCGCCGCGGCGCTGCTGCCGGACTTCGGTGACGCTTCGCTGATCGGCTACTTCGCCGTGGTCGCCTTCTGCTTCGGGGGCCTCGAACTCGCACCGATCATGGCGGGGGAGATCGAGACGCCGCGGCGGACCGTCCCGCGCGCCATCCTGATCTCGTCGATCTGCGTCGGCCTGATCTACGTGATCGGCACGGTGGCGCTCATCGTGGCTCTGCCCGAGGGGGAGATCGGCGTCATCGAGGGCGTCGCCCAGGCCTTCTTCGCCATGGACGAGGCTCTCGGCATCGAGGGCCTCGCCTTCCTCGGGGCCGGCCTCGTGGCGATCTCCACGCTCGGTCTCTTCGGCGCCTGGCTCACCGGCACGGCGCGCATCCCCTTCGTGATCGGTATCGCGCACTACTTCCCTGACGCCTTCGCGAAGGTGCATCCCGTGCACGGCTCGCCCTGGGTCGCGCTGCTGCTGCAGGCGGGGCTCGTGACCGTGATGCTGCTGATGGCGGTGGCGGGCTCGACGGTCGAGGAGGCCTTCCTGGTGCTCCTCGACATGTCGATCATCCTCTACTTCATCCCCTTCCTGTACATGTTCCCGGCCTTCGCCCGGATCATGTGGAGCGATCCACCCGGGGACGGGCTCTTCCGCTTCTTCGCGCGCGGACGCATCGCGCTGCTGAGCGTGACCGGTGCGGGCTTCCTCACGACGCTCGTCTCCACGATCGTCTCCGCCGTACCGACGAAGGATGTGGCGAACCCGGAGCTGTTCGTGCTCAAGGTGGTGGGCGGCGCTGCGCTGCTGATCGGCGCGGGGCTCGCGATCTTCTTCCGCGAGCGCGCCGCGCAGCGTTCCTCCGCCTGAGGCGTCAGTCCGCGGAGCGCTCCCGCGACGCGTTCGCGGTGCTGCCGTAGATGCCCTTGGCCATGAGCGAGGTCTCGGCGTCGCGGCGCTTCTGGTAGACGTGGGCGCGCACCGCGTGCGCCGCCGCGTCCTCCGGTGCAGCGAGCACGGCGAATTCCGCGAGATGGCAGGCCAGGCGCAGGTCTCCCGCGTCGGCCAGATCCTGCGCGCGGCGCGCCAGCGCACCTGCCCCTCCGCAGAGCGCCGCGAGCTCCGCGCCGAGGCGTGCGTCCGGTGCGGGCTTCAGATGGGCCGGATTGCCGTCCCACCAGCCGCCGTACAGGCGCCAGACGTTGCGCACCACGAACTCCGGCTCGTCGTACATGGGCCGCAGCCAGGGCCGTTCGAGGAGCTCGGGCGCGACGTGCACCTCGTGCACGATGGCGTCGAGCTTCTGCCCGGCGTTCATGCGCTCGATCACGTCGAGGACGAGCGCTTCGAGCGTGTCCGAGACTTCCGTCAGCACACGGCGGATGCGATTCCGGCCGCCGATCGGCAGACCGTGGGCCGGCAGGAACAGCTCCGCGTCCATGGCCGCCATGTCGCGCATGGCCCGCGCCCACTCGAGTGGATAGCGCTGTACCTTCTGCGGATTGCCGGCGTTCGGGAAGTTCCAGATGAAGAAGTCGCCGGCGCAGATGGCGCGGTGTTCCGGGATCCATGCCCAGCTGTGGTCGTCGGTCTCGCCCCTGGCGTGGCGCAGCTCGATCGCGAGGCCGCCCACGTCCAACTCCAGGCGATCGCGGTAGGTCAGGTCCGGGCGTACGGCATCGGGCGGCAGGAAGCGCGGGTCGCTGTCCTCCTCGCCGGCGCCCAGGGCATAGCCGCGCCGGGCGAAGGCACCGAACTGACGGGCGTTTATCTCGAGGTTGTAGCCGTTCGTGAGATCGTAGCGGTCGAAGCGCCTCGGCACGTTCTCGTGACCGACGCAGCGCAGGGGTTCACCCCTGGCTGCCGCATCGGCGGCGAAGGCGCCACTGCCGCCGACGTGATCGACGTGGCCGTGCGTGAACACGATCGAATGGAAGGGCGCAGGGGACCAGCTGCGGATCGCGTCCACGACCCGTCGACCACCTGCCACGTTGCTGGTGTCGAAGGCGACCAGTCCCGCGTCGGTCCGGAACACGACCGAATGCGAGAAGGCCTCCACCATGGCGATGTCGTCGGCGAGGACGGACAGTTCGTGATTGATGCGATTGAGCGGGCCTACGCTGCCGTCGTCGCCCTCGTCGATCACCTTCGTGGACATCCCGATCAGATCGGCCATGTGTTCCCCCTCTCCTGCGTCGTCGGCGCGCTCCGTCCCAGTCTAACGCCAGGGCCCGAGACGAATGGTCGCTGCCGCGGAGTGAACGGTCCGCGCCATGGAGTAGACTTGCCGGATCGCGCGTAGAGGGAATCCGCGTGGCAGAACCCAGCTACCACCTCGTGTTCCGGGGTGAAGTGCTCGAGGGCCAGGAGCTGGCAGTCGTCGCGAAGCGACTCGCTGCGCTGCTGAAGATGGAACCGGCGAAGGCCGGTGCCCTGTTCTCCGGCAGACCCGTCGTGCTCAAGCGTGACGCGCCCAAGGCGGTGGCCGCGAAGTACCAGGCCGCCTTCAGGAAGGCCGGCGCGCGGCTGCGCGTCGTCCCCGCCGACGGAGACGGCGCAGGCGCCGGGACGCCGTCCGCCGCGCCCGCACCGACTTCCGCAGACCCGCAGGCCCCGTCCCCGCAGAAGAAGCTGTCCCTGGCCGAGCGTCTCGCGGCGCAGGAAGCGGAAGCCGCCGGTGCCTCGGCGCTCGGTGTCGCGTCCGCGGGCGCTCCCGCCGCGGTCGACGGTCGTTCGGCGGCTGCCTCCGTTCCCGACGGCGTGCGCGGCGCGGGTGCCCTCTCACTGGCGCCCGCGACCGGTGATCTCGTCTCGGAGGACGAACGGCCCAGGGTCGTCGCCGTCGAGGTCGACGTCAGTCATCTCTCCGCCGCGCCGGCGGGCACCGGATCCCTGGAAGACGTGCTGGAGCACCTGCCTCCGCCGCCGGCACCGGACGTCTCCGCCTTCTCGCTGGCCGAGGTCGGTGCGGACATCGGTCCGGCGCGCGAGGAGGTGATCGCTGCGGTGGCGATCCCGGACATCGGTCTCGCCGAAGCCGGCGCCGACATCGAGACCCTGCCGGCACCGCCGCCGTCGCCGGTCCCGGACGCCGACTTCGTCGTCGCAGCGCTCGGCGCCGACATGAATCCGGAGCGCAAGCCGCCGCCCCCGCCGCCGCCGGACGTGAGCCATATCGAGCTCGTGACCGAGGGGCGCGCGAGTTTCGCGGTCGCCGACTAGGCGGGAGCTACAGCAGGTCCTCGACCTCGCGGTTCATCCGGTCCCAGGCATCGAAGAGGAATTCGCGCCCTGCGTCCGCTGCCTTCGGGAGTTCGGCGAAGGGCACGCGCCAGAAGCGCATGCGCACGGTCGTGTCGAGCCAGCTCCCGTTGAAGAGGCTCGCGAAGTTCGCGGAGCCCTCGAAGCCCGTGTGGGCGCAGAACAGCAGATCGCGGCCGGGATTCGCCTCGAGCAGCGCGAGCATGCCGCCGGGGCGCGGTGGCAACACGTGTCGCCAGCGCTCCGCGCGGGCCAGCAGTGCGCCGTCGCCCTTCTCGCGCAGCCGCTCGAGCAGCGCGTCGCGTTTCGCCGGCGAGAAGCGGGTTCCCTCGGGATAGATCAGCACGCCGCAATCGGCGGGCAGGTCCTCGAGCAGGGCCTTGACGCCCTCGACCTCGCGCGCCGTGTTCTGCGAGGAGCGGTCCGCGAAGTAGTTCGGCAGGCGATTGCCGACGATGTCCAGGCAGGGATCGAAGAGCAGCTCGCGCTTGAGCACGAAGCGCAGGCGGCGCTGCTGCGTGTGGTTGTAGAAGGCGACGGGCAGCACCGTGTCGCCGATACTGCAGTGGCGCAGGATCAGCAGCGCGCCGTCACCGGGCAGGGCGTCCTCGCCCTCGACCACGAAGGACAGGCGGAAGAGGCGCACGGCCCACCATTTCAGCGCCCGCACCCACCAGTCCTGGAGGGCGTAGTTGGCCGCGATCCAGGCGCGCTCGCCTTCCGGCCCCGTTCTGCGACCGTGGCGCAGCCAGATCACGAACGCCGCCACCACACCCGCGACCTCGCACCAGAGGTAGGCAGTGATGAAGCCGAGCACCCGGGCCGCGCTCCGCGCGCCGGGCAGCAGCCATCCGGCGACGAGGGCGGCCGGCAGCCAGAGGGGGATCGTCAGGGTGATGAGCGCGGTCGCTGCGAACAGCAGCGGCAGCGTCAGCAGGCGTCTCGGCAGGGTGCTCACGTCGTCGTCGCCATGGCCAGCGGGTCCGGCACCTGCTCGCCGCCCCGGCGCCGTTCGACCGCGTCGAGGATCGCGAGGTGCGCCTTCCGGTCGATGGGATAGGCCAGGGCGATGGCGAGACCGAGAAGGTTGAAGACGCTCGGCACCAGGGCGTAGAGCGTGCGCAGGGCGAGCTCCACCGTTTCGGTCTGCTCGACGTTCGGCTCGTAGCCGAAGTAGCCGAGGATGGGAAAGGCGACGAAGACGCCGAATGCCGCTGCCAGTTTCTTCGACACGGCCCAGACGCCGATGATCTCGCCTTCCCGGCGCGAGCCCGTACGGAGTTCCTCGTAGTCGATCACGTCGGCCTGCATCGACGAGGGCAGGGCGAGCGTGGCCCCGAAGCCGATGCCGGAGAGCACGACGAGGATCGCGTACTCCAGGACGTCGCCGCGGCCGAGGAAGAACACGCCGGCGAAGCTCACGGAGTTGATCGCCGCGGCGCTGATCCACGCCCATTTCTTGCCGATACGTTTCGCGGCCCAGACCCAGAGCGGCAGCAGCAGTATCCCGGTCACGAAGTAGAGGAGCAGGAAGGCCTCGACGTCCGGATCACCGATCACGTACTCGACGTAGTAGGGGATCAGCGTGGCCGGCAGGTTCGAGCCGATGGCCGCCACCGTGTAGCTCGCCAGCAGGATCATGAAGGGGCGATTACCGGCCAGGCGCCGGATGTCGCGGAGCGGGTGGCCGGTCTTCGGCGCCGCGTCCACGTTGCGGGCACGTTCCTTCACGAACCAGGCGCAGACCAGGCAGGCGGCGACGATCACCGGCGCGTAGAGGAGTGCGACGGTCCGGAACTTGGTGCGCTCGGAGGCCGCGTCGTCGCCGAGGCCGAGCGCAGCGTCGACGATCGCCGGCGAGGCTGCGGCGACGACCGTGCCGAGAATCAGCATGCCGTCGCGCAGCGACAGGATCGTGGTGCGCTCGTCGTAGTCGAAGGTGATCTCCGGCCCAAGTGATTCGTAGGGCACGGTGATCGCCGTCCAGGCGAGGAACACGGCGAACACGCCGACGCCGAACCACACGACAGCGCCGTTCGTGCCGAGCGCGGGCGGCATGAACAGGAACAGGATCGCGGCCACGAGGGGGAAGACACCGACGCCGATCCAGGGCCGGCGGCGCCCCCAGCGCGTGTGGGTGCGGTCCGAGAGGGTGCCGATCACCGGATCGCTCACGGCGTCGAAGAGGCGGATCGCGAGCAGGACGAATCCCACGAGCGTGATGTCCGCGCCGACCACGTCCGTGTAGAACTTGGGGATGTAGACGTAGATCGGAATGCCCACGACGGCCAGCGCGAAGGCGGGCAGCGCATAGGCGACGCGTATGCTCCAGGGGACCCGGGCCATCAGCAGCGGTTCCCGGCCCGGACGCCGTCGAAGACCTGTTCGATCACGGGCGCATCCTCGATTCTGCGGCTAACATGCCACCATGCGGCGCGTGAAGGGAGCGTCGTGGCCCCCCGTCCGGAGCAGATCGCGCCCAGCAGCCATGTCCGCCAGCGAGAGCAGTGCACAGCCGCGGCGGGAGCGGCCGCGCCTGGGTGGGCGCGTCGATCCGGCCTTCCGGGCCGTGGGCGAGCGCTTCGCCGAGGCCCTCGTCGGGCCGGAGCTCGGCGCGGCGCTGACGGTGATCGTCGGCGGCCGGCCTGTCGTCGAGCTCTGGGGCGGTTTCGCGGATCGCCGGCGGACGCGTCCCTGGCGCAGCGACACGCTCGTGTGCGGCTTCTCCACGACCAAGGCCGTCACGGCCATGGTGATCCTGGACGCTGTCGCCGAGGGTGCGCTGGAACTCGACGCCCCGCTCGTACTGCACTGGCCCGCGTTCGCCGGTGACGGCCGCGAGGACGTCACGCTGCGGCAGGTGCTCGCCCATCGTGCCGGTCTGCCCGGCTACCGACGCGAGGCCGGCCTCGCGCCGCAGGACCTCCTCGATCCCGAGCGCATGACCGACGCCCTGACCCGCGAACGGCCGTTCTGGACCCCGGGCGAGGCGCACGGCTACCACGCTCGGACCTTCGGTCTCCTCCTCGGCGAAGTGCTCCGGCGCGCCACCGGCGAAACCGTGGGCACGCGCCTGCGCCGGCGCCTGACCGGGCCGCGGGCGCTCGATCTCCACATCGGCCTGCCGATGCAGGCGCACGATCGCTGCGCCGAGCTCGTGCCCGCACCGGCGGGCACGTCGATTCCCGAGGCCTCGCGCCCCATGGTCCGCGCCATGGCCGACGCGGACACGGTCACCGGCGCTGCCTTCTCGGTACCGGCCATGCCGCGCGGCGCGGCGAACACGGCACGCTGGCGCGAGATCGAGCAGCCGGCCATGAACGGGCACACGACCGCATCGGGTCTCGCTGGCCTGTATGCGGCCCTCATCGCGGGCGACATCCTGACCCCGTCGCTGCTCGGGGAGGCCTGTCGCGAGCACTCGGACGGCGAGGATCGCGTGCTCCTGCAGCACTCGACCTTCGGCCTCGGCTTCATGCTGTCGCGCGCCACGCTGCCACTGGGATTCACGGATGCCGCCTTCGGCCACCCGGGCGCAGGCGGTTCGCTGGCCTTCGCGGATCCTTCCGCGGAACTCGCCTTCGCCTTCCTGATGAACCGCCAGCGCCCGGGTGCGGTCACGGGCAACGAGACCGCCCTCGCGCTGCTCGATGCGGTCCGGGAATGCCTCGCATGAGCGTGCAGCGCAACGGCTTCGCGCTCGGACGCGTACTGGTGGGCGCGATGCTGCTGCTCGCGGCCCGGCGCCGCGCCCTGCTGCACGCCGTCACCCTGCCGGCGATCGTGCTCGGTGGCCATGCGGTGCTGGAGGCGATCGATCCGGAGCGGGCCGAGGCGCTCGCCTTCGGCATGCTCGTCCTGATGATCCCCCTGCAGGTGCTGCTCTCGGTGAACGTGCAGCGCCTCGCGCTGCTCGGCAGCAGTGCCGTGCCGCCCTTCGGTCTCGGCAACTGGCGCGCGCGCGAATGGCGTTACCTCGGCTGGACCTGGCTGCAGTGGCTGCTCGCGACCTTCGCCTTCCTCACGCTCGCACCGCTGGGCGCCTTCGGGCCGCCTGGCTGGGCGGTCGCCGTCGCCGGTGGTGCCTTCGTCGCTGGCCGACTCTCGCTCATGCTCCCGGGCATCGCCGTCGATCGCCCCCTCGAGTTCCGCGAGGCCTGGCGCCGCGGGGAGGGTGCCGGTGTCCGGCTCGCGGTGATCACCGTCGGCGTCCCGGTCGCGGGTCTGCTGCTGCTGTTCCCGCTCGGCTCCGCCGAGCTGCTGCCCGTGCGCCTGCTCGGTGCGCTGGTCTCGCTGCTCCTGACCTGCTGGTACACGGCCGCCGTCGCGCTCGCCTGGGCGGCCCTCGGTGAGGCCGGTGGCACGGAGCCGGCGGAGGTGGCTGCCGACGCGCCGCTGCGCGTCGAGCCCGATGCAGTGCGCGGCGTTCTGCGTATCGTCGTCCCGAGGCGCCTCGCGGGCGCGGAGCTCGACGACCTCACGGGGCAGGATGCGTTGCTCGCCTACCGGGGCCGCGTCCGTGGCGTGGTGCTGGAGGTCGACGAAGCCTTCGCAGGTCCGGAGGCGGCCGACTGGCCGGCGCTCACCGAGATCCTCGGGCAGCTCCAGGTGGTACGGGTGCACGGCGCTTCGACGCTGCGTGTGGCGTTGACGGGCCCGGCGGCCTGGGCGCCGGAGGTGTCGAGGCTGCGCGAGCACTTCGAACAGGCAGAGCTGCGCTGGTTCCCGGCCCTGCGCATGGCACGGGCCGCCGTCTGGGCGTCGGGCGAGGAGCTGACCTGAGTCAGGCCCTGCGCCCGGCGAGGCGCGTCAGGCGCCAGGTGAGCGCGACGGCCACGGTCGCGAGGCCTGTCGCCAAGCCGATCCAGAAGCCGTCCACGCCGCGCGGCTCGCCGATCCAGCCGAAGCCGAGCGCTGCGCCGAGCGGCAGCGCGAGCACCCAGTAGCCGAAGAGCGCCACGAGCATCGGCACGCGCGTGTCCTTGTAGCCGCGCAGGGCGCCGATCGCCGTGGCCTGGGTGTTGTCGACGATGATGTAGAGCGCGACGAACAGCACCAGATGGGCCGCGAGTTCCGCCACGGCCGCATCGGTGGTGAACAGGCCCGGGATGAACTCGTTGCCGACCGCGAGCACGGCCGCCGCGAACACGCCGATGGCGGCGGCGGTCGCGAGCGCCACGAAGGCCGAGCGGCGCGCGCTCTCCGGGCGGCCTGCGCCGAGTTCGTGGCCGACGCGGATCGTCGCCGCCACGCCGAGCCCCATGGCGAGCATGAACACCACGCCGTTGATGCTGTAGGCGATCTGCTGCGCCGCCACCGACACGGCCCCGAAGCGCGCGACGAGCAGCGTGACGAGGGAGAAGCACGCCATCTCGAAGAACGCGGTGAGGCCGATGGGCACACCGAGACGCACCAGATCGCCGATGCGGCCCGGATCGGGCGGCGAGAAGCGCTCGAAGAGCCCCGTCGGCACCCTGAAGCGCGGCGTGGCGACGATGGCGAGCATGGCCAGGCACTCGAACCACATCACGCAGGCCGTCGAGATCGCGCAGCCGACCACGCCGAGCGCCGGCGCCCCGAACTGCCCGAACACGAACACCCAGTTCAGCAGGGCCTTCAGACCCAGCGCCGCGAAGGCCACGTACATGGCCGGCCGCGTCTCGCCGAGGCCGTCGCAGAGATAGCGGAACAGGAAGTAGAACATCACGCCGGGCAGGCCCCAGCGCGCCACCTCGACGTAGGCCAGGGCGAAGGGGATCACGTCCGCATCGGCGCCGACGGCGCGGAACACGCGCTCCGCCTGCGAGACCAGCACGACGATGAGCAGGCCGACCGCGAGGGCGATCCACACGCCCTGGCGGATCACCTCGCCGGCTTCGGCCGTGCGCCTGGCGCCGTGGAGCTGCGAGACCGTGGGCGTGACGGCCATGAGCACGCCCATGAGCAGGATCATGGCCGGCCAGATGATGTTGCCGCCGAGGGCCGCGCCGGCGAGGTCACCGGCGGACACGCGGCCGAGCATGAGCGTGTCGACGAGCCCCATGCCCATCTGCGCGAGCTGTGCCGCGATCACGGGCGCACCGATGCGCACGAGGCGCCCGAGCTCGCCGACGGCGTTCTCCGGGGGCGCTTCGTCGTCCCTGTCCTCCGACGCGGCCGCCTCCATGGACCGTCAGTCTGCGTCCCGGTCGCGCTGAGCGCGCTGGAAGGCCAGCACCGCGCGGATCTCGAAGGCGATCAGTACGAGTCCCACGGCGATCATGACGACCTGCACGATCGCGTCGGCCAGCAGCGGCAGAGGCGGCGCGAGCATGTCCAGGGCGATCATCGCCCCGAGCACGAGCAGACCGGTGCCGATCACGCCTCCGGCGATCGCGAGCAGGAGCCCGGGCGGGAGTGGTGGCCGCCGTTCCTTCACGGCGCCTTCCCTCCGGCGTCGCTGCGTCGGAACGGCGCGAAGTCCGGCGCGCGTTTCTCGCGCGCGGCGGCCCCCGCCTCGGCGCACTCGTCCGTGTGGTAGTAGAGCGCGACGGCCTGCATGCCGAGGCTCGACAGGCCCCGCAGGTGCTCGCTGTCGGCGTTGAGGGAACGCTTGGCGATGGCGAGCGCGGTCGGACTCCGCTCGAGCAGCTCCGCACACCAGCGGTCCACCTCGGCGTCGAGTTCCGCGTCGGGCACGGCGACGTTGGCGAGGCCCATGTCGACGGCTTCCGCCGCGCTGTAGCGGCGGCACAGGAACCAGAATTCACGGGCCTTCTTCTCGCCGATGACGCGCGCCAGGTAGGCCGTTCCGAAGCCCGGGTCCATGGAACCCATCTTCGGACCCACCTGACCGAACACCGCGCTGTCGCCGGCGATGGTCAGATCGCAGATCGTCGCCAGCACGTTGCCGCCGCCGATGGCGTAGCCCTGCACCCGCGCGATGACCGGTTTCGGGCAGTCCCGGATCGCCGTGTGCAGCTGCTCCACGGGCAGGCCGATGGTGCCACGGCCGCCGTAGCTGCCGCCGGCTTCCGCATGGGCCTTCTGATCGCCGCCGGTGCAGAAGGCGCGATCGCCGGCTCCGCCGAGCACGACGACGCCGACCTCGGGCGAGAAGGCCGCGTGTTCGAAAGCGCGGATGAGTTCCTCGCAGGTCTCGGCGCGGAAGGCGTTGTAGACCTCGGGACGATCGATCGTGATCCGTGCGATGCCCGCATCGATCTCGTAGCGGACGTCTGTGAAGTCGGCATTCAAGGCGCGGCTCCTCTCGTGGTCGCGGGCGCGGCGCCCGGGGCGGACGCGGAAGGATGGGAGAGGTGTCGGCACTTGTCATCCGCGGTCTCGAACTCCGGTAGTGTTCGAGACACGCCCAACTGCCTGACCCAGCCATGGAACCGAACGGATCCATCCCCGTCGAGCGTCTGCCCGCGGACCACCCGCGACGCCGTGATCTGAACAACGAGGTGCATGCCCGGCCGCCGGAAGCGGTCACGCCGCCCGTGCGTGCGAGCTATCTCGTGCTCCTGTCCTCGCCGGAGACGCGTGATCGCGATCGGGCCGCGATGCTCGATCTGCTCCGGCGCTTCGACGGGCCGACGGTGCCCGATGACACGAATCACGTCCGCGTGGATCTCGGCGCGCTGAGCGTCACCTGGGAGGTCCACACGGAGTTCGTGCGCTACACCTTCCTGGTCGGCGACGCCGGCGACGGCACCTTCGACCAGGTGGCCCTCGACCGCGTTCCGCGTGAGTGGCTCGCGGCGCTGGAGGGCGAGGTCATGGTGGCGACACACGTGATGGTGCTGCCGGCCTCGGCGGAATCGCTGGACCTGGACGCCGTCTCGGCCCGGCACTTCCATGGCAACGAGCTGGTCGGTGCCCGTCTCGAGGACGGCTACGAGACGGCGGTGACGGATTTCCGCATCCACGGCGATCGCTTCTCGCGCCTGCTCGTGTTCGATCATGCGGGGGGTGCACACCAGACCGGCCGCTCCATGCAGCGGCTGCTGGAGATGGACACCTACCGGATCATGGCGCTCATGGCGCTGCCGCTGGCGCGCGAGCTGGTGCCGAGCCTGGAAGCCTGCGAGCGCGAACTCGCCGAGCTGGCCGATGCCCTCGCAGACGCACGACCCGAAGACGAGGCCGGGCTGCTGGACCGCCTGTCACGTCTGCAGGCCGAGCTGTCGCGCCACGATACGCAGTCGCACACGCGCTTCAGCGCGGCGACCGCCTACTACGCGCTCGTGCAGTCGCGCGTGCGCGACATGCGCGAGGAGCGCCTGCCGGATCTGCAGACCTTCCGGGAGTTCATGGAACGGCGCCTGGCGCCGGCCATGGGGACCTGCCGTGCCGTGTCAGCACGCACGGAGGCCCTGGTGGATCGCACCGGGCGGATGATCCAGACCCTGGCCACGCGCGTGGAGATGACCCGCGAGCAGCAGACCCAGGCCGTGCTGCGCTCCATGAATCGGCGTGTGGAACTGCAGCTCCGCCTGCAGGGCACCGTCGAGGGCCTCTCCGTCGCGGCCATCAGCTACTACGTGGTCGGCCTCGTGGGCTACGGCGCCGCTGGCCTCGCGAGCGCCGGTGTGCCCGTGAACAAGGAAATGGTGGTCGGCGCGAGCGTGCCGATCGTCGTGCTCGTCCTCGCCTGGGGCGTCCGCCACGTGCGCCACGCGCTCACGGGCGGCAACGATCGCGACGGCAAGGGGGAAAAGTCGGGATGAACAGGCACGAAGGGGTGGTCGTCGACTGCGATTCGCACGTCATGGAGCCGCCGGATCTCTGGCTGCGCTATCTCGAACCGCAGTACCGCGATCGGGCGATCCGCATCGAGGAGCGGGACGGCGTCGAGCACCTGCTCATCGCCGAGCAGGTCGTGCTCTCCGGCGTACTGGCAGGGCTGGGCGGCGCCGGTACGCCCGTCACGCAGCTCTTCGGTGGCGGCATGAGGTACGTCGACGGCTGTCCGCCCGGCAGCTGGGATCCGGCCGAACGCGCGCACCTGCTCGACGACTGGCAGGTCGATCGCGGCGTGCTGTTCCCCACCATCGGCATCCTGCCGTTCCCCACGGACGATCTGGACCTGATCAGCGCCTACTGCCGTGCCTACAACCGCTGGCAGCGCGACTTCTTCAGGGCCGAGCCGGATCGGGTGATCGCCATCGCGACGCTCAACTGGCGCGACGTGGATGCGGCCGTGGCCGAGCTGGAGCAGTGCATCGCCGACGGCTTCCGCGGCATCTTCGTCCCGCCCGAAACCATCGACGGGCGCCGGCCCGACCATCCGGACTTCGATCCGATCTGGGCGCGCTGCGCGGAGGCCGGCATCGTCGGCTGCCTGCACGTGATCGTGCGCTTCGGTGGCGCCGCCGTGCCCTTCGCGGGCTGGCACGAGAGCCAGCCGGGGCCGGTGTTCTCCTTCGGCCTCGGCGCCACGGGACAGCTGATTCCCGCCGTCTCCGCCATGGTGGTCTCGGGCCTCTTCGACCGGCATCCGGCACTGCGTATCGCCTCCGTGGAGGCCGGCGCCGGCTATGCGCCCTACCTCATGGACCGGCTCGACGAGAAGTTCGAAATCTTCCGGCCCACGCAGACGCTCGAGATGAAACCTTCGGACTACTTCCGCCGGAACCTCTGGTTCGTGGCCGAACCGGAGGAGCGCACCATCGACGCCGTCTGCGACCTGCTGGGCGAGGACCGCGTGCTCTGGGGCAGCGACTTCCCGCACATCGATTCGACGCTCGCCGCGCCCGAGCTGATCCGCCGGTCCGTCGCCGAGCTGGCGCCCGCACGACGCGCCAAGGTCCTCGGCGAGAACGCGCTCGCACTGTTCGGCCTGGAGCGCTGAGATGGCGGTCGAGGTCTGGCGCTTCGGCGACGCGGCAGTCGCGCGGATCGAGGAGATGGTCGGGCCCATGTTCGACCCGGTCAGCTTCTTTCCCGATCACGACCCGGCCGTGATGGCTGCCGCGCGCGAGCGCTTCGGGCCCGCTCAGATCGCCGACAGCGGCCGCATCGTCGCGTCCATGCACTCCTGGCTGATCCGCGTGGAGGATCGCACGGTGCTCGTGGACGGCTGCATCGGCAATCACAAGGATCGGCAGCCCTTCCATCGCTGGAGCGGGCTCGAGACGGACTGGCCGAAGCGCCTCGCGGCGGCCGGCGTACGGCCCGAGGAGATCGACTTCGTGATGTGCACGCATCTCCACGTCGATCACGTCGGCTGGAACACGCAGCTCGTGGACGGGCGCTGGGTGCCGACCTTCCCGAACGCGCGCTACCTGTTCGCACGCGAGGAGGTGGAGCACTTCCGCGCCGAACAGGACGCGGCTCCGACGGAAGCCTTCGACGCCGTCTCGCGCAAGGTGTGGGCCGATTCGGTGCTGCCGGTGCTCGACGCCGGGCTCGCGGATCTGGTGGAGGGCGTGCACGAGGTGGTGGCCGGCCGCGTGTGCATGGAGCCCACGCCGGGGCACACGCCGGGCAGTGCGAGCCTGCTGCTCCGGGACGATGCCGAGCGGGCCCTTTTCACCGGTGACGTGATCCACCATCCGATTCAGGTGCTTCGGCCCGACTGGAACAGCGACTTCTGTGCGCTGCCCGAGCAGGCGCGCGCGACGCGTCGATCGGTCCTGGAGCGCTGCGCCGACCGTGGCGCGCTGCTCATGCCC
>JAZBPO010000149.1:0-21525 GCA_036351675.1 Pseudomonadales bacterium
CACGACGACGAGATCCTCGTGCGCGAGGGGCAGGTGCTGGCGGCGGGAGAGCAGGTGGCGCGCCTCGCGGGCGCGTCGGGCGGCTCACGGATACTGCACTTCGAGATCAGGCGCGAGGGCGAGCCGGTGGATCCGGCGGCCCTCCTGCCGCGGCGCTGACCGCCGCGCCGAGCGCGGCCGTGCCGCGTCGGTCAGCGCTCCAGGTACTGGAGCTTGTCGGGCACGCCGTTCCATTCCTCGGCGTCCGGCGGCGCGTCCTTCTTCTCGGTGATGCAGGGCCAGACCTCGGCGAGCTCTGCGTTCAGCTCGAGGAACTGCTGCTGATCCTCGGGAAGCTCGTCTTCGGAGAAGATCGCGTCGACCGGGCACTCGGGCTCACAGAGCGCGCAGTCGATGCACTCGTCGGGGTGGATGACGAGGAAGTTCGGCCCTTCGTAGAAGCAGTCCACGGGACACACCTCGACGCAGTCCGTGTGCTTGCACTTGATGCAGTTCTCGCCGACGACGAACGTCATGTCTGATCTGTTCCGCTGTGGCCCGTTGGGAAGCACGGAATTCTAAGGACGGGCGCAGTCCCCGCCAAGGGCCCGGGACGCCTAATCCCGCGTCCGGTCCCGGCTGAGCTCGCGCAGCCGGTAGAGCAGTTCGAGCGCTTCGCGGGGCGTCAGACCGTCCGGATCCGCGGCGGCGAGCGCATCGTGCAGCGGATCGACGTCGTGCGTGTCGCCGCGGGCGCGCGAGTCGTCCGGCCGCGCGGCGAACAGATCCGACTGGGCGGGCGGGGAGCCGCCCTGGATCGCGCCGGCCTCCAGTTCCGTGAGCTTGTCCCGGGCCGCCGCGATCACGGCCTCCGGCACGCCCGCGAGGCGGGCCACCTGAATGCCGTAGCTCTGATTCGCCGGGCCTTCCTCGACACGGTGCAGGAACACGATCCGGCCCTCGTGCTCCGTCGCCGCGAGATGCACGTTGGCCACCTCCGGAATCTGTTCGGCGAGGGCCGTCATCTCGAAGTAGTGCGTCGCGAAGAGCGTGAAGGCGCCGAGGCCGCGTGCGATGTGGGCGGCCGGGGCCCAGGCCAGGGACAGACCGTCGAAGGTGGACGTGCCGCGGCCGATCTCGTCCATGAGGACGAGCGAGGAGGCGGTGGCGTTGTTGAGGATGCTGGCGGTCTCGGTCATCTCCACCATGAAGGTGGAACGGCCGCCGGCGAGGTCGTCGGAGGCGCCGATACGCGTGAAGATGCGATCCACCGGGCCGAGGCGGGCCCGTCGGGCAGGTACGAAGGCGCCGGCCCAGGCGAGCAGGACGATGAGCGCCGTCTGGCGCATGTAGGTCGACTTGCCGCCCATGTTCGGTCCGGTGATCACGAGCATGCGCCGATGCTCGTCGAGGCGGACGTCATTCGGGATGAACGGGTCCTCGAGGACCGATTCGACGACGGGATGGCGACCTTCCTCGATGAGCAGCCCGGGCTCGTCGACGAGTTCAGGTCGCACGAGATCGAGGGCGCGGGCGCGTTCCGCGAAGCAGGCCAGCACGTCGAGTTCCGCGAGGCCGGCGGCCGTGCGCTGGAGCGCTGCGAGTTCGACGGCGAGCACCTCGAAGAGCCCGTCGTAGAGGTGCTTCTCGCGGGCCAGCGCCCGCGCCTGCGCCGACAGGGCCTTGTCCTCGAAGGCCTTCAGCTCCGGCGTGACGAAGCGCTCGGCGTTCTTCAGCGTCTGGCGGCGCACCCACTCGGTGGGCGCCCGCTCGGCCTCGCGCCGCGGCGCCTCGAGGTAGTAGCCGTGGACGCGGTTGTAGCCGACCTTCAGGCCCGCGATGCCTGACCGCTCGCGCTCGCGAGCCTCCAGCTCGACCAGGAAATCGGAGGCGTTGGCGGACAGGGCCCGGAGTTCGTCGAGCTCCGCGTCGAAGCCCTGTGCGAGTACGCCGCCGTCGCGGATCACCGCGGGCGGATTCTCCACGATGGCCGCGCGCAGCAGGGCCGCCACGTCCTCGTGTTCGTCGATCTCGTCGTGCAGGGCGCCTAGGCGCGGGTCGTCGCGCGCCACGAGCGCCGCGCGCAGTGCCGGAACGGCCTCCAGCGCCGTCCGCAGGCGCGCGAGATCGCGTGGCGGCGCGGAGCGCAGCGCCACGCGCGCGAGCACCCGCTCGAGATCGCCTACGGCGCGCAGCTGCTCGTGGAGTTCCGCCTCGAGGCCCGCCTCGAACAGATGCGCGACGGCCTGATGGCGCGCGGCGACCGTGTGGCGATCGCGCAGAGGGCGGTGCAGCCAGCGCGTCAGCAGGCGACTGCCCATGGCCGTGGCGGTGCGGTCGAGGACCCGTACGAGCGTGTGCTCGCGGCCGCCGCCCTGCTGCACGTCGATCTCGAGGTTGCGGCGCGATGCGGCGTCGAGGAGCAGGGCCTCGTCGTGCCGCTCCCGCCGCAGGCCCCGGAGATGGGGCAGGGCGCCGCGCTGTGTCTCGCGCGCGTAGCCGAGCAGGGCGCCGGCGGCGCCGAGGGCCGGGCCGAGGTCCTCGCAGTCGTGGCCGGCGAGGTCCTGGACGCCGAGCTGGGAAAGCAGGGCGCGGCGGCCGGCGTCGGTCTCGAAGTCCCAGGGTGGGCGGGTGCGCGTCGCGCCGGGCGCCGCGACCGGGAGCGGGTGCGATTCCGCGTGCAGCACCTCCGCCGGTGCGAGACGCTGGAGCTCGGCCGCGAGGGCGTGATCGCCGACCACCTCGCCGATGCAGAACTCGCCGGACGACAGGGACAGCCAGGCGAGCCCGTGCCGCGCCTCGTCGCCGCGGCCCGTGCTCGCGACGGCCAGCAGGCGGTTCTCCGCGCGTTCCTCGAGGAGCGTCTCGTCCGTGAGCGTCCCGGGCGTGACGATGCGCTGCACGCGCCGTTCCACGGGCCCCTTGCTGGTGGCCGGATCGCCGATCTGCTCGCAGATCGCCACGGACACGCCGAGGCGCACGAGTCGGGCGAGGTAGCTGTCGACGGAGTGGTAGGGCACACCCGCCATGGGAATCGGTTCACCCGCGGACTGACCGCGGTGCGTGAGCGTGATGTCGAGGAGTTCGGCGGCGCGTCGAGCATCCCCGTAGAACAGTTCGTAGAAGTCGCCCATCCGGTAGAACAGGAGTTCCTCCGGATGCTCTGCCTTGATGCGCAGATACTGCTGCATCATGGGCGTGTGGCCTTCTAGGGATGCGTTCCCTGCCTCGGGAGCTTGCGCCATGCGGCCTCTGGGCCGTGCCGGGTGGAAGGCGGGCGAGTGAAGCATCGCCGTGAAAGGAGCGTCAACCTGATGAACGAAGGGGGGGACGGTGGCGACGTCGCCGCACTGGTGCGGGTACTGGCGGGCGCGCTGCTCGAACGCGAACTGCGTTTCGTCACCGCCGAGTCCTGCACCGGCGGCGGCATCGCGGCGGCCTGCTCCGACCTCGACGGGGCGTCGGAGTGGTTCTGGGGTGGCCTTGTCACCTACACGCTGGACGCGAAACGGCGCCTGCTCGGCGTTCCGCAACGGCTGCTGGATCACCATGGTGCGGTCAGCGGTCCCGTGGCCCGCGCCATGGCCGAGGGCGCGCTCGCCACCTCCGGCGCGGAGCTCGCGGTGTCCGTGACCGGCATCGCAGGCCCGGGTGGTGGTGAGGTCCTGCAGCCCGTGGGCACGGTCTGGTTCGGCTGGGCGCTGCGCGGTGTCCGCACGGAGACCGGGACCTTCCTGCTCGAAGGCGATCGCGCCGCCGTGCGGGCCGCGGCGACGGCACAGGCTCTGCGTGGAGCCATCGCCATGCTCGCCGCCGCGCCGGGTGACGACTGACCTCAACGGCGGCGATCTCGCACGCTAGAATCAGCGCGCCGCCCTGCCGATCGGCTGGCTCCCCGCGGGGGAGCGTGCTACTGTTCATCCATCCAGTCGGGCCTTCGCGCCCGGCGAGCAGGCAAGCCAGGAATCCACGCGACGGCCGTTCCGCGGTCGTCCCGGCCCGGGGGTACGAGACAGATGGCTCAGGCGGACGCGAACGGCAACAGGGAAAAGGCACTCCAGGCGGCGCTCTCGCAGATCGAGCGCCAGTTCGGCAAGGGCTCCATGATGCGGCTCGGGGATCGCGAGCAGCTCGACATCCCCTCGATCTCCACCGGCTCCCTCGGCCTCGACATCGCCCTCGGCATCGGCGGTCTGCCGCGGGGCCGCATCGTCGAGATCTACGGCCCCGAATCCTCCGGCAAGACCACGCTCACGCTCCAGGTCATCGCCGAGGCCCAGAAGAAGGGCGGCACCTGCGCCTTCATCGATGCCGAGCATGCGCTCGATCCGGTCTACGCCGAGCGTCTCGGCGTGGACGTCGAGAATCTCCTCGTCTCCCAGCCCGACACCGGTGAACAGGCGCTCGAGATCTGCGACATGATCGTGCGCTCCGGTGCCGTCGACGTCGTCATCGTCGACTCCGTCGCCGCGCTCACGCCGAAGGCCGAGATCGAGGGCGAGATGGGTGACGCCCACGTGGGCCTGCAGGCGCGCCTCATGAGCCAGGCGCTGCGCAAGATGACGGCGAACATCAAGAACTCGAACACGCTCGTGGTCTTCATCAACCAGATCCGCATGAAGATCGGCGTCATGTTCGGCTCGCCGGAGACGACCACCGGCGGCAACGCGCTCAAGTTCTACTCCTCCGTGCGCCTCGACATCCGCCGCATCGGCGCCGTCAAGGACGGCGACGAGGTCACGGGCAACGAGACCCGCGTCAAGGTGGTCAAGAACAAGGTGGCACCGCCCTTCCGCCAGGCCGAGTTCCAGATCCTCTACGGTCAGGGCATCTTCCAGCGCGGCGAGATCATCGACCTCGGCGTCAAGCAGGGCATCATCGACAAGTCCGGCGCCTGGTACGCCTACAAGGGCGACAAGATCGGCCAGGGCAAGAAGAACGCCGCCGATTTCCTCCTCGAGAACCCCGAGATCCGCGACGAGATCGAGTCGGCGATCCGCGCCGAACTCCTCCCGCAGGTGCGGGTCGCGGCGGCCGAGGACAACGTCGAGGAGTTGCCCACGAGTTCCGCAGGGGCCGGCCTCTGAGACCCCGCCGCGCGAAAGCGGGCGCCAGCGGCTTCGGGGTGCTCGAACAGGCGACCGAGGACGAGGTCGCCCCGATCGACGACGAAGTGCTGCGAGGGCGCGCCGTGACGCTCCTCGCTCGCCGCGAGCACAGTCGGCGGGAGCTCGTCGACAAGCTTCGCTCGCGGCGCGATGCGCGTGGCGTCGATCCGGAGCGCATCGAGGCCGTGGTCGCCGAACTGGCCGACGCGGGGCTCCAGTCCGACGAACGCTGCGCGGAAGTGCTCATGCACGCGCGTATCCAGCGCGGTCACGGGCCTTTGCGCATCCGCGCCGACCTCCGTGACGCCGGGATTCCGGGTGAACTCGTAGACGGCCTGCTCGAGGCAGAGGAAGGCGCCTGGGCCGATCGGCTCCGGAGTGTCGCCGAGCGCCGCTTCGGTACCGGTGCGCCGCACGACGCCCGTGACTGGGGGCGGCGTGCCCGATTCCTCGCCTCCCGGGGCTTCCCAGAGGGCCTCGTGCGCAGCCTTCTCGGCGACATCCCCTTCTAGACCCCGCCTTCCCCCTCGCTCGCTGCGAGCCTCTTCGGCGGCCGTGCGCGTTCGTCTATACTGCCGCGCCGGCGGTGAGCGACCGGGATCGGTGTGCTCACTGCAACGGGCCGAATCATCCACAGCGCGCCGCCCATGGTGCGTGTCGCGGCGCACCGGGCGCCGATGCTGTCACTGTTCGGCCTCGCGGGGCCAGGGACCGTTCCCCCGACGCAGCTCGCTGTCGGTGCCTGCGATGCGTGGGCTGCCCCGGGCATGCGCCCCGCCGGGCTCCTGGCGCAGCGGTCGACGACGGTGACGAACAGCAGAGACGAGCAGGAAATGAAGAGCGCCGAGATCCGCAGCACCTTCCTCGACTTCTTCGCGGCCGAGGGTCACGAGACCGTGCCGAGCAGCTCGCTCGTGCCCGCGAACGATCCGACCCTGCTGTTCACGAACGCGGGCATGGTCCAGTTCAAGGACGTGTTCACGGGGCGCGAGACGCGCGAGTGTCGCCGCGCGGTCAGCTCGCAGCGCTGCGTGCGTGCGGGCGGCAAGCACAACGATCTCGAGAACGTCGGCTACACGGCCCGGCACCACACCTTCTTCGAGATGCTCGGCAACTTCAGCTTCGGCGACTACTTCAAGCACGACGCGATCCGCTTCGCCTGGACGCTTCTCACCGAACGCTTCGCGATTCCGAAGGAGAAGCTCTGGATCACCGTGCACACCTCCGACGACGAGGCGGAGCGCATCTGGATCGAGGAGATCGGGGTGCCGGCGGAGCGCGTCACGCGCCTCGGCGACGAAGACAACTTCTGGGCCATGGGCGACACGGGCCCCTGCGGCCCCTGCTCGGAGATCTTCTACGACCACGGTCCCGAGGTCTTCGGCGGCCCGCCGGGAACGCCGGACGAGGACGGCGACCGCTACGTAGAGATCTGGAATCTCGTGTTCATGCAGTTCGAGCGCGCGGCCGACGGTACGCTCACGGAGCTGCCGCGGCCCAGCGTCGACACCGGCATGGGCCTCGAACGCATCGCCGCAGTGCTGCAGGGTGTGCACTCGAACTACGACATCGACCTCTTCCGCAATCTCATCACTGCCGTCGCCGAGATCACGGACGTCACTGTCGGCGACGAGGCGCGTGCGGCGTCGCTCCGCGTCATCGCCGACCATATCCGCTCCGCCTCGTTCCTCGTCGTCGATGGCGTGCTGCCGGGCAACGAGGGTCGCGGCTACGTGCTGCGCCGGATCATCCGGCGTGCGCTTCGGCACGGTCACAAGCTCGGCCGTACGGAACCCTTCTTCCATCGCCTCGTCGCGGCGCTCGTGGCGGAGATGGGTGAGGCGTATCCGGAGCTCACGCGCCAGCAGGCGCACGTGGAGCGCGTCCTCGCCCAGGAAGAGGAGCAGTTCGCGCGCACCCTTTCCACGGGCATGGTCGTGTTCGAGGAGGAGGTCGCCGGTCTCGACGGTCAGGTGATCCCTGGCGAGGTCGTCTTCCGCCTCTACGACACCTACGGATTTCCCGTGGATCTCACGGCGGACGTCGCCCGGGAGCGTGGCCTCCGGCTCGACGAGGCCGGCTTCGAGGCGGAGATGGAAGCCCAGCGCGCCCGGGCCCGCGCCGCCAGCCGCTTCGGTGCCGCCGAGGGCGATGGACTCACGCTCGACGAGGAGACGGAGTTCACGGGCTACGAGGAGGTCGACGCCCGGAGTCGCATCGCGGCGCTGTTCCGCAGCGAGGAGGGCGGGACCACGGAACGCGTCGAGGTGCTCGAGTCCGGCGAGGCCGGCATCGTCGTACTCGACCGTACGCCCTTCTATGCCGAATCCGGCGGCCAGATCGGCGACACCGGCGAGATCGAGGCCAGCGCGGGCCGCTTTCTGGTCACGGACACGCGCCCGGGTGGGGAGGCGCACCTTCACCACGGCACCGTGGCCGAGGGCACGCTACGCGTCGGCAATCGCGTGCGCGCCTGCATCGATCACGAACGGCGGCGGCGCATCGCGCTGAACCACTCCGGAACGCACCTGCTGCACGCTGCGCTGCGGGAGGTGCTCGGCGATCACGTCGAGCAGAAGGGCTCGCTCGTGGCCGAGGACCGGCTGCGCTTCGACTTCTCGCACTATCAGGCGGTCAGCGGGGACGAACTCGCGCGCATCGAGCAGCGCGTCAACGAACAGATCTGGCGCAACAGCGAGGTCGCCACGGAGCTGATGTCCTTCGACGCCGCGCGCGAGCGCGGCGCCATGGCGCTCTTCGGCGAGAAGTACGGCGACGAGGTCCGCGTGCTGACCATGGGCGACGGATTCTCCGTGGAACTCTGCGGCGGCACGCACGTGCGCCGTACCGGGGACATCGGTCTGCTGCGCATCGTCGCGGAGCAGGGCATCGCCAGCGGTGTGCGCCGCATCGAGGCGGTGACGGGGCCCGGAGCCCTCGCTCTCATGGACGAGACGGACGCGATCGTGCGCGGGCTCGCGGACACGCTGAAGACTTCCCGCGACGAGCTGGGCAAACGCGTCGCGGCGCTGGTCGAGCACAGCCGTGCGCTGGAGAAACAGGTGGAGCGGCTCGAGGGGCGGCTGGCGGCGGCCCGCGGTGACGAACTCACCAGCACGGCCGTCGAGGTCGCCGGCGCCAAGGTGCTGGCCACGGAGCTCCAGGGCGCGGATCCGAAATCGCTGCTGACCACGCTGGACCAGCTCAAGGGCAAGCTCGGCAGCGGCGTCGTCGTGCTCGGTGCCGTGCACGAGGGCAAGGTGGCGCTCATCGCCGGGGTCACCAAGGACCTCACCGATCGTGTCAAGGCCGGCGACGTCGTCAGGTTCGTCGGCGAACAGATCGGCGCCCGGGGCGGCGGCCGTCCCGACATGGCGCGCGCCGGTGGCGGCGACCGCCCCGAGGCGTTGCCGGCGGCCCTCGCTTCCGTGAGCGGCTTCGTTCAGGACGCCCTCTCTTGAGCACGGCAGTCGATGCACCGTCCTGCGGCTACGCGGCGCGGGGCGGCAGGTGAGCCTGCTCGTCCACAAGTTCGGGGGTACCTCGGTCGGCAGCATCGAACGCATCGAGGCCGTCGCCGACCGCGTGGCCGCCGACCATGCGGCGGGGCATCGCGTCGTGGTGGTGGTCTCGGCCATGAGCGGAGAGACCAATCGCCTCATGGAACTCGCTCGCGCCATCGACGCGACGCCGTCGCCTCGCGAGCTCGACGTGCTCCTCGCCTCCGGCGAGCAGGTCTCCATCGCGCTCCTCGCCATGGCGCTGCTGCGCCGCGGCGTCGAGGCGCGGTCCCGGCTCGGCCATCAGGTCGCGATCCGGACCGATGCGCGCCACGGCCGCGCCCGCATCGAGCACATCGACACGGAACTGCTGCGCGCCGAACTCCACGCCGGCGCCGTGCCCGTGGTCGCCGGGTTCCAGGGAGTCGGCGCGGACGGTGCGGTGACCACGCTCGGCCGCGGCGGCTCCGACACGACCGCGGTGGCGCTCGCCGCGGCCCTCGGTGCCGACGAATGCCGGATCTACACGGACGTCACCGGCGTGTTCACCACGGACCCGCGCGTCGTGCCCACGGCCCGGCGTCTGAAGCGACTCACCTTCGAGGAGATGCTCGAGCTCGCATCGCTCGGCTCGAAGGTCCTGCATCCCCGTTCCGTGGAGTTCGCCGGCAAGTACGGCGTCCCGCTCCGCGTGCTGTCGAGTTTCGAGGAGGGCGAGGGCACGCTGATCGTCCCCGAGGAGGAACAAGTCATGGAGCAGCCGGTCATCTCCGGCATCGCCTTCGCGCGCGACGAGGCGAAGATCACCGTGCAGGGCGTGCCCGATCTGCCTGGCATCGCCTCGCGCATCCTCGGTCCCGTCAGCGCACGCGGGATCGAGGTCGACATGATCGTCCAGAACGTGGGCGAACAGGGGAACACGGACTTCACCTTCACGGTCAAACGCGGCGACTACGCGATGGCCATGGAGGCGGTGCGGGAAGCGGCGAAGGAGATGGGCGCGGGCGAGATCCGCGGCGACGACGCCATCGTCAAGGTGTCCGCCGTCGGCGTCGGCATGCGCTCGCACGCCGGCGTCGCCACACGCATGTTCGATGCGCTGGCCGAGGAAGGCATCAACATCCAGATGATCTCGACGTCCGAGATCAAGATTTCCGTGGTGCTCGCCGAGAAGTACCTGGAACTCGCCGTGCGTGCGATCCACGAAGCCTTCGGCCTCGCGGAGGATGCGCGGGACGAAACCTGACCTCGCAGCGCCGAGGCTGCATGGACGCGCGCGCCGCGGCGCGCCACCATGACGTAGACGGCGCACTGCGCCAGCCATGCCGCGCGATGGACGCGGCGCCGCGAGCGGTCCGGAACCGAGTCAGCCGGCCGCTGCCCGGAGGAACACAGATGCTCATTCTCACGCGCCGTGTCGGCGAAACGCTGATGATCGGCGACGAGATCACCGTCACGGTCCTGGGTGTGAAGGGGAACCAGGTCCGGATCGGCGTCAGCGCTCCGCGCGACGTCGCCGTACACCGCGAGGAGATCTATCAGCGCATCCGCGGCGAGGACGACGCCGATGGCGGCGATGCCGATGAACCCTGAGGTGCATGTACCGCGCGCCGTCGTCTCGCCTGTGGCTCAGCGCTCGGCGGCTGCCCGCCGGTCGTCGTTCCAGTAGGAGCGGCAGGGCACCTTGCTGCGGTCGCAGCGATCCGCGTAGCGACGCGCGATGTCCGTGACTTCCATCATCAGCCCCGCCTCGAGCGTGGTCGGCTCCAGCCCGAGTTCCAGGAAGCAGTTGTTCTCGACGTAGAGGTCGTTCTCGTCCGCCTCGTTGCGCGGATTGGGAACGTTGTCGATGGGGGTGCCGGTCATCTCGGAGACCATCGTGGCGAGATCGCGCACGCGATGGGTCTCGGTCATCTGATTGAAGATCTTCACCTTCTCGCCGCGTGCGGGAGGGTTCGTCAGCGCGAGTTCCACGCACTTGACCGTATCCGTGATGTGGATGAACGCGCGGGTCTGACCGCCCGTGCCGTGCACCGTGAGCGGAATGCCGAGCGCCGCCTGCATGAGGAAGCGATTCAGCACCGTGCCGTAGTCGCCGTCGTAGTCGAAACGATTCAGCAGCCGCTCGTCGCGTGCCGTTTCGGGCGTGTTCGTGCCCCAGACGATGCCCTGATGCAGGTCCGTGACACGGATGCCGTCGTTCTTGTTGAAGTAGGCGAAGAACAGCTGATCCTGGGTCTTGGTGAGGTGGTAGATGCTTCCGGGATTCACCGGATAGAGGATCTCCCGTTCCTCGTGACTGCCGTCGTCGCGCTCGACCTTCACCTGCAGGTAGCCCTCGGGAATCTTCATGCCCGCGGAGCCGTAGCCGTACACGCCCATGGTGCCCAGGTGGACGAGATGGACGTCGCGACCCAGCTCGGCGATGGCGCAGCAGACGTTGTGCGTGGCGTTCAGGTTGTTGTCGACCGTGTAGCGCTTGTGGCGGGGCGACTTCATGGAGTACGGCGCGGCGCGTTGCTCCGCGAAGTGGACGATGGCGTCGGGATCGAAGGCCGCGAGGTCGTCCCGGAACTGGTCGTAGTCCTGCGCGATGTCGATCATGGCGAAGCCGATCTCGCGATTCGAGACTTCGCGCCAGGCGCGCAGACGTGTCTGGATGTCCTGGATCGGGGTGAGGGACTGGGCCCCGAGTTCCGCGTCGATACGTCGTCGCGAGAGGTTGTCGACGATACGCACGTCGTGGCCGAGTCCGGAGAGGTGCAGGGCGGTAGGCCAGCCACAGAATCCATCCCCTCCGAGTACGACGACTTTCATGAGCTATCCCTCGATGCTGGCGCACGTGCGTGGCGAGACCGCCCCGCGTGGGCTCCGGCGGAACAGACCCGGGCGCATTATGCACGCCCGTGTTTCGTTTCGTTGACGGCCCGCCCTCGTGCAGCCGGTTTCAGGGCGTCTGCAGGCCAGTGCGGAGCCTGCTCGCGACCCGTCCACCGACTTCGAAGAGCCAGGGCATGGCCTCCGGGAGGAGGCGTTCCAGGACGAGGGCGCGAAAATCGCGGCGCACCGCATCGGTCGCGAGATCGAGGGACAGCGTGTCCGCCACGAAGGCGTCCCGTTCGCGGTCGCTGGCAGTGCCGTCAGCGTGGAAGAGCAGGTGTTGACGGTCGAGCAGCCGTGCGGTCAGTGCATCCTGCGCCTGGAGTGCGCGCGTCGTCGCGATGCGCTCGTCCAGTGATCGCTCCTCGATCGTGCCGTCGACCTGGCGGTAGACCAGGCCGAGTTCGTGGCAGTAGTGCAGCTCGCTGCCGGGGCGGCAGGACACGGCATGCGTATGGCGCGACGCGGTCGCATAGAAGTTGGCGATGAAGGCCGGCTCGCGGGCGGAACCGAAGCAGTGGACGTTCCAGCCGGAAGCCTCGAGGCGTTCGCCGAGTCCCTTCGCCATGTCGTGCGGATGAACCACGAGCGTGTGCGGGGCAGGGAAGCGCGGGTCGCCGACGACGCGCCCCACGTAGTCCTCCAGCGCGAGCTCGAGTTCCGTGTTGGGCAGCGAGTGCGGCATGAAGATCAGGGTGCCTCGCGCATCGGGTTGCCGTTCGATCCCCAGCATGCGTCGGTACATGACCCAGGGGCAGGGGATGCGCACGATCGTCTTGCCGCCGGGGTCGCGCCGCAACTGCGCCTCGCGCGAGCGGCCCCAGGTGGTGTGGATCCGGGGCCGCGACGAGAGCTCGCTCGTATCGAGCCGCCCCAGATAGCAGACGCCGTGGTCGCCATAGAACGGCAGAGGCAGTCCGTCCGGCAGTCCGAGCCAGGTCCTGTACGCAGGGCCGAGACCGTTCGCCTCGGTCACCCAGCAGTAGTGCAGCGGATGCGTCATCGCAGCGACATTCCGTGATCGATCAGGACCCGGCGCGCCGCAGGCGCATCACCATGATGTAGGTGAACCAGGGGCGGAGCGGGAGGAAGTGCATCGCCTTGGACAGGTAGTTCACGAGCGCGCCGGGGCGGTCGATGAGACGGTAGACCCGCTTGAAGGCGACTTCGACGAGACCCGCATCGTGCACCAGATCCTTCATGTTCGAGCGGGTGTAGAGGTGCAGATGGGTACGGTCGAACAGCCCGCTGTCGTTGCGGGGCCAGTGGCCGATCAGCAGGTTCTTGATCGCGGTCCAGTGCTGCGCGTTCGGCAGGGACACAACGATCTCGGCGTCCGGCGTCGTGCAGCTGAGCAGGCGAGCCAGCACCGCGTCCGGGTTCACGGTGTGTTCCAGCACGTCCGCGAGGACGAGCAGGTCTACGTCCCGAGGGAGCTGCTCCGGGTCGATCGCATCGAGGTCCATGTGGAGCGCGAGATCCAGGTGCATGCGTGCTTCGGCCACGAAGTCCGGGTCGCCGTCGATGCCCGCGACCCATACGTCCTCTCCGGTCTCCTTCAGGTAGCGGCCGAGGGCGCCATTGCTGCAGCCGACGTCGAGGACGCGGCGCGGCGGTCGGTCGATCATGCCGACGATCTCGGGTCGCACGTTCGTGTAGGCCGCGCGTGTGGCTTCGCTCTTCACGGTCTCGTCTCTTCGGTGCGGTGTGACGGCTCCGCGCTACTCGCGTGGTTGCCCCCCGGTGCGCGCTCGAGCACTTCCTGGAGCGCATCCAGCCGGGCCCGGCCCGTAGCCGCGTCGGGTTCCAGGTGATTGCCCTCGGCCCATTCGTTCCATGCCTTCAGGAGCAGGAAGGGTGTCGTGTCGCTCGCCGCCGCCAGGGCGTCCTCCACCATGGCCGCGAAGCTGCGGGGGCTCGCGCCCTCGAACAGGAAACCGCGTTCACCGTAGCGCGGGGTGTTGTCCCAGTTCGGCATCAGGCAGGGCACGTAGTTGGGACAGGCGGCGAGCCTGCCGCGCACGTGACGGGCGTAGTCCTGACAGTAGCGTTCATAGGAATGGCAGCGTAGCGCCCGGAACACGCCGGGTTTCCGGAAGACGACGTCGGGCAGATAGCGCTCGAGCAGTGCCTTCGGGCTGAGTATGGTGCGGAGATCGTCGTCGCTGCCCGAGTGTGGATTCAGGTCGCCCGGAGGATAGCCGAGGACGGCATCGAAGCGACCGCGCAGGCTGCGGGGTACGTGTATCTCCGGTGCGACCCAGTAGATGGGGCCGTGGCCCCGGGCGCGACTCACCGCGTCGCCGAGGCGCATGAAGCGCTCGCAATCGAAGTGTCCGGGCCGCTGCACGTAGAGAATGGGTCGGTCGTCGACGCGCGCATAGCGTCGATCGTCGAAGAACCCCATCACTTCCTCGAAGAACAGCTCGTGGTTCCTGCGGCCGTACTTCTGCTCGAAGATGAGCGTCGCATCGTCGCCGACCCAGCTCTTCGTCCAGTCTTCGTTGACCCAGCTGACGAAGTACTCGATGTCGATCGTCGGGTCTGCCCGAAGCAGCCGGATGGGTTCGTCCAGCGCCCGCACGTCTGCGTCGAACCAGTAATGATAGATGGCGAAGCCGTCGATGCCTGCGCCCCTCGCCAGGCGCGCCTGAGCGCGGATGACCTCGGCGTCGGTCAGATCGTAGTACCCGAGTTCACCGGGCGCGATCGGCTGCGCGTGGCCCGGGAACAGTGGCCGGGCCGCGCGCGTGGTCGTCCAGTCCGTGAAGCCCTCGCCCCAGAAGTGATCGTTCTCCGGGCAGGTGTGGAACTGCGGCAGATAGAAGGCGTAGGTCTTCACGCTCGCTCTCTTCCCTTCGTCGCGCTCACGAGCGCAGTGCCATGTCGCGGAAGCGCTGACTGCGCGCGATCAGTTCGTCGTAGCGGCCCGCGTCGACGATGCGGCCGGCATCGAGGAGGTGGATGCGATCGCAGCTGCGTACCGTCGCGAGCCGGTGCGCCACCATGACGATCGTCCGGTCCCGTGCGAAGCCCTGCAGTGCCTCCATGACCGCCTGCTCCGTGATCCCGTCCAGGGCGCTGGTCGCCTCGTCGAGCACCAGCAGGGAAGCGTCGCGGTAGAGCGCGCGTGCGATACCGATGCGCTGGCGCTGGCCCCCCGAGAGCTGCACGCCGCGTTCGCCGACGCGCGTGGCCAGCCCTTCCGGCAACTGGTCGACCAGAGCGGCGAGCTGCGCCGCCTCCACCGCGCGTTCGATACGCTCGGGGTCCACCTGCTCGGGTGGCAGACCGAAGGCGATGTTCTCCCGCAGGCTCGCATCGGCCAGGAAGATGTCCTGTGGCACGAAACCGAGGCCGCGCTGCCAGGCGGGCAGGAGTGCGTCCGTGAGGATGCGCCCGTCCACCAGAAGCTCCCCGCGCTGGGGGCGCAGCAGCCCGAGCAGCAGGTCGATGAGCGTGGACTTGCCCGAGCCCGAGGCGCCGACGAAGGCGACCATGCCGCGGGCCGGGATCGTGACGTCGATTCCGTCGAGCGCTGCCTGCTCCTTGCCGGGATAGGCGAAGTGGACATCGCGCAGCTCCAGTGCGTCGCGCAGGGACAGCACTTCGTCCTCTTCAGCTGCCGCCGGCGTCCGCCGCGCGGCGTCGCGCTTCTCCGCCTGCAGGGACGCCAGGAGATCGGGTTCGAGGGCGTCCAGCGCAGAGACGTGCGAGCGCATCATGGACAGGCTCGCGTAGACCTGCTGGAACGCGGGCAGCATCTTGAAGCCCGCGAAGGCGAACACGGAGACGCCGGGCAGTACGAGACTCAGGTCGCCATCGTGCTCGGCGAGCAGGAACAGCACCAGGGTCACTACGCTGCCGAGGGCGACGAATTCCATGGCGTAGCGCGGCACGATGCCGAGCATCTGGGTCACCGCGACGCCCCGCGCGAAGCGGTCGCTCGCCGCAGCGAAGCGCGCCTCGAAGAGTCCCGCGCGATCGAGCAGCAGGACGTCGCGAATGCCCCCGAGACCCTCGGCCATGAGCCGGAAGCGCTCCTGCTGCGCGCTCGTCATGGTCCTGCCGTGCCGCGCGAGGCGCTTGCGTATGCCGAGGTAGATCCCGCCGTAGGCGACGGTGAGCAGGAGTGCCGCTGCGAGCGCGACGCGCGGATCGAATAGCAGCAGGGCGACGGCGATCAAGGTCCCCTTCACGAGCTGGGCATTCAGCTCGACGGCGGGCTTGAGCACGTTCACGGTGAGGCGCAGGGCCTCCTGCGAGATCCGGGCCTGAAGATCGCTGCTGTGCGTGGTTGCGTGGAACAGCCAGTCCCTCCGCAGGTAGTGCCGGTACAGGCGAGTGGCGAAGCTCGCGCCGACGCTGTTGGCGAACTCGACGAGGCGCCAGATGGTCCAGGTGGCGGTGAGCGTCGACATCGCGAGGACGACGAGGACGAGCGCCGCGAGCGCCGACAGGGAGCTGGCGGCGTCCGCGGTCCCTAGCGCTGCGCGCAGCGCGCTCGAGCCGGGGAGGTCGGCGCCCGACGTCGGGTCCGTCACGAGGGCCATGAAGGGCGCGACGGAGAAGACGCTCGCGACCTCGAGCAACGCCATGAGCACGACGAGCAACTGCAGGCGTAGCAGACGCGCCTGCTGGGACGGTGTCAGGAGGCGATAGAGATGGGGAACGCGCGCGAGCAGCGGGCGTTCGGCGTCGGCTTCGCGCTGCCCGACCATCGGACCGGGCCGCGAGGTCGACGTGCGGGGCTCCGTCACGCGGCCCGTGCCCCCCGGGTGAGGAAAGCCGCGAGCGCGCCGTGCACGCGGGCTGCGACTTCCCGGTGGGTGTAGTCCGCCTCGAACCGTTCGATGCAGCGTTCGGCCATCCGTACTCGATCCATGCCGTCCAGGCAGCGCTCGATGGCGTCCGCGAGGGAAGCCGGCGAGCCACGCTCGAACAGTGCTCCGGTCTCGCCCTCGACGACCGCTTCCGCCTCGGGCATCTGCCAGGCGGGGTCCGCGTGCGTGATCACCGGGCAGCCGTAGGCCAGGGCGTGAACGGCGAGCAGACCGACGTTGCCGGGCGAGATGGAAACGGATGCGGCGCGGAACTCCTCGGCGAGCGGTTCCTCGTCATAGACGGCGCCGGCGAACTCGACGACGTCGGCCAGATCCAGCCGCCGAACCTCCGCCTCGAGGGTCGGCCGCTCGGGCCCGTCCCCGACGATCCGGACCCGCAGGCCGTGGCGACCACGCGCCCGGAGTTCGGCGGCGGCGCGGATCAGCAGCTCCACGCGCTTGTCGGAGATCAGGCGGCCGACGTAGAGCAGCCGCCAGTCCTCGCGCTCGGGCAATGGCGTGGTCCGCGTCGCCCGTTCGCGCGCGGTTGCGATCGCCGAGGCGTCCAGACCGTTGTTGACGACGGTCATGTGCGCATCCGGCAGGCCGCGTGCGAGCAGCTCGCGTCGGCCGTGATCGCCGTAGAGCATCAGATGATCGGCGCATCGATAGAAGAGAAGCCGGAGCGTGCGCTTGAAGGCACCCTCGCGACCATAGAGTCCATGGCCCCAGAGCAGCAGCGGCGTGCCGGTCAGGCGCGAGGCGAGGAGACCGAGCCAGGTGCTGAGTCGGTGGGCTTCGCCCCAGGCAACGACCAGGCGCGTATGCGGATCGAGGATCGTGCGCAGCATGCCGCTCTGCCAGAAGACGATGCCGCGCATCGAGAATTCGAAGCCGGGCACCACCCGGAAGGCCGGACCCTCGCTCTGCACGGCGCCCGTCAGCGACGGGATCGACCGGTCCGAGGGCTCCCTGCCCGTATGCACGACGAGGGCGAGCCGGTCCTGCTCGAGCATGTGGGCGAGGGCCTCGAACACGGCGACGCGATAGTGGGCGATGCGATCCGGGAAGAGCGCGACGCAGTCGGCTTGCTTCGATGCCATGTTCGATCCTCGGTACTGCGCGGCCCCTGACAGCGGTGCCGACCGCTGGAGCCGCCTGTCGCGGAGCACCGCGCAGGGCCGGATGCTCCATCACACGTGCGCGCCGCGCGCGATCATCGCACGCGTCGACAGACCGCGCCCCCGTACCCTGCCGCTGCGCTTCGAGCGGCAGCTCGGCGGAGCTTGGTCTAGACTCCGCGCGACCGCCCGCGACGCACGCGATGCCCGGGCAACACCGCATCCGGCCATATCGTGCCTGCCGGGTGGAACTCGACACGACGAGCGGGGCCCCATGTTCGACGGAGCATCGATCCTGGTCACCGGTGGTACCGGTTCCTTCGGGCACACCTTCGTTCCGATGCTCCTCGAGCGCCACGATCCGGCGCGCGTGATCGTCTTCTCGCGTGACGAGATGAAGCAGTGGAACATGGCGCGCCTGTTCGAGGGCGATCCGCGCATCCGCTTCTTCCTCGGAGACGTGCGTGACCGCGACCGCGTCTATCGCGCCATGGACGGCGTGGACTTCGTGGTGCATGCGGCGGCGACGAAGATCGTGCCGACGGCCGAGTACAACCCCTTCGAGTGCGTGAAGACGAACGTGCTCGGTGCCATGAACGTCATCGACGCCTGCATCGACACCGGCGTGAAGCGGGTCGTAGCGCTGTCCACGGACAAGGCGAGCAGCCCCATCAACCTCTACGGCGCGACCAAGCTCACCTCGGACAAGCTCTTCGTCGCCGGGAACTCCTACGCCGGTGCGCGCGACACGCGCTTCGCGGTCGTGCGCTACGGCAACGTCATGGGCTCCCGGGGGTCCGTCATTCCCTTCTTCCTGTCCCTCAAGGACAGCGGCGTCCTGCCGATCACGGATCCGCGCATGACCCGCTTCATGATCTCCCTCGAGCAGGGCGTCGAGCTCGTCTGGCATGCCTTCGAGGACATGAAGGGCGGCGAGATCTACGTCCGGAAGATCCCGTCCATGCGGGTCACGGACCTCGCCCGCGTGATCGCCCCGGAGGCCCGGCAGGAGATCGTCGGCATCCGGCCCGGCGAGAAGCTCCACGAGCAGATGATCGGGGCGGAGGACGCGAGCTACACCTACGAGTACGAGGACTGCTTCAAGATCCTGCCCGCGATCCACAGCTGGGACGAGGACGCGAACCGCATCAAGGACGGCGTGGCCGTCGGTGAGGGGTTCGTCTACGCGAGCGACACGAACGACGTCTGGATGAGCGATGCGGAACTCGAGGCCTGGCTCGCGGCCAACCAGGACCGGATCGGAAGCACCTGACGTGATCCCCTATGGCCGGCAGGACATCCGCGACGAGGACATCGAGGCCGTCGTCGAGGTGCTGCGCTCCGACTACCTGACCCAGGGGCCCTGCGTTCCGCGCTTCGAGCACAGCGTCTGCGAGATCGTCGGCGCGGCCCACGGCGTCGCGGTCAGCAGTGCGACCGCCGCCCTGCACGTCGCCTGTGCGGCGCTGGGGCTCGGCCCCGGCGGGCTCCTCTGGACGAGCCCCGTGACCTTCGTCGCCTCCGCGAACTGCGCGCGCTACTGCGGCGCCGACGTCGACTTCGTGGACATCGACCCGCGCAGCTTCGACCTGTGCGCCGATGCGCTCGAGGCCAAGCTCGTCGCCGCCGAACGCAGCGGGCGCCTGCCCGACATCGTCGTGCCCGTGCACCTCTGCGGTCAGTCCTGTGACATGCGCCGGATCCACGCACTCGCGCAGCGCTTCGGTTTCCGGATCGTTGAGGACGCCTCGCACGCGATCGGTGGCCGCTACGACGGCGAGCCGATCGGCTCCGGCCGTTTCAGCGACGTCACCGTGTTCAGTTTCCACCCCGTGAAGATCGTCACGACGGGCGAGGGTGGCATGGCCGTCACCAACGACGGCGAACTCGCGGCACGCATGGCCCGCCTTCGCACGCACGGCATCACCCGCGACGCCGACCTCATGGAGCGTCCCTGCGAAGGGCCCTGGTACTACGAGCAGCTCGAACTCGGCTTCAACTACAGGCTCACGGATCTGCAGGCGGCGCTCGGTTGCACGCAGCTCGAACGACTCGGGGAATACGTGGCGCGGCGCGAGGCCCTCGCCGATCGCTACGACGAACTGCTCGCGCCATTTCCGGTGCGCACGCCCTGGCGCGATCCGGCGGGTCGTTCCGCCTGGCATCTCTACGTGGTCCGCATTCCCTGCGACGGTGACGTCCCGCGCCGGGTCGTGTTCGAACGGATGCGCGAGGCGGGCATCGGCGTCAACGTGCACTACATCCCCGTGCACACGCAGCCCTACTACGCGGCCATGGGCTTCCGGCCGGAGCAGTTCCCGGAAGCCATGGCCTACTACGCGGAGGCGATCAGTCTGCCGCTGCATCCGACGCTCTCGCACGACGAACAGGATCGCGTCGTCGCGGAGCTTGCTCGGGCCCTGTCACGATGACGGAGGGCTCGGTCGTCGCGGTGGTGCCCGCGCGTGGCGGCAGCCGGCGCATTCCGCGCAAGAACGTACGCATCTTCTGCGGTCGACCACTGATCGAATGGTCCCTTGCGGCCGCGCGCGCGAGCGGGTGCTTCGAACGCATCATCGTGTCCACGGATGACGAGGAGATCGCGCGGATCGCGCGCGGGGCGGGCGCCGAAGTCCCCTTTCGCAGGGCTGCTGCGCTCGCCGACGAGCACACCGGAGCGCAGGCCGTCTTGGCGGATGCGATCGAGCGTCTGGCGCTGCCTGAAGACGCCGTGGTCTGCTGCCTGTACGCCACTGCGCCACTTCTGCGTCCAGAGGATCTCCGCCTTGGTCTCGAGCGCCTGCGGTCGAGCGGCGCGGACTTCGCCCTTGCCGTCACGACCTTTCCGTTCCCGATCCAGCGCGCTTTGCGCGTCGACGCTGCCGATCGCCTCGGCATGTTCGAGCCCGAGCATCTCGCCACGCGCTCGCAGGATCTGGAGGAGGCGTGGCACGACGCGGGTCAGTTCTGCTACGGACGCGCTCGTGCCTGGACGGGCGCCGTTCCGGTGTTCTCCCCGGCCGCCGTCGCCGTGCCGATCCCGCGTCACCGGGTCCAGGACATCGACACGGAGGAGGACTGGCGGCGTGCGGAGGCCATGTGCCTGGCCCTGCAGGGAAGGTCGGAGGTGGACGCGTGAGAGCGCTGTTCCGTGTCGACAGCGGCAGGAAGATCGGGGGTGGACACCTCTTCCGTTGTCTCGTGCTGGCCGATGAACTCGCGCACCGTGGCGCGAGCTGTGCCTTCGCCTGCCGTCCACACGAGGGCGCGCTGCTGGACGCAGTGAAGGCCCGGGGGCACGACGTGCACGCGCTCTCCCACGCCAGAGACGTGAGCTGCGGCGTCGAGGCGGATCACGGCGGCTGGATCGGCGCGCGCCCGGAGGAGGATGCGGCCGAGACAGTCGAGCTCCTGGAGCGCGTCCGGGCGGACTGGCTCGTCGTCGATCACTACGGGCTCGATGCACGCTGGGAGCAGTCGGTCAGGAAGCGCTTCGACGTGCGTGCGCTGGTGATCGACGATCTCGCTGACAGGCCGCACGACTGTGAGGTCCTGCTCGATCAGAACCTCTGGCCTGACGCGGCCGAGCGCTACGACGGCCTTGTGCCCGCGCAGTGCCGACGCCTGCTGGGGCCGCGCTACGCCCTGCTGCGTGGGAGTGGGCGGGCGCGGTGTGCCCCCCTGCCGCCATGCGGGACCGCACTGGCGTTCTTCGGCGCCGAGGACCCGACCGGTGAGTGCAGGAAGCTGGTGAGCGCCTGGCTTGCGCTCTACGGTGACCGGGCCGATGCCCCAGTGCGCCTGCGCGTGGTCGCCGGGCTGCTCAACCGTGATCGCGCCTGGCTCGAGGAGCAGGCCGCGGGCTCGAGGGGATTGTCGATCACCGGCTGGGTGGACGACCTCCCGGACGAGCTCGCGCGGGTGCGTTGCGCCATCGGCGCGGCCGGCGGCACGACCTGGGAGAGGCTCGCCGCCGGCTGCGAATCCTGGGTGGTCGCCGTCGCCGAGCATCAGCGCGCGCTCGCGATGCATCTCGTGGAACTCGGCGTCGCGCACCGGGTCGGTACGCAGGCGGCCACGGCGCCGGAGGACTACGTCCGGTGCCTGCGCGAGA
>JAZBPO010000150.1:0-4551 GCA_036351675.1 Pseudomonadales bacterium
GGACCTACCACCACGGTGACCTGCGGAAGACGCTGCTCGACGCGGCGGTGAAGCACATCGAGCGGGAAGGAACGGAGGGTCTGTCCCTGCGCGCGCTGGCGCGCGAGGCCGGAGTCTCTCCGACGGCCCCCTATCGCCATTTCGACAGCCGGCAGGCACTGCTCGCCGCCCTCGCCACCGAGGGCTTCGAGGAACTCGGCGGCCGCCTGGCGGCGGAACCCGAGCGCCTGACTCGGGAGCCTGCCGTCGTGTTCTTCGAAGCCGGCATGACCTACGTGACCTATGCGCGCGAGCACGGGGTGAAGTACCACCTGATGTTCGGCGACACGATTGGCGACTTCACCGATCACGCGGAGCTGCTCGAGGCCGCCCAGGCCTGCTACGCCCACTTCGAGGCGATGCTCCAGGCCGGCATCGACACCGGCGTGCTCCTGCAGATCCCGGTCCGGGAGCTCGGCGCGGCGGTCTGGTCCATGGTCCACGGCGTCGCGGGCATGCTCATCGCGGGTGACCGGAAGCGCGCCGCCGGGCCCGAGGAGGGCTGGCGCGGTATCCCGGCCATGGAAGCGCAGCAGGAAGTCGTCGAAGCGCCCGGGCGCGTTCTGCTGCGCCTCTCGCGTGGGGTCATCATCGACGACGCTGCCCTCACCGCGCTGGAGAAGCGGGTGGGCTGTCCCGAGGCGGGCCAGTGGGCCCGGCGACGTCAGTCGTCGAAGCGGCCGTGACGGCCGGCGCCGCCGGTGAAGCGACTCGCGCCGCTGCGGGTCTCGCCGGAGGCGATCACCTCGAGGCCGCCCCGGGTCTCGGCGGCGAGGGCTTCGATCTCGGGCAGTGGCCACTGGGCAAGAGCCGAGGCCCGGTCCGCGCGCAGGCAGCGCTGCGGGAAGGCCGCGAGTTCCCGTGCGAGCACGATCGCGGCGGCGAGGGCCTGGCCGCGTGGCACCAGGCGATTCACCAGGCCCGAGCCGAGCGCTTCCTCGCCGGTGACGCCGCGGCCGGTGAGGATCATGTCGAGGGCGAAGGACTGACCGACGAGACGGGGCAGCCGCACGGTCCCACCATCCACGAGCGGCACGCCCCAGCGCCGGCAGTAGACGCCGAACACCGCGTCCTCTGCGGCGACGCGCAGATCGCACCAGCACGCGAGCTCCAGCCCGCCTGCCACCGCGTGGCCTTCCACGGCGGCGATGACGGGCTTCGACAGCGTCATGCGCGTCGGCCCCATGGGACCGTCGCCGTCCTCCGTCACGCGGTTGCCGCCTCCCTCCGCCACGGCCTTCAGGTCCGCGCCGGCGCAGAAGCTGCCCTCCGCGCCGGTGAGGATGGCCACGGCGGCGTCCTCGTCCGCATCGAAGGCCCGAAAGGCCTCCGCGAGCGCTGACGCCGTGGGCCGGTCCACGGCGTTGCGCACCGCCGGTCGGTCGATGGTCACTATGGTGACAGCACCGTCCTGCTCGACCCTGATCGTCATGCTCGCGCCTCCTCTCGCATCCGCGCGACTGTATGCTCGCTCACTGCCGGGGATGCCGCACAGCAGGGGAGGGCAGTCGCCATGCGCACCAGGGAACCGAGGATCCAGCCGCTCGCCGTGGAGGCCCTCGACGAGGACACGCGCGCGCTCATGGGGCGCTTCGAGGACGATCCGCTCAACATCTTCCGTACGCTCGCGAACCATCCGAAGCTGCTCAAGCGCTGGCTCGTGTTCGCCAACCACGTGCTGGGGAAGTCGACGCTGCCCGAACGCGAACGGGAGCTGGTGATCCTGCGCATCGGCTGGCTCTGCCGGGCCGGCTACGAGTGGGGGCAGCACGTGCAGATCGGCCGCGAGTGCGGCCTCACGGATCAGGAGATCCAGGCCATCAAGGCCGGACCGGACGCCGGTAGCTGGTCCGATGCGGACCGCGATCTGCTCCTCGCCACGGACGAGCTGCATCGTGACGCGCATGTCGCCGATGCGACCTGGGCGCGCCTGGCCGAGCGCTGGAACACGGAGCAGCTCATGGACATCGTGTTCGCCGTCGGCCAGTACAACCTCGTCTCCATGGCCCTGAACAGCTTCGGCGTGCAGCCGGAGCCGGGCCTTCCACGGCTGACGGACTGAGTCATGGCCGGTCGACGCTTCGAACGCATTCCCCTGGTCCTCGCCTTCGAGGACCGCAGCGCCTTCAGGGAGACCTACGGCGGCTCGACGGACACGGTGGTGCTCGAGGGCCAGTTCCTGAAGCCGGAACAGCCGATCGGCGACGTCGTGCTCGTCTTCATGCACCCGACCGGGACCATGAATCTGCTCCCTCTGCCGAATGCGCTGGCGCGGGCGGGCGTGCCGGTCATGACCTGCGGCAGCCGCTATCCGCACAACGACACGGCGCTGATCATGGAGAAGGTACTGATCGATCTCGGCGCCTACGTCCGCCATGCACGGGAGCGACTCGGCTTCGCGAAGGTGGTGCTCGCGGGCTGGAGCGGCGGTGGTTCCCTCTCGCTCTTCTATCAGGCGCAGGCCGAGCGACCGACGATCACGGAGACGCCCGCCGGCGATCCGGTGGATCTCGTGGGCGCGAAGCTGGTCCCCGCCGATGCGGTGATGCAGCTGGCGGCGCACGTCAGCCGCGCGACGACGCTCACGGAATGGCTCGACGCATCGATCCTCGACGAGCATGACCCGGGGCAGCGCGACACGGAGCTGGACCTGTATCACCCGCAGGGGCCGCGACCGCCCTACGACGCGGCCTTCCTGGAGCGCTATCGGTCGGCGCAGCTCGCGCGCGCGCGTCGCATCACGGCCTGGGTGAAGGATGAGCTGGCTGCGCTGCGGGCGAGCGGTCGCGCGCACGAGGAGCGCTGTTTCGTGGTCCACGGCACCATGGCCGACCCGCGCTGGCTCGATCCGGCCGTGGACCCGAACGATCGCGTGCCCGGGCGCTGCTACATGGGCGATCCCCGCATCGTGAACATGATGCCGGCGGGTCTCGGCCGCTATGCGAGCCTGCGCGCCTGGCTCTCGCAGTGGAGCCACGATGATTCCCGGGCCGACGGTCCGCGCTCGGCAGCGGCGATCGACGTGCCGGCCTTCGTCATCGAGAACTCCGCCGACGATGCCTGCACGCCGAGCCACACCCGGCGGATCCTCGAAGGTCTCCATGCCGGCCCCGGTGAGGCACGGGTGCGCTTCGAACGGATAGAGGGCGCGACGCACTACTATCTGGGGCAGCGCGAGGCGCTCGGGCGGGCGACCTCGGCCTGCCTGCAGTGGCTTGCGGACGAGGGCTTCGTGCGCGCGCCGCGCGGCGAGGCATGAGCTGGAAGAACCGGTCTACCGTCTGGCGGAAAGGTCTCAAATCACTGAATCATATAGAGTTAATTCAGTTGATGGAGCCGCCGCCGGGGTGTTTGAATGGTGTGGTGTTACAGGACGTAACGACAGTTACCCAGAGGACGGGAGCAGAGCCTCGCAGGTACGCTCAGGAGTCCCTCCATGCAGTACGTCTACGTCGCCCTTGCACTCGTCCTCGTCGGCCTCTCCCTCCTTCACCTCGGTGACGAGGAGCGTCCCCTGGTGTGGGTCAGCCTCTACGGCGCCGGCGCCATTCTCGCAGGCGCTGCGTGCAAGCCGACCCTGAACCGGTGGACGTTGCGCGTGCTCGCGACGGCGGCCACGGCGACGATGTTCCTGTACTTCGCGGGCTTCTTCTTCAGCGCGCCCTATCTCGGCGAGGCGTGGTACATGAACAGCCGCAACGTCGACACCCTCGCCCTGCTCGTCGCCGGCTTCTGCATGATGCCGGTGGTCGCTGCCTACAGTTGCCGCATGAAGGCGCATCACTCACCCGCCTGAAGCCCGCACTGCCGGCACTACCTCCTCCAGGAACGCATCGAGCGCCTCCGGTTCCCAGGGCGCACGCAGGGCGACGTTGACGTCCGTGGCGCCCGCTGCGGCGTAGGCCCCGATGCGATCGACGGCCTCGGCGGGCGTACACAGCAGCGCGCCCGCCGCCACGCGTTCCGCCATGGTTCCCCATTCCGCGGCCATGCGTGACCGCTCGCGTTCGACCCCGGCGGCGTTTCGGGCAAGTTGGAACGTGAGATTGATGCCCCGACGGATCGCTGCGGGGTCGCGGTCCTCTACGTCGCACCAGTGGTCGAGGACGCCGCCCAGCCGGGCGAACTCCTCGGGCCCGACGTAGGCCGCATTCCAGCCGTCCGCGAGGCGCGCGGCCAGGCGCAGCGTGCGTTTCTCGCCCACGCCGCCGATCCAGATCGGCAGCCGCCGCTGAACCGGCGGGGGCAGGCAGGAAGCATTCACCGCGCTGAAATGGGCGCCGGAGAAATCCGTTCGCGGCGTGTCGAGCAGGCTGCGGATCAGCGTCGCCGCTTCCTCGAGCATGTCGAGGCGCGTACCGAGGGCCGCGAACTCGTAGCCGTAGGCTTCCGCTTCCCACTGATGCCAACCGGCGCCGAGGCCGAGTTCGAAACGCCCGTTCGAGAGATGGTCGAGGGTCGTCGCGGCCTTCGCGAGCAGGCCGGGATTGCGATAGCCGATGTAGAAGACCA
>JAZBPO010000151.1:0-2418 GCA_036351675.1 Pseudomonadales bacterium
CGCAGGAGGATCGGATCGATCTCCTCCTCCTTCTCCTCGACGATCGCTTCGGCCTGGCCTTCGAGGTCGACGAACACTGCGAGCTGCTGCTGCAGGATCGTCGCAGCGCGGCGGATCGCCTCTTCCGGGTCGATGGTGCCGTTCGTCTCGAGGTCGATGATCAGCTTGTCGAGGTCCGTGCGCTGCTCCACGCGGGCCGCTTCGACCGTGTAGGCGACGCGGTAGACGGGGCTGAAGGTCGCATCGATCTGCAGCGAACCGATGGGCCGACCCTCTTCCTCGTCATGGCGACGGATGTCCGCCGGCTCGTAGCCGCGGCCGCGCGTGACCTTGATCTCCATCTTCAACTTGCCGCCGGCGTTGAGCGTGGCGATGTGGTGATCGGGGTTGACGATCTCCACGTCCTGCGGAAGCTGGACGTCGGCGGCCGTGACCGCACCGGCGCCGTCCTTCGAGAGCGTCAGCGTGGCCTCGTCGGCGCCGTGCATGAGTACGGCGAGACCCTTGAGGTTGAGCAGGATCTCGATGACGTCTTCCTGCACGCCCTCGATGGCGCTGTACTCGTGGAGCACGCCGTCGATCTGCACCTCGGTGACTGCCGAACCCGGCATCGACGACAGGAGGATGCGACGCAGCGTGTTTCCGAGCGTATGACCGAAACCGCGCTCGAGCGGCTCGAGCGTGACCCGCGCGCGGGTCTTGCTGATCTCCTGGACCTGGATGTTCTTGGGCGTCAGGAATTCGTTGACCGAACGTGCCATGGACGTCACCTGCGGTTGCGATTACTTGGAGTAGAGCTCGACGATCAGGTTCTCGTTGATCTCCTGCGGGAGCTCTTCGCGGTCCGGCGGACGCTTGAACACGCCGGTGAGCTTGCTCGCGTCGACCTCGACCCAGGACGACGGCGAACGCTGAGCAGCGAGCTGGAGCGCCGACTGGATGCGCAGCTGACCGCGAGACTTCTCGCGGACCGACACCACATCCTCCGGTTGCACCTGGTAGGACGGAATGTTCACGACCTCACCGTTCACCTCGATCGACTTGTGCGAGACGAGCTGACGGGATTCCGCGCGCGTGGACCCGAAGCCCATGCGGTAGACGACGTTGTCGAGGCGCGACTCGAGCATGCGCATGAGGTTCTCGCCGGTGGCGCCCTTCTGCTGATCCGCACGCTTGTAGTAGTTGCGGAACTGCTTCTCGAGCACGCCGTAGATGCGGCGGACCTTCTGCTTCTCGCGCAGCTGCACGGCGTAGTCGGACAGGCGCTGGCGCCGCGCGCCGTGCATGCCCGGGGGCGATTCGGCCTTGCACTTCGACTCGAGCGGGCGAACGCCGCTCGTGAGCATCAGATCGGTGCCCTCACGACGGGCGAGCTTCAGACGAGGACCGGTATAGCGGGCCATCGATATCTCCTGTGAACCCGCCCGGATCCGTGCCGGACGGGGATTCCCTTCAGGTGGAGCGCATTTCGTGTCCTGCGCAGCCGTGGGGCGGACTCCGCCGCCTCACCCGCGCCAGGCGCTCCTCACACCCGGCGCTTCTTCGGCGGCCGGCAACCGTTGTGCGGGATCGGCGTCACGTCGGTGATGCTCGAGATACGGAAGCCCACGCCGTTGAGCGCGCGAACCGCCGATTCACGACCGGGCCCCGGGCCCTTCACGTAGACGTCGAGATTCTTGACGCCGAACTCGAGCGCAGCATTGCCCGCGCGCTCTGCCGCGACCTGCGCAGCGAAGGGCGTGGACTTCCGCGAACCGCGGAAGCCGGAGCCCCCGGAGGTCGCCCAGCAGAGCGTGTTCCCCTGCCGGTCGCTGATGGTGATGATCGTGTTGTTGAAGGACGCGTGGACGTGAGCGACGCCGTCGACCACGGTCTTCTTCACGCGCTTCTTGGCGTCTGCCATGTACCTGCCTTCCCGATGCTTCCAGGGAGCCGCGCCTGCGCGCGGCTCCGGATGTGATTAACGGCGGACCGGACGCTTCGGACCCTTGCGGGTGCGAGCGTTGTTCTTCGTGTTCTGTCCGCGCAGCGGCAGACCACGGCGATGACGGATGCCGCGATAGCAGCCGAGGTCCATGAGACGCTTGATGTTCATGGACACCTCGCGCCGGAGGTCGCCCTCGACGTTCATCTTGCCGATCTCGTTGCGCAGCGCGTCCAGCTCGCCGTCCGTGAGTTCGGAGACCTTCGAGTCCGGCCGGATCCCCACCGTGTCACAGAGCTTCGCGGCGGTCGTGCGACCGATCCCGTAGATGTAGGTCAGCGAGACCAACGCGTGCTTGTTGTCGGGGATGTTGACGCCGGCGATACGTGCCATCAGTGGCGACTCCTAAATGACTAACCGGTCGAGGCTGGCGCTGCCGTGTCCACCGCGAAAAAGGCGCGGAAGTCTAGCGGCGGTCTGCTCCGAATTCAATA
>JAZBPO010000152.1:0-9699 GCA_036351675.1 Pseudomonadales bacterium
AGCAGCTGAAGCGCCTCGAGAAGCGCTATCGGGAGCTCGGCCGGCCCGAGGGCACGCAGGAAGCCTGACTCTGTTGACACCCTCGTGGGGCGTCCCTAACATCCGCGCTCCCCGCACCGGACCCGCCGGCGCGGCCGCGAGACCGGGGCTATAGCTCAGCTGGGAGAGCGCCTGCATGGCATGCAGGAGGTCGGCGGTTCGATCCCGCCTAGCTCCACCAACACCGTGAAGGAAGGGGCCGCATGCGGCCCCTTCTTCGTTTCTGCAGGACGCGTTCCGCGGTACGGACTCAGAGGAGCAGGAAGGCGGCTGCGGCGGCCAAGACGAGCACGCCGATGCCGATGCCGATCCAGAGCCCGAGCCGTCCGCCTCCCTTCGTGCCCGCCTTCATGCGCTGAGCGCCACCGCTCGCATCGGCGAGGAAGTCCCACTCGACGCGGCCGAAGGCGACGACGTCGCCGGGACCCAGGTAGCTCACGATCGCCGTGTTGCCGTTCACGGACGTGCCGTTCGTCGAGATCAGGTTCACCACGCGCCAGATGCCCTTGTCGCTGACGATCTGGGCATGGCGCGCCGATACGGTGCCGTCCTCGATCACGATGTCGTTGCCGGGGTCGCGTCCGACCGTGGTCTTCGCCCGGGTCAGGTCGACCGTGCGGCCGGACACGACTTCCGAGCGACCGACGAGGCGTGGCGTGCCCTTCACGACCCGTTTCTCGCCCGAGGCAGCCGTGGCGCTCTTGGATGCGAGCTCCTCGCTGCTGATCATGAGGGTCTCGTTCGGACCCTGAGCGCGCTGGTCCGCCGGTACTGCGCGCGGATCTTCCTCATGGTCACTCATGCACTCGTCCTTCGGGGCGTTCGACGGCTCACGATTATGGCCTCGGCTTCGAGGCGCGGAAAGGGCGGCATCCTGCGCTCGCGAGTCCGCCGCCAGCGCCCCGGGTGCCCGCGGCCGGTGCCGTCCGTCGAGCTTCTGCTGCCGCTCGGAGGGCCGTCCGCGTGCTGCAGTGAATTGTGTCGCGCTATCCCGCCGCTATGCCTTGACACGCCGTTCTGGCCGGGAATAAAAGGGCGCTGTCGGCGCCGGCCCAGCAGTCGGTGCGTCGATGGAACGCCAGCGCAGTTGCTCTGCTCATGTCGGCAAGCGAGGTTGACGTGATGGCCAGCGACACGGACGACGACGAGTTCGATGCAGTGATCGACGACGGCTTCGACGACGAAGGTGTCGACAACGACGACGCCGAATCCATTTCCGCGGTGGTCGCGCCCTCACGCCTGCTGGCGGTGCGGCGCGCGATCGAGGCGCGCCGCGAAGCCCGCGAGATGGACGCCGCGCTCAACTATCTCGAACTCGATTTCGAGGACGAGGAATAGGCGAGGGTGCTCGGCGGGCACCGCCGCGCGGAATGATTCGTGCGCCCCCGCCGCTTCCGGCCGGGGCGCTCACCGACTGCCCATGAAGTGCGAGACGCGCGTTCGCGGCGTGGTGCTTCGCGCCGCCCACGGTCGCTGGTACCGTGTCGGCCACGGCGCGCGGCACAGGTGGCTGGCGCGCTCGTACGGGTGCGGGAACGGGTGAGCGGCCCGCCCGGCGCGCCGATGGGACGGGCACGGCGGACGGTCTTCCATGAGGCAGGGAGGGAGCGAGCTCGAACTGCTGCTGCTCGGTGGCGGTCATGCTCACGTACAGGTCCTGCGGTCGTTCGCCATGCGGCCCCTGCAGGGGGTCCGTGTCACGGTCGTGTCCCGCGACGTGCACACGCCCTATTCCGGCATGCTCCCCGGCCACGTCGCGGGCCTCTACGGCGCGGACGACATACACATCGATATCGGGCCGCTCGCCCATGCGGCCGGCGCGCGCCTGATCCACGACGAGATGATCGATCTGGACCTGTCGCAGCGGCGCGCGATCTTCTCCGAGCGGCCGGCTCTGCGCTATGACTTGCTGTCCCTCGATACGGGCTCCACGCCCGCGCTCGGCGATCTCGAGGGCGACCGTGATCGCATCATCCCCGTCAAGCCGATCAGTGCCTTCCTGCCGAAACTGACGAAACTGCTGGAGCGCGTGGCCACTGCCACGCGGACCCTGGACGTCGGGATCGTCGGTGCGGGCGCCGGCGGCGTGGAACTCTGCCTTGCCCTCGCCGAGCGGCTGCGCCTGGAGGGGCTCGCCGACCGGGCACGCCTGCACCTGTTCTGCGGCGGCGACTGCCCCCTCGAACACGCGCGGCCCGGTGCACGGCGCCGCTTCGAGCGTGCGCTGTGGCGGCGCGCCGTGGAGGTCCACCGTTCTGCCCGGGTACGGCGCTACGAAGCGCGCAGGCTGCTGTGTGAGGATGGGCGTGCGGTGCCCGTCGACGAGGTTCTCTGGGTGACTCAGGCGGAGGCGCCGGCCTGGGCGCGGCGCAGTGGTCTCGCGGTGGACGAGCAGGGCTTCGTGGAGGTCGGGCCGACGCTGCAGAGTCTCTCGCACCCCGAAGTCTTCGCCGCTGGTGATCTGGCGACGCTGACGCATGCGCCACGGCCGCGCTCGGGAGTCTACGCGGTACGCGCGGGCCCGGTGCTGGTGCGCAATCTCCGCGCCTGGGTGCGAGACCGACCGCTGCGTGCCTGGCAGCCCCAGACCCGTGCGCTCTACCTGGTGACTACAGGCGCGCGGGAAGCGGTGGTGCTGCGCGAGGGCGTGCCCGCCTTCGCGGGCGCCTGGGTCTGGCGCGTGAAGGACGCCATCGACCGTCGCTTCATGCGCCGCTTCGCCGAGCTGCCGGCCATGGCGCGCGAGGGGCCCGAATCGGAGGTCGCACCGGCGCGCGGTGGCGGACGACTCGACGCCGGCATGCGCTGCAGCGGTTGCGGCAGCAAGCTGGGCACGGAGACGCTCCTTGCCGGACTCGGTGCGATCGGCGCGGCTGCCGGCGTCGCTGGCTTCGAGGATGCGGCGGCGCTCCCGGTCGACGATGCCGCGCTTCTGCAGACCATCGATGGCTTCCCGCTGCCGCTACCCGACCCCTGGTTGTCCGGACGGATCGCGGCGATCCACGCCCTCGGTGACGTCCATGCCATGGGTGCGCAGGCGCTCGGCGCACAGGCCTTCGCCGCGGTGCCGTTCATGGCGCCGGCCATGATGGCCGACGACCTCGCGCAGCTGATGGCGGGCGTCGCGCTCGAACTCCAGCGACACGGCTGCGCACTGCTCGGCGGTCACTCCTGCGAAGGCGCCGAGGCGATGATCGCACTTGCCGTCACGGGGCGCGCGGGCGACGACGCCGGGGCCTTCCGCAAGGGCGGCGGCCGTGCCGGCGACGTGCTCGTACTCTGCAAGGCCCTGGGCACGGGCGTCGTGATGGCAGCGACGACGGACGGCCGCCTGCCGACGCGCGATCGCGGTGCCGCCGTCTCCCACATGCTGCAGTCGAACGAGGCGGCGGTGGCGGTGCTGCGCGCGCACGGCGTACACGCCTGCACGGACGTCACCGGCTTCGGGCTGCTCGGCCATGCACTGGAGATGGCAGAGGCTTCGGGCTGCTCACTCGAGCTGCAGGTCGGGGCCGCCGTCGCCCTGCCAGGGGCGCTCGCCGCGCTGGGCGCGGGCGAAGGCTCCTCGCTGCAAGACGACAACGAGGCGCTCCTCGACCGCTGCCTGCTGCGTGGCGTCGCCCGCGATGCGCCGGCCCTGCGCCTGCTGGCGGACCCGCAGACCTGCGGCGGCCTGCTCGCGGCGCTGCCCGAAGACCGGGCCGAGCACTGCGTCTCGGCACTCGAGGACGCGGGCTACGCCGCGGCCCGCGTGGTCGGTCGTCTGCGCGCGCGCGAGGAGCAGACCTCGCACGAGATCATCGCCCATGGCCCTTGACGCGGCGGCCGCGCACGGCGACGCCGGCGGGTTGTTCACGGAGCTGCTGCTGATCTTCACGGCGGCGCTCGTGCTGGTCGCCCTGTGTCGCCCCCTGCGTCTGCCGGGCATCTTCGGCTACTTCGCGGCGGGCGCGCTGCTCGGACCCACGGGCCTCGCCTTCGTCTACGCCGACGAGGACATCCAGCGGCTCGTGGACTTCGGCGTCGTCATGCTCCTGTTCTCCCTCGGGCTGGAGTTCTCCCTGCCGCGGCTGCTCGCCATGCGACGCGCCGTGTTCGGCGTCGGTGTCGTGCAGGTCGTGGGTACCGGAGGCCTGTTCGCGGCGATCCTCGCTTCCGGCGGCATCGCGCTCGGTGTCGCGGTCGTGCTCGGCGTCGGCATGGCCTTGTCTTCGACGGCCATCGTCTCGCGCGAGCTGGCCGGTACCGGGCAGCTCCATCTCCCGCACGGTCGCCAGGCCATCGGCGTCCTGCTGTTCCAGGACATCGCGGCGGTGGCCCTGCTGATCCTCGTGCCACTCGTCGGGGGCGGCGGGGCGGACGGTTCGGGCATCCTCGCCGATTTCGCCTGGCTCGGCCTCGCGGGCGCTGCGCTGTTCGTCGGGCTCATGGCGATCGGGCGCTGGGTCCTGCCGCCACTGTTCACGGAGATCGCGCGGTCGCGATCCTCCGAGCTGTTCGTGCTCGCCGCGCTCGTGACGGTCATGGCCACCGCCTGGCTGACGCAGGCGATGGGCCTGTCCATGGCGCTCGGTGGCTTCGTCGGCGGCATGATGCTCGGCGAATCGCACTTCCGACATCAGGTCGAGTCCGATCTGCGTCCCTTCCGCGACGTGCTGCTCGGCGTGTTCCTCATCAGCGTCGGCATGATGCTCGATCTGCATCTGCTCGCGGAGTTCTGGCCGCGGATCCTCGTCTTCGGCGTGCTGCTCATGCTTTTCAAGGGCGTGGTGGTCTGCCTCATCTCGCTCGCCTTCCGTGATTCCCTGCGCACCGCGGTGCGCTCGGGCCTGGTGCTCGCCCAGGGCGGTGAGTTCGCCTTCGCGGTCCTCGCGCTACTCGCCGGCCAGGGGATGGTCGAGGGGGACGTGCAGGCCTTCCTCGTCACCGTCACCCTCGTCAGCATGGTCCTGACGCCGTTGCTCGTCCGACGCAGCGAGTCGCTCGCGGAGTGGATCGTCGGTCACCTGCTGGCGACGCCGGCGGCCGATCCCGACGCGCCGCCGACCGGACCCGGGCCGGAGGACGCGGCGCCGGTGGTGCTACTCGGTTTCGGACGCGTCGGGCAGGTCATCGCGCGCATGCTCGAACGATCGGGCGTGCCTCATCTCGCCCTCGACAACGATGCCGAGCGGGTCGCCGAGGGGCAGCTCGCGGGCGTCCCGGTCCGCTTCGGAGACGTCACGCGCGGTGATCTGCTCGCGGCGGCGCAGGTTCACGAGGCGCAGCTCGTGGTGATCTGCATCGACCCGCCGGGAGCCTCTCTGCAGGCGCTGCGCGCGGTCAGGGAGCTCGCGCCCTCGGTGCCGGTGCTGGTCCGCACCCGGGACGATTCGCGCCTCGGGGACTATCTGGACGCGGGCGCGACGGAGGTCGTCCCGGAGACGCTCGAATCGTCCCTCATGCTGCTCTCGCACGTGCTGGCGTTGCTGCGCCGCCCGCGGAGCGAGATCGAGTCCGTCATCGCCTCCGTGCGCGGTGAACGCTACAGGCTACTGCACGGAGTGATTCCGGGCTCCCAGGGCGGGGCGTATCGGGAGATCGTCCATCCCGTACGGCTGACGGAGCGCGCCTGGGCCTGCGATCGGGAAGCAGAGGAGGTCGATGCGAAGATCGCCGGCGTCCGCTTCCGTGGCATCAGGCGGCGTGAGCGAACGCTGGAGGCGCAGGACGCGGGCGTCCTGCAGGTGGACGACATCGTCGTGTTGATGGGCCCGCCGGAGGCCGTGGAGGCGGGCGAAGAGACGCTGCTGCGCGGCTGAGGGGGCCGGTCGCCCGGGCTCAGAAGTCGAACTGCTCGAAGGCGTCGTCGTCGAGGTAGTCGACCTCGATCCCCGTGAAGGGCTGCGCGTGCGCGCCTCGGTGGCCGAGTTCCCTGAGCGTGAACTGGTGGAAGTTGTCGGCGAAGGAACGCGACTTCTCCAGGCGGACCTTGTATTCATGGCCGCCCTGATTGAGGGCGAGCTTCTGGCCGATGCGGAAGGCGCCGCGCGGCGTGACCAGCGCCGCGGGCTCGTGCAGCGCCCGCAGCTCGGGCAGCAGCAGGACGGGGATCCATTCCTGGGCGCTGCCGCGGGTGGCGATGCGCCGCGCGCCCGCGGGCTCCGCCCGCGGTGCGAGCAGTTCGATGCCGAGTCTGGAGCCGCTCGGTTCGTTGCCGAACCAGCGCACCACGGCGATGTGCCACTCACCACCGCCCGCCTTCTGCACGCCGAGCAGATCCCCGGTCTGCAGGTCTTCCGGGAAGTCTCCTTCGCAGACGAGCCCGTAGCCGCCGGGGCTCGCGTCCGCGAGCACGAGGTCGAAGGTGCGGAAGCGAGCCGGGACCCGGCCGCCACGGCGGCCCTTCCCGCCCGTGAGGCGATCCTCGAAGGGGACGCCGCAGGCGATGTGATAGTGGATCGCGAGCATGCCCGCGCAGACCCGCAGCTGGCCGGCCACGGGCAGGCGCTTGAAGACGCGCTTCGTGACCACGCCCCAGGCCTGCACCGCGTGGCGCACGAGTTCGTCGGCGTCCTGCTCCGGCATGACCGGTCCGGCCGTCACCTGCGTCATCTCCGGATCGAGGTGACGATGCAGCACGTCGAGCAGGCGCGTCGGATGAATGACGCGCAATTCCTCGTCGTCGCGATGCGCATGCAGCGCCGCGGCGACCGGTGGTCGATCGCCCGACAGGTCGAGCACCGCGTGCGCCTCGTCCTCCGGCGCCTCCGTCGACAGGTCGACGAAGCGGGCCCAGTCCTCCAGCACGGCGAAGAGCGTGCCGAGCGTGGCAGGACGCAGCGTGTTCGGCCGCGCGGCGCCGAGCATGGCCGCGCGGATGTAGGCGTCCACGATCCGTGTCTCCGCCCTGAACTTGTTCTCCTCGTCGCGCACGGTCTCGTCGAGCACGCCCCGGAGTTCGGCCAGCGCATAGAGGCGATGGAGCTGCTCCCAGAGCCGCGGCGGGGGCGGCGTGTAGCGCTGCAGCGACCGCAGCAACGTCTGGGCGAGTTCCGTCAGGGCGCGGTGCAGGGCGACGAGCCCGACGCCGGCGAGGCTCTCACGTGCGGCACCCGAAGCCAGTTCGACCCCGCCTCGCAGCACGTCGACGAGGACGATCTTGTAGCCCGTCGCCAGTTCGAACTGCAGCGTCTGGGCGAGAAGTGCCTCGGTGCGCTCGGCCTCGTCCGTGAAGAGGGCGCGGCGTGGACGCGTGGGCGCGAAGGAGGAGCATATGAAGTGTGCGACGGGGCGCAGCAGTTCCATCTGACGAAAGCGGAGCAGCGGTTCGCCCTCGCTGCGATTGAGTTCCACGAGGGCATCACGCAGGCGGGCGCCGGCGACGAGAGCATCGGTGATCGGCAGCTCGTTGGTCCAGCGCGCGAGATCGTCGACGGAACCATCCGAGAAGGACAGCGCGCGCGCCTGGCGTTTCGGAATGGAGAGCGACAGCGTCCGCTCTTCTTTCACCGATCTGCATCCCTGGGTCGGTGTGGGTACGTGCTTCCTGGATTCAGCCGAGCCGTCGAGATCGTCCCACGCTTGCCTCCGCCTGCCAGCCGTGGCTCGCGGCTGGCGGAAGGCCGGGGAGTCGAACCCCGCGGGCACGTGTGACGCGCCCCACCGGGTTTGAAGTCCGGGCGCCCCACCGGGAGCGATGCGCTTCCGCGCACGAGTCTACCGGCCTCGCTGGTCGCCTTCATCCCCTTCCGGGGTCGGGGACCGCGCGGGTGCCGGTCGAGGCGCCCGCGGACGCCGGACCGAACAGCGCCTCCGCCGAGCCGACCAGCATGCGGGCATCGCCGCGGCGGCGCGTCAGGCCGCTGCGATCGAAGAACTCGAGGACGTCGATGGCGAGGTTGCGGCCGATGCCGGCTGTCGCCCTCGAACCCGAGGGGCACGACGCGGATCGGTTCCCCCCCCGCGGTGCCCCGGTCGAATCGCCAAGCAAGCACCTGATCAGGGGAATGTGTTCGACTCAGGTTCTCGCTGCAGTGCTACCCGGGGTCTTTGGCACGAAGGGGGGAGTGTCAGTTTTCTTTACGACTTCGCGCAGCGGAACTTCGAAGTGTTACCAGCTATCTCTTTCAACTTTCTGATGAATATAGACAAGTGTCCGACCGGAATGTCGTTTGCATCCGATTTACGTGGGCCGCTATCAAACAGGAAAGGAAGAATCGCCGACAAGGAGTCAGCGCTTGCAGTGCCCGATATCTTCGAGTGATGCCCTTTCGCGTGAGCGCGAAGGCCGAGGGAAAGATGAGGCGCAGCGTCTGAGCGCCGCAGGACGTGGGCGTTCGCTTCCGCGACACCTTCTAGTCTTTCGCCGCTGTTACCACCCAGTCACCTCTCAAGACGCCGGCAGCACCGAGTTTCGGGTCGAGCACGAACGCGGTGCCGGTGAATGCCTGTCTGGCGACTCACTGCTGGGCGCGGCGGACAGCATTCCAACGTTCATGCGCTTCCTGTCGAGGGCGGATTCGGTTTTGCCCGGGCTGAGCCCATTTAACAGTCGCAGAGAGCGCCTACGCATCTCAAGGGCCGGCGCGGGCAGTGCCCGTCCCGCAGACCAAGCTCGCTTCAGGCAGCTGGGTAGGTAAGTCAACTTCGAAACGGCCGGTCGGCTAAGCATGAGCTGACCAGACACTCCGTACGTCCAGCAGAGACTGGGCGGCGGCACGGGGGGGGATGAATTGAGGTCCATCGATCAGCGCGGTGTAGAAGCGGACGTGCCTGAGCGCGACCGGGGGTTGTCCACAGGAGAACGTCCTGTGGAAGCGCGGGAACGCGAGGCGCAGGTTGAAGTGCATCGCCGGCCAACCTCGCGCGGCTATGCGCGATCACGTTCGAACTTCACCACGGCAGCTATCTGGCAGCACCGCCGGCTCTTTTCTTTCCTGTTGCTCCTGAGCGCCATGGCGGTCGGCGGGGCGTCTCCGGCCGCAGCGCAGACCAGTATCTCCGGAACCATTTCTGCCGATTCCACCTGGACCGCGATTGATAGCCCCTATCTCCTTTCGGGCAACGTGGTCGTGAATGCGGGTTCCACGCTGACGCTTGCGCCCGGGACGGTGGTGAAGGGCGTATCCAGCTCGAGCCGTCTGGATGTTCGTGGGCGGATCGTCTCGCAGGGGACGGCGGAGTCCCCAGTGGTGTTCACCTCGTTTCGCGACGACAGCGTTGGAGGAGACTCGAACGGTGACGGAGACGGCTCCGCCCCTGGGGCTGGCAATTGGTCGGGGATTTTCTTGCGGGGCACCCAAGCGGAGAACTTGATCGATCACACGGTGCTGCGGTACGCCGGGAGCAGCACCAACAGCAACCGCGGTGCTCTATACATCTCGGGATCGACCGGTGTGGTCAGCAACAGTGTGGTCGAGAACTCTTCCCAGGCGATCTTCGTAGAAGCTGCGTCGCCGCGGATCGAATCGAATCTGATCCGCTCGAATAGTAGAGGGGTGGTCGTGACCGGCACTTCCACGCCTACTGTCACAGGAAACACGCTGATTGGAAATGGTCTGGCTGACCTGCCTGATTTCTTCGGACCACCGATCAGTTGAGGATGGCCCTCTCTGATGCTGCCTCCGGCAGCTGACTGATGAACTCCCAAGGCGTCAGATAGCCAAGGCTCGAATGCGG
>JAZBPO010000153.1:0-15883 GCA_036351675.1 Pseudomonadales bacterium
ATCCAATGAAGCAACCCCTTCCGCGCATCGACTGGCGCGCCATCGGCGCGCGCCCCTTCGAGTTCATCGTGCTCGATCCGCGCTCCGGACGCGATCATCGCGTGCGCATCACGCAGCGTGCCGTCGCGGCCGGGCTCGCGGCCATCGCCTGCAGCCTGGTGCTCGTCGGCTGGTCGGTCCGCTACTTCAGCGGCGACTACGTCGATGCCGAACTCGCCGCGTCCTGGCGCGAGCGCCTCGACGGCCAGCAGGAGGAGCTCGAGCGCATCCGTCGCGAATCGGACGCCACGCTCGGTGCCTTCACGCGGCGTTTCGGCGACCTGCAGGCCCGGCTCGTGAGCATGGAGTCCATGGGCGAGCGCATCGCGTCCTCCGCAGGGATCGGCCAGGAGTTCGACCTCGACGAGCCGCTGGCCATCGGTGGTCCCGAGCCGACCTCGGACGAGGAGATCCCGCTCCGGCCGCCGGCCTTCGTGTCCATGATCGACGATCTGTCCGAACAGGTCCTGGAACGGCAGCAGCAGCTCACCGCGCTCGAGCGCCTGCTCGATCTGCGCGAGTACGAAGAGGCATCGGCTGTCGCCGGGCGCCCCGTCGGCTGGGGTTGGCTGTCCTCGCCCTACGGACGGCGCGTCGACCCGATCCACGGCCGCCTCGCGTACCACAAGGGCATCGACTTCGCAGGGCGTGCAGGCGACCCGGTCCTCGCCGTGGCCACCGGCATCGTCACCTTCGCGGGCGAGCGCGGCGGCTACGGATGGCTGGTCGAGATCACCCACGGCAACGGTTACGTCACGCGCTATGCGCACTGCGCGGAGGTCACGGTCGAAGTCGGCGAGCTGGTCCGCAAGGGCGAGTCGGTCGGCACCATAGGCAGCACCGGACGCTCCACGGGCCCCCACGTGCACTTCGAGGTGCTGCGTGGCGGTCGACAGATCGATCCCACGCGCTTCGTGACCCGCGCGGCCGGCTGACGGCCGCCCCCGCGGCGCGGTCTTCCCGCCCTCCCTTCGGGGCACGCATCCCGCTACCATGCGCCCCTTCACGCATCGGCCGGCCTCCGTCGGCCCCGACGCTGCCCCAGGACCATGATCGGACGACTCTTCGGAGCCCTGCTCCCGAACAAGAACACCCGTGAACTCAGGCGCATGGGCCGCCTGGTGAAGCGGATCAACGAGCTCGAGGAGCAGACCGCCGCCCTCGACGACGCGGCCCTGAAGGACCTGACCGCGAGCTTCCGCGCACGCCTCGACGACGGCGAGCGCCTCGATGCGCTGCTCCCGGAGGCCTTCGCCGCCGTCCGCGAAGCAGCGCGGCGTACGCTCGGCATGCGTAACTTCGACGTGCAGCTTCTCGGCGGCATCACCCTGCACGAGGGGCGCATCGCGGAGATGCGCACCGGCGAGGGCAAGACCCTCGTGGCGACGCTGCCCGTCTATCTGAACGCCCTCACTCGCCAGGGCGTGCACGTCGTGACCGTGAACGACTATCTCGCCCGCCGCGACGCCACCTGGATGGCGCCGGTCTACCAGGCGCTCGGCATGTCGGTGGGGATCGTCGTCGCGGGTCAGGACGGCGCCATGAAGCGCGATGCCTATGCCTGCGACATCGTCTACGGCACCAACAACGAGTTCGGCTTCGACTATCTGCGCGACAACATGGCCTTCACGGCCGAAGACAAGGTGCAGCGCTCGCGGCACTTCGCGATCGTCGACGAGGTCGACTCGATCCTCATCGACGAGGCGCGCACGCCGCTCATCATCAGCGGCCCGGCGGAGGACTCCTCCGAGGTCTATCGCCGCATCAACGAACTCGTGCCGATCCTCGCGCCGCGCGAGACGCCCGCGGGCCAGGAACCCGAGGGCGAGGACCACGGCGACTTCGCCATCGACGAGAAGAACAAGCAGGTCGAACTGCTCGAGTCGGGGCACGAGAAGATCGAGCACGCCCTGGTCGCGGCCGGAATGCTCGCGGAAGGCGACAGCCTCTACGCACCGGGGAACCTCTCGCTCCTGCATCACGTGCATGCCGCGCTGCGCGCCCACTTCGTCTATCGCCGCGACGTCGAGTACGTCGTGCAGGGCGGTCAGGTGGTCATCGTCGACGAGCACACGGGCCGCACGATGCCCGGCCGGCGCTGGTCCGACGGTCTCCACCAGGCCATCGAGGCGAAGGAGAAGGTGCGGATCCAGCAGGAGTCGCAGACCCTGGCGTCCACCACCTTCCAGAATTTCTTCCGCCTCTACGAGAAGCTCGCGGGCATGACCGGCACGGCCGACACGGAGGCGTTCGAGTTCCGGCAGATCTATGGCCTCGACGTCGTCGTGATCCCGACCAACCGCCCCATGGTCCGGGAAGACCAGAACGATCTCGTGTTCCTGTCCATGGACGAGAAATACGAGGCCATCGCCGAGGACATCCAGGATTGCCGTGAGAGGGGCCAGCCCGTGCTCGTCGGCACCGCGTCCATCGAGTCCTCCGAGCGGCTGTCGAAGGAACTCGACCGGCGTGGCATCCCGCACAACGTCCTCAACGCCAAGTTCCACGAGAAGGAGGCGCAGGTCATCGCGCAGGCCGGGCGTCCGGGGACGGTCACGGTCGCGACGAACATGGCGGGCCGCGGCACGGACATCGTGCTCGGCGGCAACTGGGAAGCCGAACTCGAGGATTCCGCCGCGCTGTCGGAGGCCGAGCGCGAACGGCACCGGTCCGAGTGGGAAGAGCGCCATGCGCAGGTCCTGGAGGCCGGAGGTCTGCGTGTGATCGGCACGGAGCGCCACGAGTCGCGGCGCATCGACAACCAGCTCCGGGGCCGTTCCGGGCGCCAGGGCGATCCCGGCTCGACGCGCTTCTATCTCTCGATGGAAGACAACCTGATGCGGATCTTCGCCTCCGACCGCATCCGCGCCATCATGAACTCGCTCGGCATGGAGCGTGGTGAGGCCATCGAGCACCGCATGGTGACGAACGCCATCGAGCGGGCGCAGCGCAAGGTCGAAGGCCACAACTTCGATATCCGCAAGAATCTCCTCGAGTACGACGACGTCTCCAACGATCAGCGCCAGGTGATCTACGCGCAGCGCGACGAGCTCATGGCCGCGGAGGACATCTCCGAGACCATCGCCGGCATGCGCGCCGAGGTGGTCGACGACGTGATCAGCGAGTACCTGCCCCCCGGCTCCCTCGAGGAGCAGTGGGACGTGGAGGGTCTCGAGCAGGCGCTGATCGTCGAGTTCGATTCGCAGCAGCCGCTGCGACGCTGGCTCGAAGAAGACGAGCAGCTCGACGAGGAGGGCCTGCGCGAGCGCATCCTCGAGCAGATCGAGGCCGAGTGCGCCGCCAAGGAGGAGCAGGTCGGCAGCGAGGTCATGCGCCGGCTCGAGAAGCACATGATGCTGCTCACGCTCGATCAGCTCTGGAAGGAGCACCTGCAGGCCATGGACCAGCTGCGCCAGGGTATCCACCTGCGCGCCTACGCCCAGAAGCAGCCGAAGCAGGAGTACAAGCGAGAGTCCTTCGAGCTGTTCCAGGCGCTGCTCTACAACATCCGTCGCGACGTGGTTCGCCTCATCTCGCGCGCCCAGTTCCGTCAGGCGGACGAGGCCGAGGAGCAGGAGCGACAGCGCCGCGAGGAGGCCGCCCGACGCATGGAGCTGCGGCACCAGGAGGCGCGTGCCTTCGACGCTGCCGACGAGGCCGAATTGCCGCTGGCGGCGGGCGAGGACCGCGTGCCGCCGCGCGGTCCGGGTGCGGCCTCGGCCAAGCCGGAGACCTTCGTGCGCGATGGCCGCAAGGTCGGCCGCAACGAGCCCTGCCCCTGCGGTTCGGGCAGGAAGTACAAGCACTGCCACGGTCGCGCGGACTGACGCCGTTGGCCGTGAATCCGCCGCCACTGCCGGAGTTGCGCCCGGTGTCCGGGGTTCGCATCGCCACCACGCGCGCCGGGGTGCGCTATCCGGATCGAGACGATCTGGTGCTCTTCGAGTTGCCCGAGCACGCCAGCGTGGCGGCCATGTTCACGCGCAATCGCTTCCGGGCAGCACCGGTGCGCATCGCCGAGGAGGCGCTCGCCGCGGCCCGTGCGCAGGGCCGCGCGCCGCGCTACCTGCTGATCAACACGGGCAACGCGAACGCCGGCACGGGTCCCGCGGGCACCACCGCAGCCCTTGCCTGCTGCCGGGCCCTCGCCGAGCTCGCCGGTACGGAGACGGGCAGCGTGCTGCCCTTCTCCACCGGCGTCATCGGTGAGCCGCTCGCCGTCGATCGTATCGTCGCGGCGCTGCCCGAGGTCTTCGTCGATCTCGACGAGGCGGGCTGGGTCCGCGCCGCGGGTGGCATCCTCACCACGGACAGCGTGCCCAAGGGGGCGTGCGTGGCCGTGGCGGGTGGTGGGCACGTCACCGGCATCGCGAAGGGGGCAGGCATGATCCGGCCCGACATGGCCACCATGCTCGCCTTCCTCGCCACCGATCTCGCCGTCGCACCCGCGATTCTCGACGTGATCCTGAAGCGCGCTGTCGATGCGAGCTTCAATCGCATCACCGTCGATGGCGATACCTCGACCAACGATGCCGTGGTGCTCGTGGCCGCCGGGCGCGGGGATCCCGTGGACGATGCGGACGGCGCCCGGGCCCGGGCGCTCGAGGACGCACTCCGCGAGGCCTGCACGCAGCTCGCGCAGGCGATCGTCCGCGACGGTGAGGGCGCCACGCGCTTCGTGGCCGTCGAAGTCGCAGGCGCGCGCGACGCAGCGGAGGCGCTCGCCTGCGCCTACACCATCGCCCAGTCTCCGCTCGTCAAGACGGCGCTGTTCGCCGGCGATCCCAACTGGGGTCGTATCCTCGCTGCCGTGGGGCGTGCCGGCATCGACGATCTCGACGTGGACGGCGTCGACCTGCGCATCGCCGATTCGATCACCGGTGCGGAGGTGATCGTCGCCGAGCGCGGTGGCATCGCCGCCGGCTATCGGGAACAGGACGGCGCTCGCATCATGGCGGCGCAGGAACTCGCGCTGCGTATCGACCTCGGCCGGGGCGATGTCAGCGAGACGGTCTGGACGACGGATCTGTCGCACGAGTACGTCCGCATCAACGCGGAGTACCGCTCCTAGTCGATCCCCTCGTCATGCTCCGCGTCGCCGGGGATGTGGTGGCGCTCCTCTGCCCAAGCGCCCAGGTCGAGGAGACGGCAGCGCTCCGAACAGAAGGGCCGGAAGGTGCTCTCGTCGGTCCAGGGGACGGACTTGCGGCAGGTGGGGCAGGCGACGATGCGCGTCGGCGCCGGATCGGCTCCCTCAGGCATCGCCGTGTTCCCGTGCGAGGGCGAGATAGCGTGCGTGAAGCGCCTCCACCTCCGCGTCCAGGGCCTCCAGCCCCGCGTCGTTGACGATCACGTCGTCGGCGCGGGCCAGCCGCTCCTCGCGACTCGCCTGCGCGGCGACGATGCGTCGCACCTGTTCCTCGCTGTTGGCATCGCGCGCCATGGTGCGTTCCACCTGCGTCTCCACGGGGACGTCGACGACCAGGATGCGATCGACGAAGGCCGCCTGACCGGCTTCCACGAGCAGTGGCGAGACGAGCATCGCGTAGGGGGAGCGGGCGCGCGCGAGGCCCTCGCGGATCTCCTCGGCGATGCGCGGGTGCAGCAGGCGTTCCAGCCAGCGCCGCTCTTCCTCGTCGGCGAAGACTCGGGTGCGCAGGGCCGCGCGGTCGAGGGCGCCGTCGGCGCCGATGATCTCGTCGCCGAAATGCTCGGCGATGTCGACGAGGGCAGGGCGCCCGGGCTCGACCACGGCGCGCGAGGCGAGGTCGGCGTCGACCACGTGGATGCCGAGCGCTGCGAAGCGATCCGAGACGGCCGTCTTGCCGCTGCCGATCCCCCCGGTGATGCCGACTACCAACATCGCTTCCGATCTTCTCCAGCTGTCCCGTGCCCCGCCCGATGGGGCGGGCGCGACACTATGGCATGCCCGGCAGACGGAAGCCGAAGGCCGGCAGCACGAGGGCCAGCCAGCCCGCCAGGGCGATGGCCGGCCCGAAGGGCATGGGCGCTCCGCTCTCGAGCCGCCCGGAGACGCGCATGAGCGCGAACGCCAGCAGTCCGGAGAGGGAAGACAGCAGCAGCAGGCCCGGCAGCGCTGCCCAGCCCATCCAGGCCCCCATGGCCGCCATCAGCTTGAAGTCACCGTAGCCCATGCCTTCCTTGCCGGTGAACAGGCGAAAGGCCCAGTACAGCGACCAGAGGAAGAGGTAGCCGACGGCCGCTCCGACCACCGCCTGCGAGAGCGGGACGTAGAGCCCGCCGACGTTCGCGAGCAGGCCGAGCCAGAGCAGCGGATAGACGATCGCGTCGGGTAGCTCCATGTGGTCGACGTCGATCATGGTGAGGGCGATCAGGGCCCAGGTGAAGAGGGCCGCGAGGACGCCCGCGCCGGTGAAGCCGAAGGCGAGGACCACCAGCACGGTGAGCAGGGCCGTGACCGCCTCCACGATCGGGTAGCGAGCCGAGATGGGCGCGCCGCAGGCGCTGCAGCGCCCGCGCAACGCGAGCCAGCTGAGCACGGGAATGTTCTCGAGGGCCGTGATCCCGTGACCGCAGTGCGGACAGGCCGAGCGCGGCACCATCAGGTTGTAGGGGGCGGGAGGGACCGCTTCGGCTTCGGCGTCTTCCGGCCCGGAGGGCGCTTCGCCGTCCGTGCGTGTCGCCTCGTCTGCCTGGATCGCCTCCGCCCATGCGAGCGCTTCGCGGCGCTCCATGATCGGCAGGCGGTGAATGACGACGTTCAGGAAACTGCCGAGGCAGAGGCCGATGAACAGCACCCAGAGCCAGAGCAGGAGCGGCGCATCGGCAGCCGGCGGGAAGGAGGCGGGCGCGCCGCCGGGAGCCATGATTTCCGTGGCCGCGCGCGCCGGTTGCGCCGCGTGCGCGATCAGCAGCGCGAGTGCGAGCGCAGCGGTGCGCCGGAACCGATGCACGACGGAGCCGAATTGGCTTCGGGCGGTCTCGGCTTCAGCCGCCGACCACGGAGCCGAGCTGGAAGATCGGCAGGTACATGGCGATGATCAGGCCGCCGACGAGAACGCCGAGGATCGACATGATCATCGGCTCCATGAGATCCGTGAGCGAGTCGACGGCGTTGTCCACCTGCTCCTCGAAGTAGCTCGCGGCCTTGTCGAGCATGGCATCGAGGGCGCCCGACTCCTCGCCGATCGAGGTCATCTGCAGCACCATGTTCGGCCAGACGCCGGTGGAGCGCATGGCGAAGGTGAGCTGCGTGCCCGTCGCCACGTCGTCGGCGATCCGGGCGACTGCGTCCGAATAGACGACGTTGCCGGTCGCGCCCGCCACGGACTTGAGCGCATCGACGAGCGGAACGCCTGCCGCGAAGGTCGTGGAGAGGGTGCGGGCGAAGCGCGCGACCGCGGACTTGTTGATGATGTCGCCGACGACCGGCAGCTTCAGCAACAGGCGATCGACGGCGTGGCGCGCGGCTTCCGAGCGCTTGTAGATCTGGCTGATCGCGAAGGCGAGCACGGCGATGCCGAGCACGATCAGGAACCACCAGGCCTGCGCGAACTCCGAGATGCCGATGACGAACTGCGTGAAGGCCGGCAGTTCGGCGCCGAAGCCGGCGAAGATCTCCTCGAACTGCGGCACCACCTTGATCAGCAGAATGCCCGAGACGACGAAGGCGATGACGATGACCGCGATCGGGTAGGTCATGGCCTTCTTGATCTTCGCCTTCAGGGACTCCGTCTTCTCCTTGTAGGTGGCCACGCGGTCCAGCATGGTCTCGAGCGCACCGGACTGCTCACCCGAGTCGACGAGGTTGCAGAACAACTCGTCGAAGTGCTCCGGGTGCTTGCGGATGGCCGAGGCGAAGCTGTTGCCCGCGGAAACGTCGGCCCGCACGGCCTTCACGAGGTCCTTGAGCTTCGGGTTGTCGAGGCCGTCGGCGACGATGTCGAAGGACTGCACGAGCGGTACGCCGGCCTTCATCATCGTCGCCATCTGGCGCGTGAAGAGCGTGACGTCGGCGCTGGTCACCTTGCCGCCCGCGGCGCCGATCCTCGCGAGGATGCTCTCGGACTTCTTCGACACCCGCTGCGCGTTGATGCCCTGCTTGCGCAGCTCGACCTTCACCTGCTGGGCGTTCACGCCCGTGATGGTGCCCTTGGTCCGCTTCCCGGCGCGGTCGGTGCCTTCGTAGACGTATACGGCGCTCTCGGCCATGACGTAGTTATCCTCTCAGGCGATCCGCAGCGGCGATCGCGTCAGTGACCCAGGGTCACGCGGTTGACCTCGGCGAGACTCGTGATGCCCTGCATGGCCTTCTTGAGGCCGGACCGGGGAAGGCTGTCGAAGCCCTGCTCCCGCGCCACGTCGGCGATCTCGATCGAGTTCCCGTCCTCCATGACGATGCGCCGCAACGGTTCGGTCATCTTGACCACCTCGTAGATGCCCACGCGGCCCTTGTAGCCGCCATTGCACTTGTCGCAGCCGTCGAGGTCCGGCTCGAACAGTTCATACTCGGATGCGAGATCCTCGTCCGTGAAGCCCATCTCACGCAGCGCATCTGCCGGGACGTCCTGCGGTTTCTTGCAGTTCGGGCAGAGTCGGCGTGCCAGGCGCTGAGCGATGATCAGGTTCACGGACGTGGCGATGTTGAAGGACGGGACACCCATGTTGCGCAGACGCGTCAGGGTCTCCGGCGCCGAATTCGTGTGCAGCGTCGACAGGACCATGTGGCCGGTCTGTGCGGCCTTGATGGCGATCTCGGCGGTCTCGAGATCGCGGATCTCGCCGACCATGATCACGTCCGGATCCTGGCGGAGGAAGGCACGCAGGGCGGATGAGAAATCCAGACCGACGCGCGCGTTGACGTTGACCTGGTTGATGCCCTCGAAGTTGAACTCGACCGGGTCCTCGGCGGTGGCGATGTTGCGGCCCACGACGTTGAGGATGTTGAGGCCGGTATAGAGAGAAACGGTCTTGCCCGAACCCGTCGGGCCCGTCACGAGGATCATGCCCTGCGGCGACTCGAGTGCCTCGAGGTAGAGATTCTTCTGATCGTCCTCGTAGCCGAGCATGTCGATGCCCATCTTCGTGCTCGACGGGTCGAGGATCCGCAGCACGACCTTCTCGCCGAACAGCGTGGGGCAGGTGTTGACGCGGAAGTCGATGGCCTTCGACTTGGAGATCTTCATCTTGATGCGCCCGTCCTGGGGCACCCGGCGCTCGGAGATGTCCATCTCGGACATGACCTTAAGGCGTGCGGAGAGCCGCACGCCGAGGTTCGCGGGCGGGCGGGCGACCTCCTCCAGGATGCCGTCGCGGCGGAAGCGGACGCGATAGGACTTCTCGTAGGGCTCGAAATGGATGTCGGAGGCGCCGGTCTTGATCGCGTCGAGCAGCATCTTGTTGACGAAGCGGACGATCGGCGTCTCGTCGGCGCCCTTGGAGGCGTCCTCCTCGGCACCACCCTCCTCGTCGACGGCTTCCGTCTCGAGGTTCTCGAGGTCCTCGTCGCCGCCCAGGTCGTCGAAGGCGTTCTCTTCCTCCCGGGAAAGGTGCTTGTCGATCAGCTCGGCGAGCTTGTCCTCCTCGACGAGCACGGGCTCCGTGTTGACGCCCGTCTGGAACTTGATCTCGTTCAGGCCCTGCAGATTCGTCGGATCCGAGACTGCGACGTAGAGGCGCACGCCGCGGCGCACCAGCGGCAGGGCGTTGTGGGCGCGGACCAGCTTGTCCGCCACCAGGTCCTTCGGAATCGCCTCGAAATCGAAGGCCGTGAGATCGAACAGGGGAACGCCGAACTCTTCCGAGGCGGAGTTGGCGATGTCACGGGACGCCGCGATCCCGCCCCGGACGAGATGGGTGACGAAAGGCACGCGCTCCGAGCGTGACTGATCCGCCGCCGTCTTGGCGACGTCGGCGGCGATGATGCCGTCCTGCACCAGTCTGCGGGCGAGACCCGACAGGGGGATCGCTTCGGTGGCCATTTGCGTTCGGTTCGCTCCCGTCCGCTCGCGCGCCGAAGGGCACGTGAGAAGCTCGTTCAGGAAAAGGATGCAAGCTTCGCTCCTGTTTGGAGTCTAGCCACGCTACATGGGGGTGTCGACCGGCTGAGCGAACACCTTGAGGGGCGCGACGTGCGGTCTGTCCGGCGTTTTCCGGATTCCTTCCCAGGAGGTCCGGGAAAGCCGGATCGGGGCGTGGGTCAACATGTGACGCTGCGCGTCGGTTTCTGACGTCGCGACCGCCGATCCTGGTCAGCTCCTGACGGAGGGTGACGTTCAGCGTCAGCCTCGCACCCGCGGCAGCGCGCTCGGAGCCGCGAAAAGCGGGCCCGCAGCGGCGAATCCAACCTGGCACGCTCCCTGCAGACCTGTTCCGCAAGGCGGCGAGGGCTGCCGTTGAGGTGGCGCCTCCGCCACGAGACACAACGGGATGAACTTGGAGAATCCAATGAAGACGCAGAAGGGTTTCACCCTGATCGAACTCATGATCGTGGTCGCGATCATCGGTATCCTCGCCGCAGTCGCGCTGCCGGCTTACCAGGACTACATCCGGACGGCGAACATGTCCAAGGTGCAGTCGCACTTCGAGGAAGGTGCTCGCTTCATCGAGAACGAGCTCCGCAAGGTGCAGACGCAGCTCGCGCTCGGGCTCCCCGGTGCTGCGCTGCCGACCCAGGTCCAGGTCCTCCAGGCCCTCAACAACCAGGGCGGTGCGGCTCCGGGCGGCGGTGCTGCCTACGCGGCTGGTGCAGGTGACGCGGCTACCGGCGTCGTCGGCATCGCGGTCGCTGCATCCGGCTCGGGCCAGGCCTACACGGTGACGCGCCCGGCGTACGAGGACCTGACCGGCGCCACCCGCGTCGTCGACTCCAACGCGATCTGATCTGCACGGCTGTCCGGGCAGATAGCGACCGGGCGGATCCTGGCGGATCCGCCCGGTTCGCGTTTTGTCGGGCGTAGTGGGTGCGTGACGCTCTGCTCGCTCGGGCAGGCAAGGAGAAGCGCAGCATGACCAGGCAACGTCACGAAGCGGGCTTCACGCTCATCGAACTCATGATCGCCGTGGCGATCATCGCGATCATTTCGGCGATCGCACTGCCCGCGTACCGAGACTACGTCGAGACGGCCGAAATCGGCGTGATGACTCAGAACATCGACACCATGCGGCTGTTCCAGGAGGACTGGCGGCTGCGCAATGGTGCCTATGCACTGGGCACCTGGGCGCCAGCGACGGGCTGGACCGAGGCCAATGCGGCGAGTGCGGGCTTCGACTGGATTCCGAATGGCGACAACGGGCAGACGACCTACGTCGTGACGGCGCCCGGCGCTGGCCAGTACCAGGTCGCGGCGACCGATGCGGCCAGTGGCCGGGTCGTCACCCGGGTCTACCCCTGACGGGCGACGGGCCTCGGTGCCGGCCGCGGCTCCTTGCGCATCGCCTCGCCGCTGTATAGTCTCCGCGCGCACTTCGGAGCCGACTTAGCTCAGTCGGTAGAGCAACTGATTCGTAATCAGTAGGTCCGCGGTTCGATTCCGCGAGTCGGCACCATCTCTACCTCATGGACGATGCTTCGGGCTGCGTCGTCCGCTCGTGCGTTCGGCCGGTCGACCTCGGCGTTCGCGCCTCTCCGCACCAGGCGCCTGACCACCCCTCCCCTGCGAGCCGTGGATCCCGCCTTCGCCTCCTTGCTCGTGCCCAGCGCTGCCTTTCGTCTTCGAAAGCGTACGGTGACGAATGACGCCCTACGGCCGACGTGGCCAGCTGCGCCGCGTGGGCTTCAGTGCGAGCGCCGGTTGTTCGACCAGCTTCCAGGACAGGGTCGCGAGCACCGCCGAGGCGCCTAGGGCCACGGCGAGGAGCCAGCGCTCGTTCGACCAGCCCTGGTGCAGCAGCGTGTTCACGATCGGCATGTGGACGAGATAGATGCCGTAGGAGATGTCGTTCTCCCGCAGCAGTCGATGACTCAGATTCCGTCCGGTGAATGCGAGCGCGAGCACGCAGTGAGCGAGCAGCACCCGCGCGAGCAGCTCGAACCAGGCCGAGCCGATCCAGTCCGCCTCGCGGCCGACCTGGAAGAGCGCTACGTAGCACGCGACCCAGGGCAGAGCGCGGCCGGCGACGACTCGCTCTACCCATCCGCTGTGGCGCTGGAGCAGCACACCGAGAAGGAACACCCAGAGATGCGAGAGCGGCGAGTAGCGGATCAGCTTGAGCAGGTACGACGACTCGAGGTCCGGGTGGGTCAGGACCCAGCGGCCCAGCGCCCAGGAGGCCAGCACCAGACCCACGAGACAGCTGTCGAGCTTCGTGCCGGCGAGGCGTGCCCGCGTCGCGAGGCCGAAGATCATCGGAAGCGCGACGTAGAACCCGATCTCCACGGGAACGGTCCAGAGGCTGCCGTTGAGGACGCCCACGCCGAATCCGCGCAGGAAATCCGGGTTGTAGATCTGCATCACGGTCAACTGCCCCGCGCACCAGGCGAAGAACGCGGGGGACAGCGCGACTTCGCGCGTGACGAAGCCGAAGGCGACCACCGTGGCCAGGGAGCCGAAGAACACCAGCCACAGGGCCGGGAAGATGCGGAGCGCGCGCTTGCGCGCGTAGGCGGAGAGGCTGGGGCTGCGGTGGAAGGATGCCGAGACGAGATAGCCGCTCACCACGAAGAACACCGGGACGCCCGGGAACAGGGTATAGAAGGTCTGCGCGACTTCGCCGAAGGTGCCGAAGGAGAGATCGAGATGGCGCGTCGTGTGGTCGATGGCCACGGAACTCGCGGCGACCAGGCGTATCAGGTCGAAGTTGTTCAGACGTGAGTCGTCGGCCATCGGTCCGTGTCGAGTACGCGGCTGTCTCGCTTCGCCCGAACGGTACGCGCGTACCGGGGGCGCCGAGAAGCTTCGCGGTCAGCGGTTTCCGGCCGCGCGTCGCGGCGACCGACGTGGCCACGCACCCGCCGGCGCTCCAGCGGCGCCTCCTGGCGCTGGCTCGCGGACGTCGATCGCGATGCGCCTTCGCCACAGGCACCTCACGCCCGGCAGGGTGCCGCCGTCGTCTCCTGCCGTGCGGCAGCCCGCTGCCGGTGGCGAAGCGGCTCAGTGGACGTCGCTCCGGAGTGCCTGCTCCGAGCCCCGCGCGCCGGGCCGCAGGCAGCAACGCGCGTAGAGCCAGCCTACGAATTCGGTGGAGACTGCTTTCGCGCCGCTGCTCGTCCGCCACCATCGCGCGTACTCGAACTCCTCGGGCGGGAGCGCGATGACGCCGACCGACGTGCCCTCGCCGAAGGCGCGCTGATAGAGGTCCCGCGAGCGGCGCGCGTGCACGTCGCCCGTGAGCACGTCGAGATTCCCTGGTGCGAGGTCCCTGGCGGAGAGCCACTCGCGGACCATGACGGCGTCGAGATAGGTCCGCGCCTGCGCGGAGGCGGGTGACGGAACGAAGTAGAGCTTCCCGGGCGCGACGTTCGCTCGCCTCAGGCGGTCCCAGGTGCGCTCGGCGTAGGTCTCGTGCTGCGTGCATTCGCGATCGCGGATCGGGCCGCCGGACACGATCACGCGGTCGTAGCCGCCTGCACTGATCTCCGCCTCGATGCGGCCGAGCGCGGACCTCGGTAGCCACCCCTCGACCACGAGCACCCCGGCCCGCGTCGGTTCGTTCTGCGCGAGGAAATGTGCCACGCCGCGTGCGAAGGCCCCGAGCGCGAGCACGAGCGCGAGGAGAACGCCGAGTGCGAGGGGCCAGCTCGGGAGCAGGATGGAGCGGCGCACGAACAGCTTCACGATCGTGCCCGGCCACCGTGGCGGGGCCGCGCCGCGGACACTTCGTCCGCTCGACGCGCCCGCGGGTCCGGCCGGCGCTGACGTGTCGTCCGGATCCGTGCGAGCGTATTCACGGCCCTCTGGCCGTAGACCGCCGAAGGTCCGAGGTCGCCCGTCGCCGCGGACGGATGCCGCGAAGCCGCAGCCGAGCCGCTTTCCTTCACCAGCCGAGGACGGCGATGTCGATCACCGCAGCGGCCGCCATGAGCGCCAGGATCACGCCGGCGAGCCACGCCAGGAGTCGCCCGAGGCGAAACGGTTTCTCTTCCGACGGCTCGGACTCGTTCATGGTGCGTGCCGCACGACTCGCTCTTCCGGGGCGTCGCAGGCTAGCACTCCCGTGACCGGCGCGCTGCAACCGTGAGGCGTGAAGCCGTCCTGGCCGCGCCACGGGCGATCGCCGCGCTCGCGCTGCTGGCCGCCGCGACCCTCGTCGCGGGCCTCTACAACGGGCCCCAGCACGAAGTGCCGCTGCTGTTCTGGTCCGCCCTCGCCCTCGTGGCGTGGTCGTGGTTCGAACCGCTCCGGCCGCGCGCACGCCACGCCGCGCCCGCGGCGCTGCTCTGGATCGTCTGGTGCATGGTGAGCTGGCGCGCGAGTACCTCGCCGTCGCTCAGCCTGGCGCCGACCTGGTCGCTGCTGCTGCTGCCCGTCGCCCTGCTCGGTGCGGACGCGAGCCGGCATCCACGCGCGCTGCTCGCCACGGCAGCGGGCTGCGGCGCCGTGCTCGTGGCGCTCTCCCTGCCCGAGCTGATCTGGGGGCCCAGACCGCGCCCGCGGGCACTGCTCGATCCCAACAACGTCGCGACGTTGACGAACATGCTCTGGCCGCTCGCCGTCGTCGCGCTCTGCTCGGCGAACTCCGGCCCGCTGCAGCGCGGCGTCGGTCTGCTCGCGACGTCGGGCGCCGCGGCGCTGGTTCTCGTGAGCTCCGGCTCGCGTGCGGGGCTGGCGCTGGCCCTGTTCCAGCTCGCGTTCCTCGCCTGGGGGCTGGGCCGCGCGGAAGCGGGTCGCGCGCTGCTGCCACTGTGCGCCGGTGTACTGCTCGGGGCCCTGCTCGCCGCAGGCCTGGTGGCGGGCGCCGCCGCGCAGGCGCTGTCCTTCGATGCCGAGATCGCCGGTCGCGAGAGTTCCGGCCTGGCGCTGCGCCTTCACATGGCCCGCGCAGGCCTCGAGCTCTGGTCCACGGCGCCGCTGACCGGCACCGGCCCGCAGACCTTTCATCTGCTGTACGGGGCGCTGCGTTCACCCGCGGATCCCTACACGGCGGGAGTCTACGTCCACAACGACTGGGTGCAGCTTCTGCAGGAACTCGGCCTGCCGGCGCTGATCGCACTCTTCGTGGCCTTCAGCTGGCTCTCCGCGAGAGGCGTGCGTTGCCTGCGAGGCCTGCAGCGCGCCCGATCCACGGATCGCGGGGAGCGGCTCGAAGAGCTGGCGCTGCTGCTCGCGGTCGGAGCGACGTTCGTGCACGCAGCCGTCAACTTCACCTTCTACGTCGCCCCGATCTCCCTTCTGACGGGCCTGATGCTCGGTCGGCTCGGAGCCCTCGGCGCCACGGCGGCCGGGAACGGGACGCGCGCACGCCGGCTCCCGATCCTGGGTCGTGTGCTGGCTACGCTGATGCTCTTCCCGCTGGCCGTCGACGCCGTGTCGGCCGCGGCGCTCATGGGCCAGTCAGGGATGCCGGGCCTGACGGCGACGACCCAACCCAGACCCGGGTTCGCTCGTACGCTGCTGGCGCTCGCGCCCGACGACTCCGTCCCGGCGCTCTACCTCGCCCGATTCGAGCAGGAACGCGCCGCCGCGGCGCCTGATGCGGACGCGCGCCGCTACGCGCTCGCCACGGCGGTGCAGTACTACGAACTCGCGCTCGCTCGCGATGCGCGGAACACGAGCGTGCACGTCGCCTATGCAGAGCTTCTGGCCGCCTTCGGCGGGCGCCTGTCCTTGCCGGGCGTGGGCGAGCGTCGCGCTGGTGATCTGCTGCGCGCCGCCTACGCCATGGCGCCCCTCGACCCGCAGGTGGTCGTGGCCCTGGCCGGCCA
>JAZBPO010000154.1:0-4950 GCA_036351675.1 Pseudomonadales bacterium
AACAACCTGCGCGGCATCCTCAAGGCCGCCGCCGTGAAAGCCCCGGGCTTCGGCGACCGCCGCAAGGCCATGCTGCAGGACATCGCCGTCCTGACCGGTGGCACGGTGATCTCCGAGGAGACGGGCCTCAGCCTCGAGAAGGCCGAGCTCGATCTGCTCGGTACGGCGAAGCGCGTCGTCATCGCCAAGGACGACACGACCATCGTCGACGGCGCCGGCGCGAGAGAGAAGATCGACGGGCGCATCGCGCAGATCCGCCAGGAGATCGACGCCACCTCCTCGGACTACGACCGCGAGAAGCTCCAGGAGCGCCTCGCCAAGCTCTCCGGCGGCGTAGCCGTCATCAAGGTCGGCGCGGCCACCGAAGTGGAGATGAAGGAGCGCAAGGACCTCGTGGACGACGCCCTGCACGCGACCCGTGCCGCCGTCGAGGAGGGCATCGTTCCGGGCGGCGGCGTGAGCCTCGTCCGTGCGGCCGACGCCATCCGCGCCCGGGACCTCGCGCCGGAGAACGAGGACCAGCGCATCGGCATCCAGATCGCTCTGCGCGCGATGGAAGAGCCGTTCCGCCAGATCGCCACGAACGCCGGCGTCGAGTCTTCCGTCGTGCTCGCGAAGGTGCGCGAAGGCACGGGGGCACACGGCTACAACGCCCAGACCGAGGCCTACGGCGACATGCTCGAGATGGGCATCATCGACCCGACCAAGGTCTCCCGTTCCGCCCTGCAGAACGCGGCCTCCGTGGCGGGCCTGGTGCTCACGACCGAAGCGATGGTGGCCGACGCGCCGGAGAAGAAGTCCGCCGGCGCCGGTGCCGCCATGGGCGAGTGGGACTGACCGTTCCGCTTCGACCACTCGACCCGAAGGAGCCCTGCCCAGCAGGGCTCTTTCGTTTCCGGACCAGCGAATGCGCGGCCGATCGGCGCTCGCGCGCAGTCGTGCTGACGAACGGCCGCCGATCCGGCCGGTCGGCCGTCGTTGTCGAAGCGCGGATACGTTAGCTTCTGCACTCAGCCGCTCGCGCTGGGGGCGCGGCCGGCCCTTTCCACAGCCGCAACGAAGGTGGTCCTCGTACATGTTCCTCGTGAAAACCTCCGCCAAGGTCCTCGACACCGTCCGCAGCGACAACAAGCAGCTCTTCCGCGGCGAGCCGAAGGGCTGGGAAGCCGGCGAAGCCGTGCTCTTCATCCGCAACAAGGGTGACCTCGAGGAGGGCGAGAAGCCGATCGCCGTGGCGGCGAAGATCGCGAAGATCCGGTCCGTGGAGGGCAGCGAGGCCACCGACCTCGCCTCCGGCGTGGGCGGCACCTTCAAGTTCGTGGCCGAATACGATGGCGTGACCGAGCTGGTGGCACCCTTCGACCTGGCGGAGGCGATCGGCGAGCAGGCCGCCGAGGCCTACAAGCGCGTGTCGATCGCTCGGAAGGTCGAAGCGGGGGACGCGACGCAGCTGGAGTCCTTCCTGAAGGCACGGGCGCCGACGGAGGCCGCGCCTGCGGAGGCCGAGACGGACGAGACGCCTGCCGGACCGGAGCCGCGGGCCGCTGCGCCGAAGCTCGCGAAGGGTGCGCCGGCGAAGACCGAGGCACCGAAGTCAGCGGCACCGAAGCCAGCGTCCCTGAAGGCACCGCCCGTGACGCCGCCGACAGAGACGCCGAGGCCCGCCTCCGTGGCCGCGGCTGCAGCGTCCGGGAAGGCGGCGAAGGCGGCCACGAACACGAAGCGCACGACGAAGACCGTGGTGTCGAAGTCCGCTGCAGCCGAGGCGGAGGCCGCGAAGGCGCCATCAGTGAAGTCGACCGACGGGGCGGAAGCGTCGACGGTCTCGGAGCCCTGTCTCCCCTGGTATCTCCAGACCATCGAACTGTCGCGCCTTGGTCTCGCGTTCTTCACGGTCGGCACCTTCATACTCGGCGCCGTGATTTTCTGAGCACGCAGCGGCTCGTCCCGGGGCGACTCGCCCGGCTCCGGCACCGCTTTCGCTCACTGGCGTCATGCCGCGCGGGGCCGGTACCGGTATGGCGAGGCGCGCGGCGCGATCGCGCGAATCCGGGCCGCCCTGCCCGGGTTCGAGCACCGACGCATCGGAGTGAGGAGAGAAACCCATGATCCGCAGCTGCCTGGCACTACTACTGTCCGCGACGCTCGCGTACGAGGCTGGCGCCGCAGACCCGGTCGACTACGACGCCCCCTCCTCCTGGCTCTGCCGCCCCGACCATCCGAACGCCTGCGCGGCGGACCTCGACGCGACGGTGGTCGACGCCGACGGCACCACACGCATCGAGCGCTTCGAAGCCGCGCGCGAACCGGCCTTCGACTGCTTCTACGTCTACCCCACCGTCTCCCTGGACGAGACGGCGAACTCGGACATGGACGCCGGCCCCGAGGAACTGCGCGTCGTCCAGGCGCAGTTCGCTCGCTTCGGCGCCGTCTGCCGTACCTTCGCTCCGCTCTATCGGCAGATCACGCTCACGGCCCTGCGCGCGCGCATGGCCGGCGAACCCATGGCCATGGACCCGGATCTCGGCTACGGGGACGTGCGGGCGGCCTGGAACCACTATCTCGAGCACGACAACGACGGCCGCGGCGTGGTGCTCGTCGGCCACTCGCAGGGCGCGAGCGTGCTCACGGAGCTGATCGCGAACGAGATCGACGGCCAGCCCATCCAGGACCGCATCATCTCCGCCATGCTCATCGGCACGAGCAGCGTGACGGTGCCCGCCGGCGCGGACGTCGGCGGCGCCTTCGAGCACGTGTCCGTGTGCCGCTCGCCCGTGCAGACCGGCTGCGTGGTCAGCTTCGCCTCGTTCCGCGAATCGGTGCAGCCCCCTGCGAACGCCCGCTTCGGCCGGCCGCGCGACGGCGGCGACGGCAGAGTCGCCTGCACGAACCCCGCGAACCTCGCGGGCGGCTCCGCGCCTCTCGACGCCTACCTCTCGGCCGGCGGCGAGATCGTCTCCTCGTCGAGCACGGGCGATGCCTGGACCCGCACCGGCGCCACGATCGACACGCCTTTCGTGCGTGTTCCGGGCCTGTTGTCGGCGCAGTGCGTACGGCGCAACGGCTTCGACTTCCTGGAGGTCACCGTGCATGGCCGCCCGGACGATCCGCGCGCGGACGACATCGGCGGCGACGTCGTGATCGGTGGCGCGGTCGCGGCCGACTGGGGCCTGCACCTCGTCGACATGCATATCGCCATGGGCGATCTAGTGCACCTGGCCGAGACGCAAGCCGAAGCCTGGCTGGTCGCGCACTGAAACGCCGCTCGCACCGGGCCCGTATCGCACGACCCGGGACAGGCCGGCAGGCGCTCACCAGCGCTCGGGAAAGCTGACTTCCACGATCGGCCCGTGGGCCACCAGTAGCTCGAAGGAATCGGAGTGCGCCCGGTACCAGCGCGTGGCGGGTGCACGCGTGATCGCCCGCCGGTCCTCGGGGCCGGTCACCTCCCGCGCCCGCGCGCAGGCAGAAGTGCATCGATTCCTTGAAGCAGAACCAGAAGTCGGGGTGCGCGCGCAGGTTCGCGAGCCAGTCGCGCGTCTTCGGGCGTTCGCCGCGCACGCCCGTGGCGCCGGCCGTGCCGCAGATGATGATGCGGTCGTCCACGCGCGTGAACCAGATCTCGGTGGTGCGGTGCAGGCCCGTCTTCGCGACGAGGGTGACGATGTCGATGGTCAGGTCGCTCGCGAGCGCCTGCTCCACCTCCGGCGCGAACGCGCTCGCCATGCCCGGCTCCCCGACTTCCAGCCAATCTGACCGGCGAGTCTCCCGAAGCCGACGCGGCGGGACCAGCATATCCGGTTCGCGAGCCCCGCCTCCCATTCCTTGACCCATGTCAGCGCGCCCTGACACCTCGCACGGATGATTCGAGTTGACACTCGCGAGGGGAAGCGGCCATGCATGTGATGCTCATCCACCCGAACTATCACTCCGGCGGCGCCGAGATCGCCGGCAACTGGCCGCCCGCCTGGGCCGCCTATCTGGCGGGCTCGCTCAAGTTCGCGGGCTACGATGAGGTCACCTTCGTCGACGCCATGACGAACCACATGGAAGACGAAGAGGTCGCCGAGGCCATCCGCGAGGCGCAGCCCGACGTGATCGGCGTCACCGCCATCACGCCGTCGATCTACAAGGCCGAGCGCGTGCTCGAGATCGCGAGAGAGGTCTGCCCCGACGCGGTCCGCGTGCTCGGCGGCGTGCATGCGACCTTCATGTACAAGCAGGTCCTGACGGAAGCGCCGCAGGTGGACGTGATCGTCCGTGGCGAGGGCGAGGCGATCTTCCTCGAGCTGGTCGAGGCCGTCGCCGAGGGCCAGTGGCCCGAGCGCCGATCGGAGATCCGTGGCATCGCCTATGCGGACGACGGGCAGATCGTCGCGACCGAGGCCGCGCCGACCATCGAGAACGTCGACGGCATCACGCCCGACTGGTCGCTGCTCGAATGGGACAAGTACATCTACGTCCCTCTCGGCGTCCGCGTCGCCATCCCGAACCTCGCTCGCGGCTGCCCCTTCACGTGCTCCTTCTGCAGCCAGTGGAAGTTCTGGCGCGACTACCGCATCCGCGATCCGAAGAAGGTCGTGGACGAGATCGAGCAGCTCGTGAACGAGCACGACGTCGGCTTCTTCATCCTCGCGGACGAGGAACCGACCATCAACCGCGCGAAGTTCATCGAGTTCTGCGAGGAGCTGATCGCCCGCGGCCTGCCCGACAGGATCAAGTGGGGCATCAACACCCGCGTGACGGACGTCATGCGCGACAAGGAGCTGCTGCCGCTCTGGCGCAAGGCCGGCCTCGTGCACGTCTCCCTCGGAACCGAGGCGGCCGCGCAGCTCAAGCTCGACCTGTTCAACAAGGAGACGCGAGTCGCCAACAACAAGGAGGCGATCCGCCTCCTGCGCGAGGCCGACATCTTCACCGAGGCGCAGTTCATCGTCTGCCTCGACAACG
>JAZBPO010000155.1:0-8425 GCA_036351675.1 Pseudomonadales bacterium
ATGGACATCATCGGCCCCTCGAAGGTCGACATGCCGTAGAACGAGAGGGAGACGATGAGGAACTTCAGGATCGGGTCCGAGCGGAGCTTGTCCCAGGCGCCGGAGAGGGTCATGACGCCGTTGATCATGCCGCCCCAGCTCGGCGCGAGGAGCACCAGGGACATGACCATGCCGATGCTCTGGGCCCAGTCCGGCAGCGCCGAGTAGTGCAGATGGTGCGGGCCCGCCCACATGTAGATGGCGATGAGCGCCCAGAAGTGGACGATGGACAGGCGGTAGGAGTAGATCGGCCGTTCCGCCTGCTTCGGCACGAAGTAGTACATCATCCCGAGGAAGCCGGCAGTCAGGAAGAAGCCCACGGCGTTGTGGCCGTACCACCACTGGATCATGGCGTCGATGGCGCCGGCCGGTACGTAGTAGCTCTTCGTGAAGCTCACGGGGATCTGGATGCTGTTGAAGATGTGCAGCACCGCGACCGTGATGATGAAGGCCATGAAGAACCAGTTCGCCACGTAGATGTGGTTCGGCTTGCGCTTCGCCACCGTGCCGATGAACACGACCCCGTAGGCGACCCAGACGAGGGCGATGAGCACGTCGAGCGGCAGGATGAGCTCCGCATACTCGTGCGAGGTGGTCATGCCGAGGGGTAGCGTGATCGCGGCCCCCAGGATCACCGTCTGCCAGCCCCAGAACACGAAGCGGGCGAGGGCGCTCGAGATCAGCGGCACCTGACTCGTGCGCTGGACGACGTAGAGGCTCGTCGCCATGAGCGCGTTGCCGCCGAAGGCGAAGATCACCGCGTTGGTGTGGAGCGGGCGGAGCCTGCCGAAGTGGAAGTACTCCCAGGGCGTGTTCAGCGCCGGCCACACGAGCTGCATGGCCAGCAGCACGCCCACGGCCATGCCGATGACGCCCCAGAAGACCGTGGCGAGCGAGAAGAGCCGCACCACGCCGTAGTCGTATTCGGGATGATCTGTCGCCTGCATCTACTCGCTGCCCCCGGGTCAGCCCTTGTGTTGGTCCGGTGCTAAATTACTTCCGGCTATGAACATATTCAATCTGAGAATATGCGTGAAACGAACGAAGCGTCGCGGCGATCTGGACTCCGTCCCCGCTCGCCGTGTCGCCCGTGTACCTCGACCCATGGCACGGCATTGAATCGGTCGCCTTCCCGAACTGCATTGACGCACGTCAACGGGGTTCCGCCGCTCGGCGGTCGGGCGGTCGACGGAGCAGCGCGCGACGCCTAGGCTTCGCGTCCGTCACTCACCTCGTGGAGTTCGTGATGATCACGAAGTGCCTCTTCCCGGTCGCCGGCTACGGCACCCGTTTCCTTCCTGCCACCAAGGCCATGCCGAAGGAGATCCTGCCGATCGTCAACAAGCCACTGGTCCAGTACGGGGTCGAGGAGGCGGTGGAGGCAGGCCTCACGGACATCTGCTTCGTGACCGGTCGAGGCAAGCGCGCGCTCGAGGATCACTTCGACATCAGCTACGAGCTCGAACACCAGATCGCCGGTTCCGGCAAGGAACAGTATCTGGAGGGCATCCGCGGGCTCATGGACAGCGCCACCTTCTCCTACACGCGCCAGAACGAGATGAAGGGGCTGGGCCACGCCATCCTCATGGGGCGGCGTCTGGTGGGCGACGAGGCCTTCGGGGTCGTGCTCGCCGACGACCTCTGCCTGAACTCCGGTGGTGACGGTGTCCTCGCGCAGATGGTCCGGCTCTACCGCCAGTTCCGCTGCAGCATCGTCGCGGTCATGGAAGTCTCGAAGGAAGAGATCGGCGCCTATGGCGTCGTCGCGGGCGACCCGATCAGCGACAACATCGTCCGCGTCACCGACATGGTCGAGAAGCCGGATCCGGCGGAGGCGCCCTCGAATCTGGCCGTGATCGGCCGCTACGTCCTCACGCCCGACATCTTCGACATCATCGAGCGCACGCCGCCCGGCAAGAACGGCGAGGTCCAGATCACCGACGCCCTGCTGACCCAGGCGCGCGAGAGCTGCGTCATGGCCTATCGCTTCGAGGGGCGGCGCTTCGACTGCGGCTCCGTACCCGGCTTCGTCGAGGCGACGAACCACGTCTTCGAGAATCTCTACGGCCGGTGACGCGCGCCGGCGTCATGCCGGAGTCGTCTCGGCGAGGTCGCAGCACAGCACGAGGCCCTGGTCGCCCGCCTCGAAGGCGATGGCGAGCGTGATGCAGTGGTGGCCGTCGGGCAGGGAGAAATAGGGCTCCGTCGCCATGACCTGGCCGCGATGGGCGACGGCGCTGCGGAAATAGGGCCGGTGCGCCCAGTTGGCGCCGACCGCGTTGGCGAGCGGCCAGAAGCGGGCGTCGGAGCGCATGCCCACCCGAGACAGGTTGTCCGTGAGCTGCGTGCCCTGGCCGTCGAGCAGATAGCAGCGCAGCACTTCCTCGTGGCCGAGCAGCGTCTCGCAGGCCGCCTCGAACACGGCACCATCGGCGATCGCCTCGCTGCAGCCGGCGACCTGGCGCCGCAGCTCACCGAAGTCCGGGCCCGCGGGCTGGCTCAGCGTCGTGTCGTGTACGAGCTCCGCCGAGGCGCCCTCCAGCAGGTCCGCGTCGGTCGCCAGCACCCGCGCGAGCAGTTCCGCGTCGTCGACGTCGCGCACGGACACCATCGCGCCGCATTCGTGCAGCACGCGCGCTAGGGCGCCGAGGACGCGCGCGAAGCTCTGCCCCGCGCCGTCCACGAGACGCTTCGGCGAGATGCTCACGATGTCCGGGCGCGTACCCCAGACGCGACCGAGATCGGCCTGCTGCCGGCCGAATTCCGACAGCGCCACGGCGAAGCCGAGCGCCTTGTGGTAACGCACGAAGTCGGCCATCTGCTCGATGCCCGCGGCCTCGGCGCGAACCTCCAGGACGATGTGATGAGGAGCGTAGCCGGCGCTGGAGAACAGATCCTGCGGCAGCGGCGGCCACAGGGCAGAGTGGTGGACCACGGCGTCCGGCAGTTCCAGCAGCAGCCAGCCCCGGTCCTCGAGCGCCGCGTAGTTGCCCATGTGCAGGCCGGTGCTCAGGGCCGCTGCGCGGTCCCCGACGCCCCGCTCCGCGAGTTCCGTCCGGGCGCGTTCGGTGCCGAGGCGCTCGGTTCCGCGCCAGACCTCGAGCACCGCGCGATGGCCGACGGGGCGGCCGTGGGCCCGGGAGAAGAGCGGCTCGAAGCGGCTGCCGAGGGACAGGTCGTCCACTTCCACGGCCCGGCCGCCGCGGGCATCGCGCAGGCGCAGATGGCCGTGGCGGAGTTCCTGCTCGTAGAGATCGGCGTCGAAGGCGAGCGGCATGATCATCTTCGCGGTGGGGCCGGGGCGCGCGGAGTCTATGCGTGCCGGGGCCGATATAGAAGGCGCGCCGCGACGCGGGTCAGTGCCTTGATCCGGAGCGGCGCGCTCCCGATGATCGGGCGGTGACCGGGAGGAGATGATGGCAGCAACGCTCGAAGCACTGCTCGAGGCGCGTACGCGTCGCCCCGCGGCGGCGATCCCGCTCGCCGAGCCGGTCCCCCTCGACACCGTGCCGACGCCGGCCCTCGTCGTCGACGTCGGGGCGCTGGAGCGCAATCTCGATCGTATGGCGGGCTTCCTCGCCGCCCGCGGCGTCGGCCTGCGTCCGCACGCGAAGATGCACAAGTGCCCCGAGGTGGCCCGGCGCCAGCTCGAACGGGGCGCCGTGGGCATCTGCTGCGCCAAGCTCGCCGAGGCGGAGGTGATGCACGCGGCGGGCATGGATCGCATCCTCCTGACCTCGCCCGTCGTCACCGATGCCGCCATCGGCAGGCTGCTGCGTCTCGTGGCCGACGGCGGGGACGTTCGCACGGTGGTCGACGACGCGGACGTGGTCTCGCGCCTCGGCGCGCAGGCGCAGGCAGCAGGGCTCGAAGTCCGGGTGCTGGTGGACCTCGATCCCGACATGGGCCGGACGGGCATTGCGCGCGGTGTCCCTGCGCGCGATCTCGTGCGCCGGATCGCGTCGACCCCGGGGGTGCGCTTCACCGGCCTGCAGCAGTACTCGGGTCAGCTGCAGCACCTGGCGTCACACGCGGAGCGGGCCGCCGGGGCGCGCGAGGCGCTCGCCCGCGGCCGCGAGACGGCCGCGCTGATCGAGGCGGACGGCCATGCCGTCGAGCTCTTCACCGGCGGTGGTACGGGCACCTACGACATCGATTCGCTGCCGCTCGACGACGGTACCGGTTTCACGGACCTGCAGTGCGGCTCCTACGCGTTCATGGACGAGGAGTACGAGGCCATCGGCCGCGACGAGCGTGGGCGCGCCGAGCGCTTCGAGCCGGCGCTCACGGTGCACGTCACGGCCGTGAGTCGGCCGCGCGCGGGGCTCATCACCGTCGACGGCGGCATCAAGGCCTTCGCCGCCGACACCTCGCGCCCGGCGGCCCTCGCCGTCGACGGCTCCCACCTGCCGGGGATCCGCTACCACTTCGGCGGCGACGAGCACGGGATCCTGCGTCTGCAGGAGGGTGCGCCGGCACTGCGCGTCGGTGATCGTCTGCGCTTCGCCCCTTCGCACTGCGATCCGACCGTGAATCTCCACGAGTGGATCCACGCCGCCCGTGACGGGTTCGTCACGGAACTCTGGCCCGTCGCCGCCCGGGGCTGCGGCTGGTGAGCGCGGGCTGGGAGAACTGGTCGGGCTCGGTCCGCTGTCCCGGCGCCGAGGTCGCGGTGCCGGCGGACGTCGATGCGCTCGTCGCCACCGTGAGGGCCGCCGCAGGCGAGCGGTGCCTGCGCGCGGTCGGCAGCGGCCACTCCTTCGTGCCGTTCTGGCAGCCGGGCGACCGGCTGGTCTCGCTGGAGAAACTCCGGGGACTGCAGAGCCTTGACGGCGATGTCGCCGTCCTCGGCGCCGGAACGCCGATCCATGCGATCGGTCCGCTGCTGGCGCAGCAGGGCAGGGCGCTGCCGAATCAGGGCGACATCGACCGGCAGGCGCTCGCCGGTGCCGTGGCGACGGGCACGCACGGTACGGGCCGGGGGCTCGGCAGCCTGTCGTCGGCGGTGGAGCGCCTCGAACTCGTCGACGGCCGCGGCGAACTCCGCTGCATCGACGGCGGTGAGGTGCTCGACGCCGCGCGGGTCTCCTTCGGCCTGTTCGGCGTTTCGACCGCGATCGGCATGCGCACCGTACGGCTCTACGGGCTGCACGAACGCAACTGGCTGGAGACGACGGAGGAGACGCTCGCGGCCTTCGAGGCGCGCGCGGACGCACATCGCCACCACGAATTCTGGTGGTTGCCGAACAGCGATGCCTGCATCGCCAAGACCCTCGACGCGATCGACGTGCCCGCGGCACCCCGGCTCGACGAGATCCCGTTCGGCGCCGAGGGCGAACGCTGGGGTGCGGCCTGGCAGGTGTTCCCGTCGGCGCGGGAGCTGCGTTTCAACGAGATGGAGTACGCCGTGCCCGCCGAGCGTGGTCTCGACTGTTTCAGGGCCCTGCGCGCGGCGCTGCGCGCGGCCTTTCCGAAGCTGCCCTGGCCGGTGGAGTACCGCATCGTCGCGGCTGACGAGGGCTGGCTCTCGCCGACCGCCGGGGTGGAGGTCGCTGCGATCTCCGTGCATCAGGACGCACGTCGTGATGCGCGCCCCCTGTTCGACGTGGCCGAGCCGATCTTCCGCGCCCACGGCGGACGCCCCCACTGGGGCAAGTGCCAGTTCCTCGACCGGGAGATGCTGAGGGCACTCTATCCGCGGCTCGGCGAGTTCCACGCCCTGCGCGCGGACTTCGATCCGCAGGACCTGTTCCTCGGAGCCTGGCTGGAAGCGTTGCTGGGCCGGACGTGACGCCGGGGGCGCGGATGCCCTGTGGTACATTCGCCGGCCTCCCGCACGCACTGCTGAAGGAACTCCGACTTGCTCGAGATCGTCCAGGCCGGCGGCTGGCTCATGGCGCCGATCATCTTCTGTTCGGTACTCGCCGCCGCCATCTGTGTGGAGCGTCTGTGGACGCTCAATCCCTCGAAGATCGCGCCCCGACACACGCTCGCGACGGTCTGGGGCTGGCTCAAGAAGGACGAGCTCGACAGCAAGCGCCTGAAGCAGCTCCGGACCGGCTCGCCGCTCGGTGAGATCCTCGCTGCCGTCCTCGTCAATCACCGGCGCGGCCGGGGGGCCATGAAGGAAAGCGTCGAGGAGACGGCCGGACAGGTGCTGCACGACCTCGAGCGCTATCTGACGGCGCTCGGTACCGTCGCCGGCATCGCGCCCCTGCTCGGGCTGCTCGGCACGGTGATCGGCATGATCGAGGTGTTCAACGTGATCCGCCTCGAGGGCACCGGCGATCCGAATCAGCTCGCCGGGGGCATCTCCGAAGCGCTGATCACGACGGCCGCGGGCATCAGCGTCGCCATCCCGGCGCTCGCCTTCCATCGCTTCTTCACCCGCCGCGTCGACGATCTGGTCCTGACCATGGAGCAGGAGGCCAACAAGCTGGTCGAGCTGCTGCACGCCGACGACGAGCGTGAGGGTGGAGCGGGATGAAGTTCCAGCGTCGGCGCGCGCCGGAGCTGTCCGTCGATCTCACGCCGCTCATCGACGTCGTCTTCCTGCTGCTGATCTTCTTCATGGTCACGACCACCTTCGTGAAGGAAGGGCGCCTTTCCCTCGAACTGCCGGAGGCGGACACGGAGCCCACGGTCGAGCCGGCCGAACCGGTTCAGGTGCTGGTCAGTACTGAGGGCGACTACGCCGTCAACGGCCGCCCGCTCGCGGATCGCGACATCGACACGGTGCGCACGGCCCTGCGTGATGCGTCGGAGGGCGATGCGAGTCTGCCGATGGTGATCACGTCCGACGGCGGTGCGCCGCTGCAGGCGGTGGTCCGCGTCATGGACGCAGCGGGGCAGCTCGGTTTCGAGCGGATCCGCATCGCCACCCGCCCGGCGGCCGCGGACGCGCCGTGAGCCGCGCGGCGGGCGCGGCCGCCGGCGTCTACGGACGCCTGCTCGGCCATGTCCGGCCCTTCCTCGCGTTCCTGCTCGCGAGCTTCGCGGGCTTCGGCATCTACGCCGGCTCCCAGGTCGCCTTCACGGAACTGCTCGGCGTGACCGTCGACACGGTGCGCGCCTTCGCCGAGGGCGAAGACACTTCCCGGGCGCGCATGCTCATTCCCCTGGCGATCGTGGCCGCGGTGGCGGCGCGGGGGATCGGCGCCTTCGCCGGCCAGTACTGCCTCGCGCGGGTCTCGCACGGCGTGGTCCACCGGCTGCGTCTGGGGCTCTTCGAGGGCCTGCTGACGCTGCCCGTCGGCTGGCTGGAGCGCAGCGCGCGGGGCCATCTCGTCTCGCGTCTGACCTACACCGCCGCCCAGGTCACCGGTGCCGCCAGCAAGGCCCTCGAGGTGATCGTCCGCGAGGGCCTGACGGTGCTCGCGCTCACGGGCTGGATGCTCTGGATGAACTGGCGCCTCACCCTCGTCTTCCTCCTCGTCGCGCCCCTCATCGCGGTCGTGGTCGTCTATGCGAGCCGGCGCTTCCGGCGTATCGCGCGCCGTATCCAGAGCGCCATGGGCGACGTCACCCAGCGTGCGAACGAGGCCCTGGCCGCGCATCGGGAAGTGCGCATCTACGGTGGCGAGGCGCTGGAGCGTCAGCGCTTCGCCGATGCCAGCGCCCGGAACATGCGGCAGGACGTACGGATGGCGGCGACGCGGGCCACCTCGACGCCGCTGATCCAGCTGCTCGTCGCGACTGCGCTCGCGCTGCTGGTCTGGCTCGTCCTCGATCCGCTCTTCCTCGCCGGCATGTCCGGCGGCGACGTCGTCGCCTTCATCACCGCTGCGGGCCTGCTCGCCAAGCCCATCCGACAGCTCTCGCAGGTGAACGCCGTCGTGCAGCGGGGCCTCGCCGCAGCCGAGGACGTGTTCAGCCAGTTCGATCTGGCACCGGAAGTCGACGCAGGCTCCCATGCACCGGAGCGTGTCAGCGGCGACGTCGTGTTCGAGGGCGTGAGCTTCGCCTACGAGGCCGGCCCGGAGGTGCTTCACGAGGTCGACCTCCGCGTTCCTGCCGGACACACGGTGGCGATCGTGGGGCGCTCCGGTAGTGGCAAGTCGACGCTCGCGAGCCTGTTGCCACGCTTCCACGAACCCACGGCGGGCACGATTCGTCTCGACGGGCGGCCTCTGGGGGACTACTCGCTCGCCGCACTGCGCCGGCAGATCGCCTACGTCGGCCAGGACGCCGTGCTGTTCGACGACACGGTAGCGCGCAACATCGCCTTCGGTGCCCTCGCGGAGGCGTCCCCGGAAGCGGTGCGCGAGGCTGCTCGCCGTGCGCATGCGCTGGAGTTCATCGACGCGCTGCCGCAGGGCATGGACACGCGCATCGGCGACGACGGCGTGCTGCTCTCCGGTGGCCAGCGCCAGCGCATCGCCATCGC
>JAZBPO010000156.1:0-5442 GCA_036351675.1 Pseudomonadales bacterium
CGGCGTGCCGCGCGCCGGCTTCCACAGAGCCAGCTGCCGCAGTGCCGCGGCCTGGCCGGGGCCGGCCAGGCGCCGCGTGAGCGCATCCTCGAACTCGATGCCGATGCCTTCCGTGGGCCAGCCGCCGCGCCGCTTGAGCACGCGCAGGGCGAGGGTGCCGGCATCGCCGTCCCAGGATTCGATGAGCAGACGCAGCTCCGCAGGCGAGGCCGTGGCGGCTGCCGATTCCGGCCGGAACAGCACGCCCCAGCTGTTCCCCTCACGCGCGGCGATCTGCAGGCGGCGGAGATCGGCGTGGCGCAGGTGGTTCGGATCGGGCCAGCTCAGCACGGCGCTGCAGGTGCCCGACTTCAGTGCCTGCTCCGTGGCCCAGAGCTGGTCCTGATGATTCTTCGGATGCACGAGCAGCATGCGATCCGTGTCGATGCCCGCGGTGGCCAGGGCCGGGGCGTAGGGCAGGTGCGGTGCGCCGATCCAGGCGATCCAGCGTGGTCGACGCCGGGAAAGGAAGGCGAGGGCGGGCAGCAGCAGGCGCAGCTCGCCCACCCCGGTGGCATCGGAGAGAATCTCCGTGAGACCGTCTTCGGGCCAGCCGGCGCCGGTGAGTTCTGCGTCCAGGGCCGGGAAACCGGTGGTGATGGTGCCCCGGTCGCTGCCGGGGCCGTCGGCGGCGCGCCACAGATGACGGTGGCGCAGCAGATCGTCGATGGTTCTGGTCATGGCGGATGCTCGACTGGCTGCATGTCCAGTAACTGTATACACGAACAGTATCGAGTCAAGCGCACTCCGCGGCGAACGACGAGCGGCCGTCCCCGAGCCGCGGTCGGCCATGAGGCGGCGGTCGCGATCGCGCCTGTTTCCGGATCATCGCCATGGAGACGGGACGGTGGAGAAGGGGGTGAAGGAGGTGAAGGAGGACCGGTGCGGCGAGCCCTCCCTGGCCCGCCTCCGGCATGCGGGCCATGCCCGCCTGCCGTTCATCCGACCCTCTGCGCCGTCCCTGGCGCGGCTCCGACACCTTTCCCTGGCGCGCGGAACCCCTCTCTTCCCGTGTCCACCTTCCCTGTGGAGTGGCGGTGCCGTCCCTGGCCCGCCGTTCGGCTGCTGGGCGATCCCTCTGACGCAACCGAGATCGAGCATACGGATCCACGCGGCGCGCTGAACTACGGGCGAAGACTCCGGAGAAAGACGATTTGTCGAGATGAATCAGGCATCTGCAGGCAGACCCGTAGTTGACCGGAACTATTTCGCCGCGCCCCCGGAGGGTGGCCGCGGCAGAGACCAGTCGCGCAGGATGCCCGCCGCCCGGAGCGCGAAGGCCACGACGGCACCGAGCGCCAGAGCCGGATCGTTCGGCAGACCGGAGAGCGTCGCCGCGACGAAGACGAGGGCGCCGGCGAAGGCCGCCGTGGCGTAGATCTCCCGGTGCAGCACCAGCGGCACCTCGTTGGCGACCACGTCGCGCAGCAGGCCACCGACGACGGCCGTGATCACGCCCATCATCACGGCGATGGCCGGATCCCCGGTGACCAGCAGGCCGCGGCGGGCACCGAGCACGGCGAACACGGACAGACCGAGCGCGTCGAACCAGAGCAGCCAGCGTTCGCGCCGCGCGACGGCGCCGGCGAAGAAGAACGTCAGCGTCGCGGCGAGTACCACCTCGTAGAGCGGCAGCGGGTTCGCGAGCCAGAACACGGGGCGATCGAGGATCAGATCGCGCAGCGTGCCGCCGCCGACGGCCGGAAGGAAGGCGAGGACGAGGAAGCCGAAGGGATCGAGCTGCCGGCGCGCGGCGGCGAGGCCGCCGGAGAGCGCGAACGCCAGGATCCCGAAGGCGTCGAGGAGTTGCCAGACGCTCATGGCCGGCGGCCGGGTGCTTCGGGACGACGCGCCGCGGCGCGCCGGCGCGCATGCGCTTCGCCGTGGTCGCCGGCCGCAGGCCGGAGCCGTGGATGCATCGTCCGGAGGCTCGCTCGACGAAACGGTTCTTCCTTCTACACGAACTGCCCGTAGCATGGCGTCCGACGCGAGGGTGGATCGGGAAGGGGGCCATGGCCGAAGCACTCGAAGGACTCGCCCGTGAGGCACTCGACCTCGGCCGTGCCGCCGCTCCGTCCGGCAAGGTCGCGACCTACATCCCGGAGCTCGGCCGCGCCGATCCGGGCGCCGTCGCACTCGCGATCCACACCGTGGACGGGGACGCCGTCGCCGTCGGCGACGTCTCCCGGTGCTTCACGCTGCAGAGCGTGAGCAAGGTCTTCGCCCTCGCCGCATTGCTGCGCGGCGGCGACGACGGCCTCTGGGAGCATGTGCGCCAGGAACCGAGCGGCGATGCCTTCCATTCCATCGTCCGCCTCGAGGAGGAGGGCGGCCGGCCGCGCAACCCCTTCATCAACGCCGGCGCCATCGTCGTCAGCGGACGTCTGCCGGGCGTGGATCCCGCTGCGCGGGCCGGGGTCGTACGCGCGTTCCTGCGCGAGGCGGCGGCCAGCGGTGACGAGGCCTTCGCCATGGACGAGGCCGTCTACCGCTCCGAGTGCCGCACGGGATTCCGCAACCGCGCGCTCGCGAACTTCATGTGCCATCACGGCGTGCTCGTCGATCCGGACGGTGCCGCCGACGGCTATTTCCGCCAGTGCGCGCTCACCGCCGACGTGGACGCACTGGCCCGCGCCGGGCTCTTCCTCGCCGCCGGCGGCCTCGATCCGCACCGCGACCTGCGTCTGCTCGACGCCGCCGCGACGCGCACGATCGTCGCGCTCATGGGCACCTGCGGTCTCTACGACGAGGTCGGCTCCTTCGCCGTCCGCGTCGGTGTGCCCGGCAAGAGCGGCGTCTCCGGCGCGATTCTCGCGATCGTGCCCGGCCGCATGAGCATCGCCTGCTTCGGCCCCGCCCTCGGCGTCCGCGGCAACAGCGTCGCCGGGCTGGCCATGCTCGAGTTCCTCGCCCGCGAACTCTCCCTCTCGGTCTTCGACGCAGGAATCGCACCGCCATGACCTACTGCCTCGCCCTGAAGGTGAACGAGGGCATCGTCTTCGGCGCCGACACGCGCACGAACGCCGGTGTCGACTACGTCACCAGCTATCGCAAGATCCACGTCTTCGACGGCTTCGCCGATCGCATCTTCGTGCTGCTCTCGGCCGGCAACCTCGGCGTGAGTCAGGAGGTCGTGCACTGGCTGCGTCGCGATCTCGCCGCCGACGACGGCCGCGAGAGCCTCGCGTCGGCGACCTGGGCCTTCGAGGCAGCCGACTACGTCGGCCGCGTGAGCCGTGCCGTGCAGGAGCGCCATCAGGACGCCTTCGCCGCCTCGGGCGTCGCCGGCGGCACGAGCCTGATCCTCGGTGGCCAGGTCGCCGGCAGGCCGCACGCCATCTTCATGATCTATCCGCAGGGCAACTTCATCGAGGCGTCGGAGGACACGCCCTATCTGCAGATCGGCGAGAACAAGTACGGCAAGCCCATGCTGGACCGGCTCCTGACGCCGGAACTCGGTCTCGCGGACTGTGCGCGCCTCGCTCTCGTGTCCCTCGACGGCACGCTGCGCTCGAATGTGACCGTGGGTCTGCCGCTGGACCTCGCCGTGTTCGAGACCGGCAGCGTGAAGCTCGCGCGGGAGCTGCGCCTCGATGCGGGTACACCCTATCTGAAGGCGCTTCGGGCGAGCTGGGAGGCCGGCCTGCGTCGGGCCTTCGCCGAACTGCCGCGCTTCGACTGGGAGACGCCGGCACCGTGATGCGAAGCGCCAGCAGGCGTGCGGTGCACCGACTCAGGTGATCTGCGCCTGCGCGAAGAGCTCGAGGAAGCTCTCCTTGTCCTGCTTCGGGAGTTCGAGCCAGAGGCGCTCGAGGACCGCGAACCGGTAGAAGGCGTAGGAGCGCGGCGCGTCGATGCGCCGGAGCGAATCGACGGCGCGGTCCGTTTCGCCGAGCTGCGCATGGGCGTAGGCGATCATGAGCCAGATGAAATCCACCTCCGAGAAACGACGGCAGCGCGTCATGGTCTCGATGGCGAGCTCGTACTGCTCGTTGGCGATGTAGGCCGCCCCGAGCATGTAGCAGAGGAATGGCTCCCGGCTGTCCTTCGGGGACAGCCGCGTCGCGTAGAGGCACTGATCGACGCCACGCTGAGCGTCGCCGAGATTGGCGACGAGGTAGCCGTTCACACCCTGGTACATGGGATTGCTCGGCTCGAGGTGCACGGCCCGTTCGATGTACTCGAGCGGCACGCACAGACTCACCGGTTCGATGAAGGTGATCATGCCCATGGCGTAGAGCGCCACGGGGTTCTCGGGCAGGAGCTTGTAGGCCGTTTCCGCGTGATCCCGGGCCTCGAGGAAGCGCTCGGGTCCGATGCCGCCCCAGAGCATGCCCGTGGCCAGGGCGATGGCCTTGCCGGCGTGACCGAGGGCGTAGTCGGACTCCAGCGCTATGGCCTGTTCGAAGCGCTGCAGCGAACGCGTCGGAACGGGCTGGGGCGCGTCCACGAAGAGCCAGTGCCAGCCCTCCTGCCACAGGCGCCAGGCGGAGACCGATGCCGTGCGGGCGCCGTAGGCGATGTCCTCCGCCCGGACCTTAGGTTCGAGCTGGGCGCAGATCGCCACCGTGATCTCGTCCTGCACCTCGAACAGATCGTCGAGGGGCCGGTCGAAGCGTTCGGAGAAGAGCGAGGCCTGGGAGATCGCGTCGACGAGTTCGACCGTGACGCGGACCTTGCCGACGGCGCTGCGTACGCTGCCCTTCAGCAGATAGCGAACGCCGAGCTGTTCGCGCAGCGTGCCTGCGTCGGCGGGCGCGTCCCGGTAGACCTGCATGGTGGAGTGCGCGATCACGAAGAAGCCCGGAATGCGTGAGAGCAGGGTGGTGATGTCCTCGGTCAGTCCCGCCGCGAGGAGATCGCTGCCTTCGTCTCCGCCGAGGTTAACGAAGGGCACCACGGCGAGCGCGGGACGGTCCGTCACCGGCTCCGGATGCGACCAGCTGGGCGCCGGCTTCGTCTCGCGGGCAGGACGTGCCTGCATCATGCTCTCGACGCGGCTCCTGATCTCGTCGGCCCGGCGCTCATGGCCATGGCTGAGCACGTCGAAGCCCGCGTCGAGGGCGCGCTCCGTCGAGGCCTCCTCGAGGCAGACGCACAGGGCGGGAATGCCGAGGCGGCGTGCGTGGTCGAGGGTGCGATGAGCGAGCGGGTCCTCGGCAGCGCCGGAGCGTGGATAGACCAGCACTGCACGAGCCAGACCGAGCAGGCGCACCAGCTCGCCTTCCGGATCCGATCCCTCCGTGTCCGGGCTGACGAACGTGAAGCCCGACGCGGCGAGCGCCTTCAGGTCGGGCGCGCAGTCCGGACCGTCCTCGGGGGCGTGCAGCACGAGTAGCTGGCGGTCGTGCGTGGCCGTCCCGGCGCTGCGCTGTTCCCGCTCGCGGCGCGTGTCGAAGCACC
>JAZBPO010000157.1:0-3788 GCA_036351675.1 Pseudomonadales bacterium
CCCCGAGCCGCGCGCGCGTCTCGGCGTCGATGATCGGCGAAGGGCTCTCCTCGACGAGCTTCTGGTGACGGCGCTGGATCGAGCACTCGCGCTCGCCGAGGTAGACGCCGTTGCCGTGCTTGTCGAAGAGGACCTGCACCTCGATGTGGCGCGGACGCTCGATGAAGCGCTCGATGTACACCGTGTCGTCGCTGAAGCTGGCGCCCGCCTCCGAGCGCGCGCGCTCGATAGCGGAGGCCATCTCGCCCGACTCGCGCACGATGCGCATGCCCTTGCCGCCTCCCCCGGCCGCGGCTTTTACCATGACCGGGTAGCCGATCTTCTCGGCCTCGGCCAGCGCGTCCTCGGCCGTACCGGTGAAAGCGCCGGTGCCCGGCGGTACCGGGACGCCCGCATCGATCATGCGGCGGCGCGCCTCGACCTTGTCGCCCATGGCCCGCATCGCCTCGGGAGGCGGCCCGATGAAGACGAGCCCGGCGTCGGCGCAGGCCTGTGCGAAGTCGGCGTTCTCGGCCAGGAAACCGTAGCCCGGATGGATCGCTTCTGCGCCGCAGGCCCTGGCGACCTCGACGATCTTCGGGACGTTCAGGTAGGACTCGGACGCCGGCGCCGGGCCGATGTGGTAGGCCTCGTGCGCCCGGCGGACGTGCGGCGCGGTGCGGTCGACAGTCGAGTAGACGGCGACGGAGCGGATGTCCAGGTCGTGGCAGGCCCGGATGACCCGCACGGCGATCTCCCCCCGGTTCGCGATGAGGACTTTCTTGAACACCGGTTTCTCCTCAGAGGGGGATGTTGCCGTGCTTTTTTGGCGGCGAAGTGTCGACCTTGTCGCGCAGGAGGCGCAGACCCTGGATCAGGCGGCGCCTCGTGTCCGCGGGCTCGATGACCGCATCGACGTAGCCGCGCTCGGCGGCGACGTAGGGGTTGGCGAAGGTCTCGCGGTACTCGTCCGTCTTCCCGCTCTTGAACGCGTCGGGATCGTCCGCTGCCTTCATGTCGCGGCGATAGAGGATCTCGACGGCGCCCCCGGCGCCCATGACGGCGATCTCGGCGCTCGGCCACGCGTAGTTGAAGTCCGTGCGGATGTGCTTGCTCGCCATGACGCAGTAGGCGCCTCCGTAGGCCTTGCGCGTGATGACCGTCAGCTTCGGCACCGTGGCCTCCGCGAACGCGTAGAGCAGCTTGGCGCCGTGCACGATGATGCCGCCGTGCTCCTGCGCCACGCCGGGGAGGAAGCCCGGCACGTCTTCGAAGACCACCAGCGGAATGTTGAACGCGTCACAGAAACGCACGAAACGCGCGCCCTTGCGCGAGGCGTCGATGTCCAGCACGCCAGCCAGGACGGCCGGCTGGTTCGCAACGATGCCCACGCTCTGGCCGTCGAGACGCGCGAAACCCACGACGATGTTGCCGGCCCAGCCCTCGTGCACCTCGAAGAAGTCGCCGTTGTCCACGACGTGGTGGATGACCTCCTTGATGTCGTAAGGCCTGTTCGGGTTCTCCGGCACGAGGCCGTTCAGCGCCTCGTCCGCCCGGTCCGCGGGGTCCTCGCACTCGATGCGAGGCGGGTCCTCGTGGTTGTTTTGCGGCAGGTAGGAGAGCAGCCGCCGCACCACGCTGACGGCATGCGCATCGTCGTTGGCGGTGAAGTGAGAGACGCCTGTCTTTGCGCCGTGAGTGCTCGCACCGCCGAGGCCTTCCTTGGTGACCTCCTCGTGCGTCACCGCCTTGATGACGTCCGGCCCCGTGATGAACATGTAGGACGTGTCCTTGACCATCACGGTGAAGTCGGTGATCGCGGGCGAGTAGACCGCGCCGCCCGCGCAGGGCCCCATGATCGCCGAGATCTGCGGGATCACGCCCGAGACGAGCGTGTTGCGGAGGAAGATGTCCGCGTAGCCCGCAAGGCTCGCAGCGCCCTCCTGGATGCGCGCGCCGCCCGAGTCGTTGAGCCCGATCACGGGGCAACCCATCTTGAGCGCCTGGTCCATGATCTTGCAGATCTTCTGGGCGTAGGTCTCCGAGAGCGAGCCGCCAAAGACGGTGAAGTCCTGCGCGAAGAGCGCCACCGGCCGGCCCTCGACCAAGCCGAAACCGGTCACGACGCCGTCGCCCGCGATGCGCTGCTCGTCCATGCCGAAGTCCCGGCAGCGATGCTTGACCATCGCGTCGGTCTCTTCGAAGCTGCCCGGATCCACGAGCAGCTCGACGCGCTCTCGCGCCGTGAGCTTGCCAGCCTCGTGCTGCTTCGCGACGCGGGCCTCTCCCCCGCCCTGTCGCGCTTCCTCGAGCCGCTTTCTCAGTTCTTCCAATCGATCCACTTCCTACCCCCTCAGCCCTTAGGGACCTTCTCCCAGTCGGCGAGGAACTTCTCGAGGCCGATGTCGGTCAGCGGGTGCTTGAGCAGGCCCTTGATGACCTTGAGGGGCATCGTCGCCACGTCGGCGCCCATGAGTGCCGACTGCACGGCGTGCATCGGATGCCTGATGCTCGCGACCAGCACCTCGGTCTCGTAGCCATAGTTGTCGTAGATCGCGCGCACCTGCGAGATCAACTCCATGCCGTCCTGGCTGATGTCGTCGAGGCGACCCACGAAGGGGCTGATGTAGCTCGCCCCGGCCTTCGCAGCGATGAGCGCCTGCATCGGGTTGAAACAAAGGGTGACGTTCGTGCGGATGCCGTTGTCGCGGCACCAGCGAACCGCCTTGATGCCCTCGTCGATGACGGGGATCTTGACGACGATGTTCTCGTGGATCGCCGCGAGCTTCTTCGCCTCCTCGCGTATCCCCTCGAAGTCCGTCGCGGTCACCTCGGCGCTGATCGGGCCGTCCACGACCTCGATGATCTCGCCGAGCACCTCGTCGAAGGTCTTGCCTGTCTTCGAGACGAGGCTCGGGTTGGTCGTCACGCCGTCCAGCACGCCCAGCGCCGCGGCTTCCTTGATCTCTTCGATGTCGGCCGTGTCGATGAAAAACTTCATGAGTCTCGCTCCGTGTCCGGATCAGGCGTCGCTGCTCTCGCCGTCCTGGTCCTGGCTGTCGAGCCCCTCCGGCTCGTCCTCGTCCTGTACTTTGCCCGCCCTGACGACAGAGACGACCTCGTCGTCGGAGCCCAGCTTGATGACACGCACGCCCTGCGTGTTACGGCCGAGCGTGCTGATGGCGCCTACAGGCGTGCGGATCAGCTTGCCGAGGCGCGTCGCGACGATGATCTCGTCGTCGTCCTCGACCTTGAGAGCCGCGACGACCTTGCCCGTACGCTCGGTGGCCTTGAGGTTGATCAGGCCGAGGCCGCCACGGCCCTGGCCGCGGTAGTCCTCGACGACTGTCCTCTTGCCGTAGCCACCGCTCGTGACAGTCAGGATCGAGGGCTCTTCGCGCAGCACCACGGCGCTGACGACCCGATCGCCCTCGCGCAGTCCGATGCCGCGCACGCCGCGCGCCGGGCGGCCCATCAGTCGCGCGTCGCTCGACTTGAAGCGGATCGCCTGGCCGTCGCGCGTCGCCATGAAGAGCTCGTCCTCGAGACCGGCAAGGTGCACCGCGATCAGGCGGTCGCCTTCCTCGAGCCCAAGGGCGATGATCCCGCCCGCGCGGATGTTCGCGTATTGAGAGATCTCGGTCCGCTTCACGAGTCCCCGCTCGGTGAAGGTCACGATCGCGAGATCGTCGACGTCGAGCGAAGAGAGCGCGAGGAGTCCCTGCACACGCTCCTCGGGACCCAGCTCGAAGAGATTGACGATCGGGCGTCCCTGGCTCGCCCGGCCTGCCTCCGGCACGCGGTATGCG
>JAZBPO010000158.1:0-6337 GCA_036351675.1 Pseudomonadales bacterium
GCCTGCTGCACGTGGTCGAGGAGGTGGCGTTCGAACGCGTCGACCGGCGCCTCGCACAGAAGCTGCTCGCGTTCGCGGATGCGACCGGGAATCTCGTGTCCACGCACCAGCGGCTCGCCGTCGAACTCGGCTCTGCGCGGGAGGTGGTGAGCAGGCAGCTCAAGGACTTCGAGAAGCGCGGCTGGCTCGCACTTGGACGAGGACGCATCCTGCTCCGCGACCTCGACAACCTCGAGCGCCTCGCACACGGCGAGGCGCCCCAGGCTCGGTCGATCTCGCACGAGTCCGCGACCATCGAAGGGTCGAGCGGCCCCGGGGCGACCGAGTAGAACGGCCTGTCCTGAGGGTCCCGGGGAACTGGGCGCGCCCACCCGGCAGCGGCTTCTGCGATCAGCTGCAGTAGAGGCCGTGCAGTGTCTCGATGATCGCCTCGACCTCGTGGCTCGCGAGCGCATAGAAGATCGTCTGGCCCTCGCGCCGGGTCGTGACGAGCTGCTCACGCCGTAGCTTCGCGAGGTGCTGCGAGAGCGCGGACTGGCCGAGATCGACGAGCACCGCGATCTCGCCGACCGACAGTTCTCCGTCGCGGAGATGGCACAGGATCGCCAGCCGCTTCGGGTTGCTCAGCAGCTTCAGCACGCCGGCCGCCTCGAGCAGCCGATCGAGATCGCTGCGCTTGATCTGGGTCACTCGCTCCTCCGTTGCATGCGCGTCCGGCTTGACGCCTTCCTACGGACGCGCTGAACATTAGCATTATCTAATTTAGATTTCTCAAATATTCGGAGAAACCCATGAACATCGACCGCTTCGTGTTCGCCTTCGCCGGTGCCGTGATCCTCCTGAGCCTCGCCCTCGGCCTGCTCCACGACAGCTGGTGGTTCGTGCTGACCGCCTTCGTCGGTGCCAACATGCTCCAGGCCGCGTTCACCGGCTTCTGTCCGCTTGCCCTGATCCTGCGCCGCGCCGGCGTGAGCCCGGGCCGGGCCTTCGGCTGAGACCGGCTACCCGAGAGACCGGGCCGGCGGCGACGCGGGCCCACTGACGGAGCAGCGCCCTGGAACAGTCGCCTCCAGCCTGGATGAAGGGCATCGTCGCCTCCCCGGCGCCGGCGTTCCTCGTCTTCCTCGCCCTCGCCGTCGGCCTCGCCGCGCTCTGGCTGACGCCGAAGGAGGAGGAGCCGCAGATCGTCGTCCCGGCGGCGGACGTCTTCGTATCCGCGCCCGGCCTCGAACCGGCGCAGGTCGCGCGCCAGGTCGCCGCGCCCCTGGAGAAGCTCCTGGCGCGCATCCCGGGCGTCGAGCACACCTACAGCCGCTCCGACCACGACGGCGCCGTGGTGACCGTGCGCTTCCACGTGGGCGAGGATCGCGAGGGCGCACTCGTGCGCCTGTACAACCAGCTCTTCTCGCACACGGACGAGATCCCCGCGCTGGTCACGGACTGGGTGGTCAAGCCCGTCGAGATCGACGACGTGCCCATCCTCGTCGCCATGCTCTGGAGCGAGGACGCGCAGCGCACCAGCGACCACGACCTCTACCGCCTCGCACAGGAAGTCGCCCGGCGCCTGCAGCGCATCGACGCCACGAACCGCATCGACGTCTACGGCGGCCGCCCCCGCGAGTGGCGCGTAGAGCTGGACCCGGACGCCCTCGCCGGCCGCCGGACGACGCTGCTCGGGGTCGTCGAGGCCATCGGCCGTCACGCCGAGCGTCTCCCCGCAGGGCACTTCGATCGCCGCGACGCGGTGCTCGCCGTGGACGCCGGGGGCCGCATCGCGAGTGCGGAAGAACTCCGGAGTCTGGTCGTCAACGTGGTCGACGGCGTACCGGTGCACCTCGATCAGGTCGCCCGCGTCCTGGACGGCCCGGCAGAGCCCGAGCACTACAGCTGGCTCGCCTTCGGCCCGGCCCACCCCGAGCACCCTGCGACCGGCGCCACGCACCCGGCCGTGTCCGTGGCCGTCGCCAAGGAGCGCGGCAGCAACGCCGTCACCGTCGCGCGCGAGGTGCGCGCCGCCCTCGACGCGATGCAGGCGGACTTCTTTCCGGCCGGCGTGCAGCTGGAGATCATCCGCGACAACGGCGCCACCGCTTCAGAGAAGATCGGCGGTCTCGTCGGCAGTCTCGCCGTCGCCGTGCTCACGGTGGTCGTGTTCGTGGGCGCGAGCCTCGGCTGGCGCGCCGCCGCCGTCGTCGCCCTAGCCGTGCCCGTCTGCTACGGCGTCACGCTCGGCCTCGATCTCTGGGGCGGCTACACCATCAACCGGGTGACGCTGTTCGCGCTCATCCTCGCCATCGGCCTGCTCGTGGACGACCCGATCACGGGCATCGACAACATCGACCGGCACCTGCTCATGGCCGGCGACGCGGACGCGGAGACCCGCATCACCCGCGCGATCTGGGAGATCCGGGCGCCACTGGTCATGTCCACGATCGCGATCGTGCTCGCGTTCCTGCCCCTTTCCTTCATCACCGGAATGATGGGGCCCTACATGGCGCCCATGGCCTTCAACGTGCCCGTCACGGTGACCGTGAGCACGCTCGTGACCTTCCTGATCACGCCCTGGCTCGCGCAGCGCCTCGTGGCGCCGGCCGCGGAGCCCCGGGACCGAGCCGACCCGGCCACGCACCACATCTACCGGCGCCTGCTCGAACCCCTCCTCGCCTCGCGCGCCCGGGCGCGCCTGTTCCTCCTCGCCGTCGCGGTCCTGTTCCTCGTCGCCTGCGCCCTGCCGCTGCTGCGCACCGTGCCCCTGAAGCTCCTGCCCCACGACAACAAGGACGAACTGCAGGTCGTCGTGGACCTGCCGGCCGGCACCAGCCTCGAGCGCACGGACGCCGTCACGCGCCGCCTCGCGGCCTACCTCACGGAGGTGGCGGAGGTGCGAGCCGTCGCGGGCTTCTCCGGCCTCGCCTCCCCCGTCGACTTCAACGGCATCGTGCGCCAGTACTACCTGCGCGGCGCACCGGAGCACGGCGAACTGCGCGTCACGCTCGCGCCCCGCGCCGTCCGGTCCGACCAGTCCCATGCCCTGGCCCTGCGCCTGCGCGACGACCTGACGGCCATCGCCGAGGCGGCCGGCGCGCGCATCGCGCTCGTGGAAGTCCCGCCGGGGCCGCCCGTGCGTTCGACCGCCGTACTGGAGCTCTACGGCAGCGCGACCACGCCCGCGGCCGTACTCCACGAGGCGGCCCGGCGCGCCGAGGAACGTCTCGCCGCCGAGCCGGGTGTCGTGGACGTGGACACGAGCCTGCGCGCGGCGGCGCCGCGCCTGCGCTTCGTCGTCGACCGGGAGAAGGCGGCGCTGTCCGGCGTCGGCACCGCGGAGGTCGCCGAGACCGTGCGCGTCGCCCTCGGCGGCGCCGTCCCCGCCCTCGCCGCGGCGCCGCGAGAGGCCGATCCGCTGCCGATCCGTTTGCGCCTCGCCTACGACCGACGCGCCTGGCCCGGCGGCCTCGACGCGGTGCCCGTCGCGGGGCAACCGGGCATCGCCCGCGAGCGCGACGCCGGCGGCCTGCGTGACGCCGCGCGGCCCCTCGTGCCGCTCGGGGAGATCGGACGCTTCGAGGAGACCCCGACGGCTCAGCCGCGGCTCACGAAGGACCTCGAACCGGTGGTCTACGTGCTGGCGGAGGTGGCCGGGCGGACGCCCGCGGAGATCGTCTTCGACGTCGGGGCCGACCTCGGCGCAGCGATGGACGTGACGGCACCGGCACCGGAGGCGCGCACCTATCTGGCGAACGGCGGCGGCATGGCCTGGTCCCTGCCCGCGGGCGTGCGCGCGAGCTGGTCCGGCGAAGGCGAGTGGAAGATCACCCTCGACGTGTTCCGGGACCTCGGTATCGCCTTCGGCGTGGCCCTCGCCGGCATCTTCGTCGTGCTCTGGATCCAGACCGGCCTCGCGGCGCTCACGGCGATCATCATGCTCGCGATCCCGCTAACGGTGATCGGCATCCTGCCCGGCTTCTGGCTCCTGAACCTCGTCGCCACCGATCATCCGGGCGGCTACGCGGATCCGGTGTTGTTCACGGCCACGGCCATGATCGGGATGATCGCCCTCGCCGGCATCGTGGTGCGCAACTCGCTCGTGCTCGTGGAGTTCGTGCACGCGGCCCTCGACGAGGGCATGGCCCTGCGCGAGGCGCTGCTCGAGGCCGGCGCCGTGCGCATGCGCCCGGTGCTGCTGACGGCCGGGACGACCCTGCTCGGCAACGTCGTCATCACCCTGGACCCGATCTTCGCCGGCCTCGCCTGGGCCATCATCTTCGGCATCCTCGCCTCCACCCTCTTCACGCTCGCCGTGATCCCGGCCGTCTACCTCCTCGTGTACGACCGGGCACCGGCAACCGCCGCGGAGCCCCGAGCATGAACCTGCGCCTCCTCACGACCGTCGCCGCCGCCGGCCTGCTCGTCCTCGCCCTCGCCTGGTTCGCCGGCGCCTTCGAGACGCGCATCGAGCCGGGACGCGTGGCGGCGCCGACGAGCGCGGCCGACGCCGGAATCTGGGTCCCCGTCCGCGCCCTCGAGCGCCCCCGCCTGGAGATCGCCACGGGTACCGTGCGCGCCGGCTACGAAGCGTCGATCCAGGCGCGCATCACGGCCACAGTGCTCGAGGCCCCGGTGGGCGCCGGCACCTCCGTGGATCGCGGCGACCTGCTCTTCGTCCTCGACGCCCGGGACCTCGAGGCGCGGGCCGCGCAGGCGCGCGAGGCCCTCGCGGCCGCCGACGCCCGCGTCGCCGACGCCGGGCGCACCGCCGTACGCATGACGGAACTGCTGGGTCGGGGCGCCGTGACGGTGGCGGAAAAGGACAGCGCCGATGCTGCCCTCGCGGTCGCCCGGGCCGACCAGGAAGCGGCCCGGGAGGCCCTCACGGAAGCGCGCACCGCCCTGTCCTGGGCGCGCATCGAGGCACCGCTCACGGCGCGCCTCGTGGACCGTTTCGTCGATCCGGGGGACCTCGTCATGCCCGGCGTGCCCATGGCGCGCCTGTACGACCCGGAGCGCCTGCGCCTGGAGGCGGACGTGCGCGAGTCCCTGGCCAGGCGCCTGCGCGATCTCCCGACCCTGGCGGTGCACGTCGACGCCCTCGACCGGACCGTGACCGGCCGCGTCGAGGAGATCGTGCCCTCGGCGGACCCCGGTTCCCGCACCTTCGTCGTGAAGGTCGGCCTGCCCGCCGACGCGGCCCTGTTCCCGGGCATGTTCGGACGCCTGGCCATCCCTGTCGGCACGGAGACGCTGCTGCTGGTCCCGGCTGCGGCGGTCCGGCGCGTCGGCCAGCTCGAATTCGTCGACGTCCGCGCGGGTGACCGCGTGGCGCGGCGTCACGTGCGCACGGGGCCTGCAGCCGGCGACGATCTGCTGGAGATCCGCACGGGCCTCGCCGCGGGTGAGGAGGTCCGCGTCCCCGCGGCGGCGGAATGAGGGGCGACGGCGGGCGAGGAGCGCGCTAGAGTCCGTTGCGTCAAGCAACGGCAGAGCCACCATGGACGACCGCACCCGCCGCCTCCTCGAGGCTCCGCCCACGGGCCTGCTGATCCGCCTCGCCACGCCGAACGCCATCGCATTCCTGATCCAGTCCGTCGTGAGCCTCGCCGAGGTGTGGTTCATCGGCCGCCTCGGCACCCAGGCGCTCGCGGCCATCGCCCTTGGGTTCCCCGCGCTCATGCTCACCCAGGCCATGTCCGGCGGCGCCTTCGGCGGCGGCGTCGCCTCCGCCGTGGCCCGAGCCCTCGGCGCCGGCGACCGGGAGCGGGCCGATGCGCTCATCTGGCACGTCCTCGTCATCGCCGCCGCCGGCGCCGCCGTCTTCCTCGTCGCCTTCCTGCTCTTCGGCGAACTCTTCCTGCTCGCCCTCGGCGGCTACGGCGAGGTGCTCGAGGCCGCCGAGCGCTACACGCTCGTGCTCTTCGGCGGTGGCCTCTCGCTCTGGCTCATGGGCATGGTGAGCGCCGTCTACCGCGGCTCCGGGAACATGCAGTTCCCGGCCTTCCTCATGATCGGCTCGGCCTTCGTGCAGGTGCCCCTCACCGCCTGCCTGGTGCAGGGCGCCTACGGCTTCCCGCAGCTCGGCATCGTCGGCGCAGCGGTCTCCGCCGTGATCGCGGCGACGCTGTCGAGCCTCGTGATGATCCTGCGTCTGACCGGCACCTCGCAGACCGTGCGCCTGCACAGGGGCGCCTTCGGACTGAAGCGCGAACTGTTCGCCGACGTCATGCGCGTGGCCGCCCCGGCCTCGCTGTCGCCCCTGCTGACGATCGGCACGATCCTCGCGCTCACGGCCCTGGTCGGGCGCTTCGGCGAGGCGGCCCTCGCCGGCTACGGCATCGGTTCA
>JAZBPO010000159.1:0-7102 GCA_036351675.1 Pseudomonadales bacterium
ATGCCCTGGAGGACCGCCGGCACGAACATCGCGTGAGTGACCCGGTGCTCCGGGATCAGGCGGAAGATCTTCGCCACGTCGACGTCGCGCAGCACGACGATGGTCCCGCCGCGATAGTGCGTCACCGTGCCCCAGCCGCTGCCCGCGATGTGGAAGAGCGGCATGCAGACGAGATTGACCGTGTCCGCGGACATGCGGTGCGGATTGGCCGGCAGCATCACGAGTAGATTGTCGTGCGTGAGCTCGACGCCCTTGGGCAGCCCCGTCGTACCGGAGGTGTAGAGCTGATAGCAGGTGTCCTCGGGTCGGACTTCGACCTCGGGGGCCTCGCCGGTGACCCCTTCGAGCCACTGCTCGAAGGTCGGATGACCCGAGTCCCCAGCATCGCCCAGCACCACGATCTGCTTCAGCGCGGGGACCGTGACCTGCGCCAAATGGTCGAGGAACTCCTCGCCCACGAGCAGCACCTCCACCTCGGCGTTGTCGAGGATGTACTCCATCTCCGGCGGCGCGAGGCGCCAGTTCACGGCGACGGTGACTGCACCGAGTTTGTTGCCGCCGTAGAGCCACAGGAAGTACTCGGGCGCGTTCTTGGCGAGGTAGCCGATACGACTGCCCGTGCCCACGCCGAGGGCCGCGAGGCCGGCCGCGATGCGATCCGTGGCGCCATCGAGCTCGGTGTAGCTCCAGCTGCGACCGGTGTCACCGCAGATGATCGCGGGATGATCCGGCCGCTCCTGCGCCCAAGTGCGCACGACGTCGGGCAGTGTTCGAATGGTCAAGCTCGTGTCCCTCCCCAGGGATGACGGAAGCCGGACGATCATAGGCACACGGACTACGCTCCGCGACAGCGCCTACGCTTGAACCGCCTCTGCCACAGTCTGCAGATTCCGTCCCTCCAACGCGGCTCAGGGCTCAGGCGCGCGCGGTCCTCGGCAGGATGCGGTCAAGATCTGCGTCGGCATTCCGGCGCTCGGTCTCGACCTCGTACGCGCTCTGGAGATTCATCCAGAAACGAGCCGAGACCTTGAAGAAACGCTCCAGTCGCAGCGCCGTGCCGGCCGTCATCGCCGCCTCGCCATTGAGGATGCGCGTGATGCGCGAGGGCGTGACGCGGATCTCGCGTGCCAGGGCGCTGGCCGACATCTCGAGCGGCTCCAGGAACTCCTCACGGAGCACGTCACCCGGATGGACGGGCGGCTTGCGCGAAGTCGCCGGAGCGATGATGTCGCGATAGTCGACATCCTCGTCGACCGTGTAGAACTTCCTGCTCGTCATGGTTCCAACTCCCTGTGGTCGGGGACCTCGTGGCGCGGTGCCTCGCGCGCGTCAGTGATAGTCCGTGATCTCGACCTCGTAGGCGTCACCACGATCCCAACGGAAGACGATGCGCCACTGCTTGTCGATGGAGAGCGATCGCAGCCCCTTCAGCTTGCCGCTCAGCTTGTGCAGCCGGTTGCTCGGGGGGTGCTTCAGGTCCGCGATGCTCGTGGCACTGTCCAGCTGAGCGAGCAGTGTGCGGGCGCGGTCCTGAATCTGCGGGGGCAGCTTTTGCACCGTATAGCCGTCGCGGATCGCGCGAACCTGCTTGGTCTCGCTCTTGATCATGAACGCATTGTATTGCGCTAAACGCATTGCGCCAAGCGCAAACCTTCCGCATCGTGCGGCGCGCCATGAACACAGCCCGCCGATCCGAACTATTCTCGAGGCCCGAACGGAGGAACAAGCATGGACTCGAGAGAAGACACGGGCGTGCCCTGCCTGCTAGACGCCGCGACCATCGCCGCCATGCCGGAGCAGCGCAACGTGCACCAGTTCAACGCGAACGGTGTGCGCCATGCGCGCAGCCTCGGCGACGCGCTCGGTCTGCAGCGCCTGGGCGTCCATCTCGTGCGCCTGGAACCGGGCCGCGACAGCACCACCTTCCACTTCCACGAGGCGGACGAAGAGTTCGTCTACGTGCTCTCCGGCCGCGGCGTCGCCGAGATCGGCGAGCACAGCGCAGAAGTGGGGCCTGGTGACTTCATGGCCTTCACCGCGCCCTCCCCCGGCCACCTGCTCCGGAATCCCTTCGACGAGGACCTCGTCTACCTCATGGGCGGCGAGCGCAATGCAGTGGACGTGGTGCGCTATCCGCGTGATGGCTGGACGCTGGTGAAGGCGAATGGAAAGCGGGAAGCCGTGCGCAGCGATCAGCTCGGCGACGTCTGACGCCTGGAAGACCCGGCGTCAGGACGCCGGCAGGAAGTGCTGATCGAACCTGCGCGTGATCTCCCGCTCCAGCGGCCCGCGCAAGGCCTTCAGCATCAGTGGCAGCTTGACCTCCATGATCACCTCGTCACCGCGGCAGACCACGCGGCCGCGCCCACCGCGGATATCGCACTCCGCGACCTCGCCGCGCCAGGCCCAGCGCCCACCGAAGCGGGTGACGATCTCCTCCGCGAGCTTCTCGACCTCGAGCCGTGCCGCGGCCTCGCTCTCGAGGCCGTGTCGGCGCGTGATGCGGATGTCCGCCATGCCGCCCTCCTGCCGCTGCGCGGCGCCGGACTCAGTTCACGCCGCGCGCCTGGCCCGTCCAGAAGGGCTTGCGCAGTTCGGTCTTGAGGATCTTGCCGGCGCCCGAGAGGGGCAGCGGCTCGTCGCGGAAGGTGACGCTGCGCGGGCACTTGTAGCCCGCGATGAGGCCGCGGCAGTGATCGAGGATCGACTGCTCGCTCACCTCCGCACCCTCCTTCGTGAACACGATCGCGTGCACGCGCTCACCCCACTTCTCGTCCGGTACGCCGATGACCGCGCACTGGGCCACGGCCGGGTGGGACGCGAGCGCGTTCTCCACCTCGGCCGAGTACACGTTCTCGCCGCCGGAGACGATCATGTCCTTCACGCGGTCGACGATGAACAGGAAGCCGTCCTCGTCCATGCGCCCGCCGTCGCCCGTGTGCAGCCAACCATTGCGCAGTGTCGCCTCGGTCTGCTCGGGCAGGTTGCGATAGCCGAGCATCACGTTCGGCCCGCGGCAGCACACCTCGCCGACCTCCCCGACGCCGACCGGCTGATCGTTCTCGTCGAGGACGGCGACCTCCACGCCCGGGATCGCCTGGCCGGCGGACTTCAGCTTGCCCGCGAAGGGGCTGGCGGGGTCGACCGTGTGGTACTCGGGCGCGAGCATGGTCACGCAGGGCGCCGCCTCGGTCTGGCCGTAGGCCTGCACCATCTCCACGCCCGGCAGCACCTCCAGCACCTTCGCGATCACGGCCTCCGGCATGGGCGAGGCCCCGTAGAGGATGCGCTCGAGGCTCGACAGATCGTGGTCGGCGAGCGCCGGATGGTTCGCGACCATGTTGATCATGGTCGGCACCATGAGGAGCTTCTGGATGCGCTCGCGGGCGATCGTCTCCATAACGTCCACGGGTTCGAAGGCCGGACGGAACCAGTTGCAGCCGCCGGCCACGGCCGCGGACATGCAGATGACCCAGTCGGCGATGTGGAACATGGGCGCCGTGTGCAGCAGGCGATCGCCACGCTTCACGCCGAGGATGGGCGCGATCTGCAGCGCGTTCACCACCAGGTTCTGGTGCGAGAGCATCACGCCCTTCGACCGGCCCGTGGTGCCGCCGGTGTAGAACAGTCCCGCCAGATCGTCGCCGCCGCGGCCTGCGTCCTCGACCGGTGCGCGCTCGGCGAGCGCATCCCAGGCGACGGTGCCTTCCGGCGCGTCGTCGCCGAGGTACACGATCGTCTCGAGCTCCGGGAGCTGATCGCGCAGGCCCTGCACCTGTTCGAGGAAGGTCGCGTCGACGCACACCACGCGCGCGCCCGAATCCGTCAGCCAGTGCACGATCTCCGGACCGGCCAGACGCGTGTTCACCGGCACGAACACGCCACCGGCCCAGGCCGTCGCGAAGTAGAACTCGTAGTAGCGAGCGCTATTGAGCGCGAGGATCGCCGCCCGTTCACCGTTCTCGATCCCGAGCCCGCGCAGACCGCCCGCGAGGCGCGCGAGGCGATCCGGGAACTCCCCCCAGGTAAGTTCGCGACCCTCGTCGATCAGGGCGACGCCCTTCGGATTGATCTGCGCTGCGCGCCGCGCGACGGCTCCGAGCGAAAGCATGGCGAGTCTCCCCCTGGGTCACGGATTCCTGCGGACCGCGGAGCATAGCCGTCTCGCGACGCCGGGTCCCGCGGACGGGAGGCGGGGCGTCCGCGCCGGTTTCCACGACCGAGTCGTGCCGGCGTATGCTCGGCGCTCGCCCGCTTCACGGGGCACGAATCTCTGGAGGGAAACATGAGCGTCAGCGAGATGACCGGCGTCGCGTCGGTGAAGGATCAGGTGAGTGAGGCGGAGTGGGAGCAGCGGGTGAACCTGGCCGCGCTCTACCGCCTCGTCGCCCTGCACGGCTGGGACGATTTCCTGTTCACGCACCTCTCGGCCCGCGTTCCGGGTCCGGAGCACCACTTCCTCATCAATCCCTTCGGCATGCTGTTCGAGGAAGTGACGGCGTCCAGCCTCGTGAAGGTGGACGTCGACGGCAACAAGGTCATGGAGAGCGCCTACGACGTGAACCCGGCCGGCTTCACGATCCACTCGGCGGTGCACATGGCCCGCGAGGACGCCATGTGCGTCATGCACCTGCACACCGACGACGGCGTCGCGGTCTCGGCCATGACCGAAGGCCTCATGCCGATCACGCAGCACGCCATGCAGTGCGGCACCGTCGCCTACCACGACTACGAGGGCGTGGCCCTCGATCTCGACGAGCGCGAGCGCATCGTCGCCGACCTCGGCGACGCGCAGTTCATGCTGCTGCGCAATCACGGCACGCTGACGACCGGGCCGAGCTGCGCCGCGGCCTTCATGGCCATGTACTACCTCGAGCGCGCCTGCACCATGCAGGTCAGGGCCCTCGCCGGTGGCGGCACCGTGAACATGCCGCCCCAGGGCAGCGCGGAGAAGGCGGCGCAGCAGTCGAAGGTGCTCTTCGACGGGACCACCGACGACCTCACCTGGCCGGCCTGGCTGCGCAAGCTCGACGCAGTCGATTCGAGCTTCCGGAACTGACGCGCTTGCCGCCGGCGCGAGCCGGCGGCGAGCAAGACGCGAACGGTCCTCAGCCTGGTACGAAGTCGAGGGCGACCCCGTTGTTGCACCAGCGCTGCCCGGTCGGCCGCGGGCCGTCCTCGAAGACGTGGCCCTGATGGCCGCCACAGCGGCTGCAGTGGTACTCGGTGCGGGGCAGGAAGAGCTTGAAGTCGCGCTTGGTCTCCATGGCCCCCTCGAGGGGCGCCCAGAAGCTCGGCCAGCCCGTGCCCGAGTCGTACTTTGTCTCGGAGGAGAACAGCGGCAGCGCGCAGCCCGCGCACACGTAGGTGCCCACGCGCTTCTCCTCGTTCAGGGGGCTGGTTCCGGCACGCTCGGTGCCTTCCTCGCGCAGGACGCGGTACTCGGCCTCCGTGAGGCGCTCGCGCCACTGCGCTTCCGTGAGCGAGGCCCAGTCGACTTCCGTTCCATCCTCATCAGGCGCGCGCGCGAGCACGACGCGCGGGGCGCCCGCAGCGGCGACGGCCCCCGCGAGCAGTGCGAGGACGCGGCGACGGTTCGATACGTATTCGATCATGCGGCTTGCTCCCGACTACGCCCGCGGCACGAAGGGTCGCGGGCCGGCGCCCGCGGCGCAAGCCGGCCGGTCGGAGCCGATGCGGGTCGGCGTCGGGCCGCGGACGGCTCTCACCGGGATCGGTCGGCGCGCTAGGCTGACACCCGGCAGGCACTTCGGGAGACCCCATGGAGCTCGCACCGGACACGGACATCGCGACACGGATCCAGGACTGGCTCTGGCGGCCCCGTCCCGGCCTGTCCCTGCCGCAGCGCGCAGGGCTCGGCCTCGCGCGCACGACGTGGGCGGTGGGTCACGATCTGCTCGAGGGCCAGCTCACGCTCCGCGCCATGTCCCTCGTCTACACCACGCTGCTCTCGCTGGTGCCCCTGCTCGCCATCAGCTTCTCCGTCCTCAAGGGCTTCGGGGTCCACAACCAGATCGAACCCTTCCTGCTCGAGGTGCTCGCACCGCTCGGCGAGCGCAGCAGCGAGATCGCCGGGACCATCGTGCGCTTCGTGGACAACACGCAGGTCGGCGTCCTCGGCGTGGTGGGCGTGGCGCTGCTCTTCTACACGGTCATCTCGCTCATGCAGAAGATCGAGGACGCCTTCAACGAGGTCTGGCAGATCGACTCGCTGCGGCCCTTCGCCGAACGCGTGCGCGACTACATCGCGGTCCTCGTCATCGGGCCCTTCCTCGTCTTCACCTCCCTCGGCATCACCGCGACGGTCGTCGCCGACCCGGACGTGAAGTCGCTGCTCGACGCGGCGCCCCTCGGCTGGCTCGTCGAGCTGCTCGGCCGCCTCGTCCCGATCGCCATGGTCGTCGTCGCCTTCACCTTCGCGTACGTGTTCGTCCCCAACACGCGGGTCCGCCCCGTCGCGGCGCTCACCGGGGGCCTCGTCGCCGGCGTGTCGTGGAATCTCGCCGGCGCAGCCTTCGCGGCCTTCATGAGCAGCGGCTCGAACGTCACGATCATCTACTCCGGCTTCGCCACGCCGATCCTGTTCATGCTCTGGCTCTATCTCGGCTGGCTGATCCTGCTGATCGGCGCCGACATCGCCTTCTATCGTCAGCACCCGGAGTTCCTCGAGGGCCGGCGCATCGCCCTCGGTCTGTCGGAGCAGGACCGCCAGATCATCGCCCTCGAGGCGCTCCGGCAGATCGGCCGGGCCTTCGAGGCCGGCGAGCCGAGCCCCGACGTGACCCGCATCGCCCGCACGGCGGCCGTTCCGGCGGACGTGGCGGGCCGTCTCCTGCGGATCTTCGAACGGGCGGGCGTCATCGCCCCGACCGCGGACCAGCCGCCGCGCTGGCTACCGGCCCGGCCCTGGGAGTCCGTGCCGCTGCACGCGGTGATCGAGGCGCTCCGACGCGCACCGACCGCCGACGTGCGCGCGCATCCGGACCCCGAGGTGAGCGATTCCGTGAAGGCACTGGCCGGGGAGATCGACGGCGCGATCGTCGCGCGCCTCGGGGAGCGCTCGCTCCGCGACTTCGCGCTC